>JALEVQ010000033.1 GCA_022788205.1 Robinsoniella sp. | reverse complement strand
AATCTAAGGAAACAGAAAATACGTATTGCTGCTGAATTGCCAGAAGCAATAAAACAAGCTTTTTCTACTGTTTGTCAATCGGACTGTATAGGGTGGTTTCGTTCATGTGGTTGCATGCAATAATTTATTGGATTGCTATATACACCAGCACAGTGAGGAAAGTCATAAAGATCTATTTTTCTTTGCCATATTTGATCTGCTTCTTCGCAAAGGAATAGCTGACCCTCTAAATAATTTGCAAGGAAGAAGATAAAATAAGACTATACAAAGGTACTGCCAGAGAGCGTAAGAGAAGCTTTTGCGGCAGTACCTTTTGTGTGGAAATCATTTTTGTCACTATAGAAGAAGAGTTTACTACAAAATTTCAATCTGATATGTTTTTAGCCAGTAATTGATCTGCAGCATATATGCGATCATCTGAGGTCCTGCCATCAGCTGACCATACCACGGTTTTCCGTAATCCGACGGAGCATCGAGGAAAACGTGGACTTTTTTGATATCCAGAAAAGTCCGGATAGGTGCAGAGGGGTCGGACAGCACTTCTTTCAGGCAAATGCCCAACATTTTTTCGTAGGTCGGGTCATATGTCTTGGGATAAGGACTTTTTCGTCTCCAGAGAATCTCCTCTGGCAGAAGTCCCTCACCTGCATGGCGGAGCAGTCCTTTTACAATGCCGCCTGTGCATTTCATATGCCATGGGACGTTGAAGACATATTCTACAATCCGATGATCGGCAAAGGGGACTCTTGCCTCCAGCCCATTGTACATGCTGGTGCGATCCATTCGGTCGAGCAGTGTCGCCATGAACCACCGTAAATTTAGATAAGCGATTTCTCTGCGCCGTTTTTCTTCGGGAGTGTCTTCCGCAAGAACAGGCGTTTCACGGATCGTCTTTTCGTATGCGGCATGGGCATATTCTTCCATATGCAGGCTGGCTATGAGAGTGTCATCTAAGAGGATTTGGCGTGGTTCCATACTCATAGACCAGGGAAAGGCATCGGTCTGGAAGGCATGGAAATTGTGGAACCACGGATAGCCTCCAAAAATTTCATCCGCACATTCGCCAGTCAGCGTCACTTTGTTGTAATCCGTCACCTTAGAACAGAAATACAGCATGGAAGACTCGACATCTGCCATGCAAGGAAGATCGCGCGCATCCACCGCTTTGTACAGAGATTCGATCTGATCTTGATTGCTGCATTCCAGAAAACGGTGATTTGTCCCTGCAAAGGCTGCCATCTGTTCCACGTATGGGCGATCCTGGCTTGGCTGAAAGGAATTGGATTGAAAATATTTCTGGTTATCCTGAAAATCAAAAGAAAACGTATTCAGGATTTTTCCCTGCTTTTTCAGCTCTCTTGCGCAGATCGCAGTGACAAGGCTGCTGTCTACACCACCCGAGAGAAAGGTACTGATCGGAATATCGGAGAGCATTTGCTTTTTTACAGCGTCTTCAAAAAGCCACGCTGTTTTTTCGATTGTCTGATCCAGGGAATCTTCGTGGGGATGACTTTCAAGCTTCCAGTAAGCTTCCTGCGTGTATGAGGTCTTGTCAAAGATCATGCAATGCCCTGGAAGGACCTCAAAGACCCCCTGAAAGACTCCTTTTCCATACGATTTTGCCGGTCCCAGTGCAAAAATCTCACACAGACCATCATGATCCACAATGGGTTTCACGCCTGGATAGGCAAACAGACCTTTGATTTCAGAGGAGAAGACGAGTGTGTTTTTGTTCAACGTGTAGAACAACGGTTTTACGCCGAGACGATCCCGAAACAGTAAAAGTTTTCCGGGGATGGAGTCCCACAGAGCAATGGCAAAAATACCGTTGAGTTTTTTAATATATTCCTTCCCGTGAAGCAAATACCCTTCTAAGATGACTTCCGTGTCGCTTGTCGTGCGAAAAGTCACACCTTCCTGCAACAGCTCTGCCTTTAGCTCTTTCATGTTATAAATTTCACCGTTAAAGACAATGGCACATTCACGGTTTTCTCTTTTTCGGACCATAGGCTGCTGTCCGGTGACCAAATCAATAATCGCAAGCCGCACATGGGCAAGACCACACCAATCATTCAGATAGATTCCTTCCCCGTCCGGTCCTCTGCGCTTTAATCTATGGTTCATCTCCTCCAAAATACGCTTCCATCTGGACTCCTGCGCCATATAATCAGCACACGGATGAAAAAAACCGGAAATTCCACACATATTTTCTACTTCCTTTCTAAGCATTCCATATATCCCGCCTGTATGGCGGCGGACTTTTGCGGTAAAGGGGCAACTCTCGCTACGCTTCTAATGTCAGTACATCCATACTTTTTTATGATATGCAAGACCATCTAAATTTGCCATTCCATAGAAAAAGTATTTCCCGGTCGTTTTATTTCTTTTCTTTTCTGATTTGCCCTTCATACTCTTTCAGCGACCGGAGTGCCTGAGGGGCAAGCGGGATCAATGCGATCATGTTGAAGATGGTCATCATCCCAATCCCGAGATCTCCAAGATCCCAGACAAAGGTATATGCGGCAAGTCCACCGATAAAAAGCATCACCAGGGCAAGAATTTTATACAGATTCTGGGATATCCAGTTGTCTCCAAACAGATAAGCGACATTGGATCTTGCATAAAACAGAATGCCGATAAAAGTTGAGAAGCTGAACAGCCAAAGGATCACTGCGATGAAAGTGACTCCAAATTTTCCGAGATGGTAGCTCATCGCTGTCTGCAGCAGATTCATCCCTTCCAGTCCATCTGTCAGCTCCATCGGTGTCAACAGCATAATCATAGCGGAGCAGCTGCAGATGACAATGGTGTCGATAAACACACCGAAAGCCTGCAGCAGTCCTTCCTTTGCCGGATGACTGATATCCGCAGCAGCCGCTGCACAGGGCGCAGATCCGGAACCGGCTTCGTTGGAAAACAGCCCTCGCTTTGCACCGTTCATAATGACAGCGCCAAAGCCTCCTGCTGCCACCTGGCGCAGACCAAATGCTTCCGAAAAAATTCGCTGAAAGACAGCGGGAAGCTGACCAGCATTTTTTGCAATAATGAACAACGTAATCAAAAAGTAAAAAACGGCCATGATCGGAACCACCACATCCAAAACCTTGACGGTGGCATTTTTCCGCAACACGATGATTGCCGCAACTGCAACGAGAATGATCGTCGTGTACAGCGGTGGAATCTGAAATGCATTCTCAAAAGCAGAGGAGACAGAGTTCCCGATCACCTGGCTGATGCCGCACCAGCAGATCAAGCCGGAGATGGCAAACAGCGCTGCTATGACAGAACGTTTTCGCTTGCTTCCCTTTTTGATAAAAAGATGATGGATATAATATGCAGGACCACCGCGATATCCCCCATAGAGAGGATCCTTTTCCTTATACAGCTGCGCCAGAGTTGCCTCCACAAACGCTGTAGATGACCCGAGCAAGGCAATCACCCACATCCAAAAGACAGCACCCGCACCGCCTGCCGAGATGGCAGCCACGACGCCGACCAGATTTCCCATTCCAACGCGGGTTGCGGTCGATATGATCAACGCCTGAACACCGGAGATGGCATCTTTTTGGGAGACATTTCTTTTTTCAGCCACAACTCTTATCATTTCCGGAAAAAGTCGGAACGGCAGAAATCTGGTTCGGATGGTGAGATAAATACCCGATAAAACCAGAATGATCACCAGCAAGGAGAGCCCTAGTGAGCTTCCCCCAGGCAGAGGGATTGTGATGAGATCCCCCCAAAGTATATCGTATACTGCACGAAAGATTGTCATAAAAAAATTTCCTCCTCTATTCCACACACTTGTGCTATGCGCGCAAAAGACCGCATAGTAACTTGACTTGTGTGATTTCTATGTTTAGTATATATTAGAAAAGGTAATCTGTAAAATTGATAATTATAATCCTATAGATCGAAAAAATAGATTGAATGAGATGGAAGGTGAGAAAATGGACATTAAAAATTTAATTACCTTTATCCATGTGGCTGAATTAAACAGCTTTACAAAAGCCGCCGAAAAGCTTGGATTTTCCCAATCAACAGTCTCTTTTCAGGTTAAACAGTTGGAGACGGAGTTCAACTCCCAGCTGTTTGAAAGAATTAACCGCACGGTAGTTTTGACCGAACAAGGTCGCAAGGTGCTCCGATATGCCTATCAGATCCGTCAGATGACACAGGAGTTGGAAGAAAATATGCAGGAAGATCAGCTGCTCACGGGGCACATTCGGCTTGCCATGGCAGATTCCCTGTGCAATTCTCTGCTCAGTGAACATTTTGACACGTTCCGGAGACAATATCCGGGCATCACACTGAAAGTGATTGCAGCCGGGACAGAAGAGATGTTCCGCCTGATCAATCACAATGAGGTAGATGCAATCTTGACACTGGACAACCATATCTATAACACAGAATATGTCATTGTGCAGGAGGAGAAAGTAGGGATGCATTTTGTGGCTGGAAAAGATTCCTCTTTTTCCACAAAATCTTCCATCTCGGTCCAAGAACTGGTCAGTCAGCCTTTTATCCTGACAGAAAAAGACATGAGCTATCGCAGACTGATGGAGGAAAAACTGGCGGGGATGTCCCTGGAAATCCAGCCCATCCTGGAAATCGGAAGTACCAATCTGATCTGTTCTCTGGTGGAGCAGGGAATCGGACTTTCTTTCCTGCCAGATTATGTGACGGAAAAAGGAGTCAGAGCTGGAAAAATAAAATATTTAGAGGTAGACAATTTCGAGATTGAGATCTGGAAACAGCTCTTGTATCACCGTGACAAATGGATCTCACCACAGATGGAATCTGTGCTGCGCTATTGTGTTGAAACAGAATTTTCATATATCGGGATCATCAAGAATTAAAGGAAGCAGGAAGCTTGTTGAAGGAAATACCTGGCATGATCAGTCCATTTCATTAGCCCTGAAAAATGATGGTACGATGGTGGCTGTAGGAGAGTGGTTCAATGCTTTTGTTTCTCTTGATTTGTAGTATAATAGGTCTATATACAAAGATTAGACATTACGAAAGACTATAATAGAAAAATAGAAAAAAGGAAAAGAAAAAATATGGCAGAAGAATATTTCAATGTGAATGAAAAAAAATACCAGTTTGTCAGACTGCTTGGAAAAGGTAAGGGAGGATATTCTTATCTGGTTTCAGACGAAAAGGGCTTATATGTCTTAAAGCAGATTCATCACGAACCATGCGATTACTATCAGTTTGGAAACAAGATCGAAGCGGAGCTCAGAGACTATCAGCGCTTATCTTCGATTGGCATCCGGATGCCAAAGATGCTGGATGTAGATATCGACAAGGAGCGGATCTTGAAGGAATACATAGATGGCGAAACGATCTATCATCTGATTCTTCACGATCAGATGAAACCGGAATATCTAGAGCAGCTAAAACAGATGTGTTCCTTACTGTATCCGCGCAATACAAATATCGATTATTTCCCCACAAATTTTGTGGTGCAGGACGAAATTCTTTTTTATATTGATTTTGAATGTAATGACTATATGGAACAATGGAATTTTGAAAATTGGGGAATCAAATACTGGTCGAAATCTCAGGATTTTTTGGACTATGTCAAAAAGGATCATGTACTTTAGAAACAGACCCAGACGGACATGAGGTCTGAAGGCGTCACGATCAATTATAAAAAAAGAAAAAATTTCTTTTTTCCATGATCTATATTACCACAAAATCGCCAAAATTTCAAGTCTGGTACTGACGTTGAAATAGCGCTATAATCATCAGACTAAGCGATAGGAAGAGGATATCTTTTATGGAAGAGAGAAACTGGATGCAGCTTATGACAGAACAAAATCAGCTGTCAAAAGTGCTGGACACAAATCAGTACACGGAAAAATTTGGATTGATGCTGTCAGAGGACGATGCAAAATTGCTTGTCCGCGAGAGAAGAGAAGTGTTAAAGGCAGAGCAGAGAGTGGAGTTTGGAGAAGGAATTCTTCCCAGACTGATCTTTGCATTCTGTGATTCTCTCTATCTTTGTCAGGACAACTACGTGGACATCCTGGGCAGGCTTCAGGAAATCTTTTATCTGTACAAAAATGAAATGATGGATGAGATTACCGATGAAGAACTTTTGGAGTTTATGAGAGAGCAGTTTGACACGGTGTGCTTTGGCGATCTCGATTATCTGGAGGGAACCTGTCTTGACATTTTTGCTCAGGCAATCCGTGTAGGCTACAGAGGATATCATCAGACAAACGGCAAGGGAGAAATGAAAAAGATCGATCTTGTAAAGCGGTGGGACAGAGGGCTTTTTTTGCAGGCGCTGAGTGATCTGATGTGACGGGGGAGAGGACAATGAGATATGAGATGGAAGAGTTGGTTCCTGTTGTAGCGGAACTGGCAAGAAAATATACATCCGGTGAGAGTACATCGATCACCTACGAGCGCGCCAATCAGCTCATGGAAGCAGTGTTGTACTGTATTCACGCCTGTGAAAGTGGAAATATGCCTGTGAGCAGTGTGAGACTATCTGCCATGGAAGCATATCAGCTAGGATATCAAAAAGTATTTGAAAAAGTCAGCAGGACACAGGAAAAATATAATGAAATGATCTGTGATTTCTGTGCTTACGGAAATGAAAACTACTATGACACTGTCACAAAAGCATTGCCTGCTTTTTTTCGACATTACAACGCACAGTTTGCGCCCCAGGAAACGATCATTACCATAGATTATCCGACATTGCGTCCCATTCAAAACCTGACGGGAATCGACGCGATCGAGCAGTATGTAGAAGATCTTTTCCTGGAACAAACCTTTTTCAATTCTTTTTCCAGAGAGTATGTATACCATGTCTTGATATGTTTCCAGGAAACGTACCAAAGACAATTTTATAATCTGTGCCGTATCGTGCTGCGCGATATTTTATCTTGTATCCTGATTGGAAAAAAAGTTCCGGAAACCTCACAGGAAGAGAGAGAAAAAAAGCTTGCGCAGACGGTGAAAAATTATTCTAAGGAGCAGCTAAAGGTGTTGCTTGATGATATCATTGATCAGATGATCCGGGAAAAATGGAGCCATTTACCGGAGCTTGGGAGATATCTGAAATCTGACACAGAAGATTTTGCCTTTGAGCTGTTGTTGTGTTTGAGTTAATGTTCAGCGGTTGAGACCATCATTTTGTCGTGAGCAGTCATGTTCCGGTAGACAGACCAGGAGATGACTGCGGCAAAAAGTTCCGTTACCCAGAAGGCATGCCATACGCCGGTGACACCGATGAAATGACTGAGTAAAAATGCAGCAGGCAGCATAATGATAAGATAGCGGCACAGAGAAATGATCAGTGATGGCATTCCCATTCCAAGTCCTTCCAGTGCCCCACACGAAACAATGGACACAGAAGATACCGCAAAACCTGTGCTGATTATGCGAAGCGCTGTCGAACCAATCTCGATCGTCTCTGTGTTATCCGTAAATAACGAAATCAATCGCTCTGGGAAGAGGGTACAAAGTCCAGTGCCCAGACACATGATGACGATGGTCATAAGCAGGGTAGTGGTATAAATTTTTTTTACTCGATGATATTCCTTTGCGCCATAATTATATCCGATCAGCGGTCGAATTCCCTGGATCAGTCCATTGGCAGATAAATAGAGGAACGTCTGCAATTTATAGTAGATTCCAAGAACCAGCACATAGACCTGAGAATAAGCGCTCAGGATGGCATTCAGGGTTGAAATCAGAACGGAAGGTAAGGCGAGGTTTAACGTTGAAGGTATGCCGATGGAGTACAATTTTCTTGCCATTGCCGGATCAAAGTGAAAGTGTTTAGCACGAATTTTTACCGGGAGCGGATCGACAAAATAGAAAACCAGATAAACTGCTAAAGTTAAGACCTGACCCAACACTGTCGCGATGGCGGCACCTTGAATCCCCATCTCTGGCACAAATCCAAAACCAAAAATCAAGATGGGATCTAACACAATATTTGCGACGCAGCCGCTGATCATGCTGAGCATGGAAATCTTCATTTTCCCCACTGCCTGAAAGAGCTTTTCAAAGGAAAGCCCAAGTGCCGACAGAATCGAAAAGGAAAACACAAGATTGGCATAGTTTAAGCCAAAGGCGAGGGTTTCCTGATCAGAAGTAAATGCCGCCAAAAAAGATGGCATGGCTGCGATACCCAGGATGGTAAGCACCAATCCGTGACAAAGATTTAAAAATGTGCCATGTGATGCAGCAGATTCCGCTTTCTCAGAATTTTGTCCGCCAAGATAAAACGAAATCACAGCGTTCATTCCGACGCCAAAACCAATGATCACCGCATTGATCAGATTCTGGACTGGGTAGACCAAAGACAGTGCCGTCATCGCTTTTTCGCTGATTTTTGCCACGAAAAAGCTGTCGATGATATTGTAGAGAGAGCTTACCATCATAGATAGAATCATCGGCAGTGACATGGATACGATTAACTGGAAAATTGGTTTCTTTTTCATGAATGTTTGATCCATCTTTTTTCCTCATTTCTTTCTTGTGATACAACCTGACAAAAAAAGCCATACAACTATCAATGTGATAATTGTATGGCGAAAATAGACTCCGTCTAGAAAAATCCATATCCTTGTGCAGGTTTTATGCAGCCATCATAGCGCAAAAACAAACCTGTGTCAATGATTTTTTTGAGTTTTGAATTGTGTACAGTATATAAATAAAACATGGCAAAACTTCAATTATGTTCTGTCGTGTTTTATGTTTTTATAAGTATAGATGACAGAACACGAAAAAAATCATTGACAAACACCAAAATATCACTATAATTACACTTAGCCTATAAGAAAAGTAGGAAAAGTTAGGAGGAAGATATCATGAAAAGACGTTTTAACAGACTTGCCGGAAGCATCATGATTTCGGCACTCACTCTGACGAGTTTTGCACCTGCTGCGCTGGCAGCACAGGAGGAACCTGCCGTTGCATCGGAGGCTGAGGCAGAGGAAGAAATCACCTGCATCGGAGACCACTACACCATAGAAGTAAATGGCGTCTCTCTTTACTATGAAGTGGCGGGTGAAGGAAAGCCTGTTGTACTCGTCCACGGAAATGGCGGAAATCATAAAGTATTTCATGTCGAAATTCAGCAGTTAGTGGATGCGGGATACCAGGTATATGCTCTGGACTCCAGAGGACAGGGCGAAAATGAGCCATTGGATGAATAAATCATCGGATTATCGCTGGAGATTGCACATCCCGGCACGGTGAGTCTGATGGCAATCAGCGGTACAAACTTAAACCCAGAAGGTGCAGATCCTGCTATCATTGCCTATATTGCGGCAGAGAACGAGAAAGATCCAAGCCCGTTGAATACACTGATGCTCACAGAGCCTGATATTGACGCTGCTGATCTTGAAAAAATCGAGATTCCAGTATTAGTCACTGCAGGCAGCGCAGATGTCATTTTGGAAGACCACACAAACCTGATCGCAGATCGTCTGCCAAACTCAGAGCTTGTAATTCTGGACGGAGAAGATCACGGAAGTTACATTCAGGACAGTGAAATCATGGGAAATCTCTTGATTGATTTTCTTCAGGAGCACAATTATTGATTCTCACAGAAAACCTATCCAATGCTTTGATCAAGAAAGCGTGGATGCGAAAAGATACATAGATGACTTTACAGTGTCTCCAGATAACACCTTTCGTTATTTGGAGACACTTTTTCTTTTTTCTGCCTTTTTACTGCTCTATAATATTACATAAGAGGGGTGGAATGGATAAAAAACGTCGTGGTGTGATGAGCACGAAGTAGCCATCATCTGGTGCGACGGCGTATATGTATGTCATTCATTTGCAGAATGATTCAGGAAAGATTTGACATAAACGTGGAGGGCAGAGGTATAATAGAAGAGAGAACACAGAAGAAAAGAGGAAAATGACAATGAAAAATCCACTTCGCTATCAAATATCAGAATATGACTGCGGTCCTACCTCGATGCTGAACGCCATCAGCTATCTGTTTGAGCGGGAAGAGATTCCGCCGGAGGTCATCCGAAACATTATGCTGTATTGCCTGGATTGCTATAATGAGGAGGGAGTGGCAGGAAAATGTGGGACTTCCACGGCGGCAATGATGTTTTTGAGCAACTGGCTGTGTGGTTTTGGAAAGATTGGGCGTTTGGAGATCTCCAGTGAATATCTGTCTGGAAAGAGTGTGTACATCGGGCAGCAGAGCCGAATCAACGATGCGCTTCGCCGCGGTGGTGTCGCGGTGGTGCGCCTGTACTATGATGTCGACCACTATGTGTTGCTGACGGGAGAGCAGTCGGGAAATCTTCTCATGTTTGATCCGTATTACTGGACAGAGCCCTATGAACAGTCCGATATCCGCATGGTGGAGGACCACCCGTTTTCTTACAACCGGATTGTGCCAGAACATTATTTCAATCAGGAATCAAAAGAAATTTATGCTTTAGGACCATATGAAGGTCGTGAGGCGGTGCTTTTGTTCAATGACGGGACAAAATTGACTGCCGAAAAGACCATCGAATATTTCATTTAAGTTTATCAAAACAGGTACTTTTCTATTTTTCATCAGCAGAAAAGTACCTACACATAAATCAAGAACAATAACAGAGGGAGTAAGCGTGACAAAAATATGGAAAACACAAAAAACCAAAAGAAAAATGGAGTGAATACGGCAACGGATCAGAAAACAAAAACCGCCCTTTCTGTGAATCGTCAAAGACTGTGCGAAGAATTTGCCGAATTTGTCGCTATCAATTCGGTCAGTTTTGCGGAAAGACAACTTGCCGATCGCTTAAAACAAAAGCTTCTCGCACTAGGATTTGACGTCAGGGAAGATCATGCTGCAGACCATTATGGAGGAAATGCCGGAAATGTCTATGGCTATTTAAAAGGTACTATTCCGGGACCGGGTGTACTTTTATCGGCACATATGGACACGGTACAGCCAGGGATCGGGAAAAAAGCGATTTTTGTGGGCGATGGCACGATCACAAGTGCGGGTGATACCATTTTGGGAGCGGACGATGTCACCGGGATTGTGGAAATCTTGGAGGGAATTCGCTGCGTCTGCGAATCAGGACTTCCTCATCGGGATGTGGAAGTCCTTTTTCCGATCGCAGAGGAAGTTTACATTAAAGGGACGCAAGTGTTTGATTTTGGACAGATCCACGCGCGGGAAGCTTATGTGTTAGATCTAAGCGGGCCCATCGGGACAGCCGCTTTACAGGCTCCCACTTTAATTTCTTTTACTGTGACCGTGACTGGAAAGGCAGCCCATGCAGGTTTCAATCCAGAAGATGGAATTCATGCTGTATGGGTGATGTGCCGTGCAGTCAGCGAAATCATGCAGGGACGTATCGATGAAGAGACGACCTTGAATATCGGGACGATTTCTGGTGGGGAAGCAAGCAATATTGTTCCATCATCGTGTGTCTGCAAAGGGGAGATCCGCAGTTACCGGCATGAAAAGGCACTGGATTTGTTGGAACAGATTCGGCAAACTTTTCTGAAGACGGCACAGGCATCTGAGGCAACTGTACAGCTGGAGAGCAAGGTCGATTTGATGGCGTATCAGGTAGAGGAAAAGGCACAAACTGTCAGACACTTCCAAAATATCTGTGATCGCCTTGGCATCCCGTGCAAGCTGACCAGCACCTTTGGAGGGAGTGACAACAACAATTTTCTGCGCCATGGTATCTGTGGGATTGTACTTTCCTGCGGGATGTATGAGCCACACACCGTCCGCGAATACACCAAAATTCAGGATCTGGAATGTGGCGCGCGCCTGGTGGCAGAGTTGATCCGGTAACCTGAGCAGATTTGTTAAGGTTACATGGTGAGGCGACAAGGAGGAATGATATGAAAAAAATATGGGGGTTTTTTACGGTTTTACTGTTAATCTGCACAGCTGGATTTTTTCTGCTGTTCTACCGCTCTGAGCCAGATGAGAAAGACGGATATCGGATTGCAGCAGTGATGCCAGCTTCCACAGGGCACTTCTGGGAGGGAGTCTGGAGAGGGGTGGAGACTACAGCGTATGCTCTTTCCCTGCGCCTTTCTGAGTACTCCTATGACACGAATGTGAGCGAAGAGGTTATGACAAATAATCTCGAAAAAGCTATCTTGTCTCAGGTCGACGGAATCTTGCTGTGTTCGAATCAATATTCTTCAGAAAAATCTCAGGAATTGCTGCGGCTTGCGCGGGATGAGGGGATCAAAGTGGTACTTTGTGATTCGGATGCCGGTCCTGAACTGCGGGATATTTTTATCGGAGTTGACAACACACAGGCAGGGCAGTTGGGAGCCCAAAAGCTGCTCGAACAGTCCGGTTTTGACCGCATATTGTTGATACAGCAGTCGCGCGATTATGTCTCACTGCCAACGATGAAGCGACAGACCTCATTTAAAGAAGCGCTTGCATCATCGGACAAGGCAGATAAAGTCGTTGAATTTCAACTCTCTGAGAACGATGACACTTATTATCAAACCGTTCAGCAGCTTCTGATGACGGATGGATCTGGCAATGCGGTAGTCTGTTTCAATGCTTCTTCTACTTTGCTGGCAGCCCAGACGGTAAAAAGGCTCAACCTCGAAGAGGAGGTGCTGCTGCTTGGATTTTGTGAGACGGCCGAGGCATTTCAATACGTGGAAAGTGGTGTGATTGATATTTTGATCACACAGGATACGGAAGGATTAGGTCGGATGGGTGTGGAAAAGCTGGAAGAGCTTTTATCCGGTCAGACACCTGATCTGGACACCTACTATGTTGACATGAAGATTGTCACAAAAGAAAATATCGATAGATAGGAGAACAAAGAGAAGGTATGTATACACTTTTGATTGTGGAAGATGAACCCTTAGAGAGGGAACTTTTGGAGGATATTATCCGAAAGGAATACCCTCAGATTACCGAGATTGATTCCGTAGATAACGGGATCGATGCGCTGCGCATGGTGCAGAAAAACCAGGAAGATATCTTGCTTGTCGATATCAATATTCCTGGAATTTCAGGGCTGGAATTGATCAAAGAACTCTCAGAGTACCGTTTCCTGGGACAGATTTTGATCACAACGGCATACGACTCTTTTTCTTACGCAAAGCAGGCGTTAAAATATGGAGCGGTCGGATATCTGCTCAAGCCGATTCTGGATGATGAGTTAAGAGAATATCTGGAAAAATGTTTTCAGATGATCGATGAGCACCGAAAAAAGGAGCAATTGTCGACGGGAATTGTATCGATCTGTTCTTATGCACAACACTATCTGGTCAGAGATTTCTTTCACGGAAATCTGCAAGAACAAGCCATGACAAACGCATACGGATGGCCAAAGGACGGAAATTTGCAGGCATCCGTGCTGCGTCTCCATTTTTCCAAAAACTTGTCTGTCTTTGACAAAAATGAACTTTCATCGGTATGTCAGGATATCTATCAGCCATTTTACCGTGTCTTGTTCTCAGCAGAGGAGTCCGATGTCTTTCTGATGCTTCAGCCAGATACACCGCACAACCTGGAGTTCCTGACGATGGTGGTGTGGGCTTTTTCGGTCTCAGCGGCACAAATGCTCTGGGAGAAATTTCCCGGTCTATGGATCACAAGCACAAAAATCTGCTTTTCCTATCAGGAACTGCATGAAGAACTGCCAGCCCTGCTCTCAGATAAAATGTTCAGTGTCAAAGGCTTGTCAAAACAGTGGCAGCAAGCCGTTACCTTTGAACCCGTGCCTGAGCATGAAATTTATCCTCCGCGTGAGCGCAAGATCAAGATCCAAAAAGCGCTTCAGAGATTGCGCGAAGGCAACATAGACAATGCCATCGTCATCACTGTCAAAGCCACTGTTGTTTTTTTGATTGTTTTTACCATACTATTTTACCTGCCTTCAAAAAATTCTACCATGTATCACCGGTAGTGATTTTAGTATATGGCATCATCTTGGAACGACAGTGGAATCTATTAGGAATTTGTGTGGAATTTTATCACTCTGATTGGTCGATCCTCACACAGCTTTTCTGAGACATGGCGGTTAAAGAATGCGATAAATGGTCCTAACCCCACCGCGCATACCAAAGTTCCTAATCCGACCAGCCCTCCCATCAAAAAAGCAAGGATCGCACAGAGCGAATCAGTAAACACTCTGCACCAGAAGTAAGGCACCGGGATTTTTTCAGACAGAATGATAGAGAGCACATCATACGGCGCAATTCCCAGGTTGGAAGTCTGGTACATCGAAGCGGCAAGACTTAAAATCAGGACGCCAATCAGCATCAGAATCATCCTTGCCCAAAAGCTTTGTGGCACAGAAAACGAATCATAAATCCAGTCGATCCAGCCCGATGCAAGAATTCCCACGCCAAACCAGTTGGCAAAGGTTCCAATCCCGATATAGCGACGTCCAAAGAGGATCTCCACCACAAACCAAAGCGCATTTGCTCCAATTAACACAATTGAAAAATCAATTCCCATTTTTTCACCGACTGCCATGACCATCGCCGTACTCGGATCATTTCCCATCAGAGAAATCTTAAACATTGCGATTCCAAGTCCCATGATCGTCAGCCCTGCGATCATCACGATCAGTCTTCTGAGCATATTGTGATTCATATAAAATTTTCCTCCTAACACCAACAATCTCTTGTCTGTCTTTTTGATTTCTGATAAGATTATAACGTCAAAATAAAGTTTTTGTTACGACAAAATTCCCAGTTTTATATGACAAAAAATCCAAAAAGAGAATTTTTGAGAAAGTTTCAACAGAGGAGCAATTATGGCATTATCTGACAGTAAGACAGCAGTAGATCTGCAGGGACATGAACTGAAAAAACATGGGAACGCGATGTTTCCAGTGGGCTGTTACCGCGTTTTTCCGGCAGTCGATATCATTCCCTGGCATTGGCACAATGACATGGAAGTCATCCTTGTCGGTCAGGGCGAGGTGGAGATTGGATTGGAAAATGGGGCAGTTAGACTTTATCAGGGGCAGGGATTTTTTGTCAATGCCAATGTCTTACATGCCTGCAAAGACATCAATCCGCCCAACTGCTGCTTAAATTCGATCGTATTTCATCCGCGTTTTATCGGCGGCAGTCCAGAGAGTGTCTTCTGGGAACGCTATCTCAATCCGCTCCTATGTAATACCGCTCTGAAGGGTGTCGTTTTTGACAAATCGCAGAGCTGGCACCAGGATGTCATCCGGGCAATTGAGATTGCATGGCAAAGCTGCGCCAGCGAATCTTTTGGATATGAATTTCAGATGTGGAATTCTCTCTCAAAAATGATTTTAGAGCTTGTGCTTCATCAGCCGCCACACTCGACCTATCCTCCCACCGAGAAAAGTCTGCGCGACAGTGAGCGGATCAAGTGTATGCTGCAATATATCCAGAATCATTTGGAGGAAGAACTGACAATTGAACAGATCGCAAAGAGTGCGATGATCGGAAAAAGTGAATGCCTGCGCTGCTTTCAAAATACCATCGGAACACCTCCTATGCATTACGTCAGGCAGCTGCGCATTCAAAAGGCATCTCAATTGCTGAAAGAGACCGATTGGAAAATCAGCGAAATCGGCGAAAAATGCGGTTTTTTGGACATGAGTTATTTTGCAAAAAGTTTCCACATGGAACATGGCTGTACCCCGGGAGAGTACCGCAGGAAGTGGAAAGAGGTATCTGTGCTCCACCCCAACACAGGAAAAACAAAGTGGAGCGGGATTGGAAGATCTACTTGAAGTTCGCGCATATTCTGTTTATAATACTTTAAGCTGCAACATAAACCTTCTATCTATGTTGTATCATTTCAACCAGAAAAAGGAATAAAAAAATGAGAAAATTAGCTTTGGATGATGAAATCTTACTGAATATTGAGAAACCCGCCCGATATATCGGGAATGAGGTGAACTCTGTGATGAAGGACAAAGACAAGATCGATGTACGCATTTGTCTTTGCTTTCCTGACTTATACGAGATCGGAATGTCATATCTTGGCATTCAGATTTTGTATGATATGTTTAACCAGAGAGACGATCTCTGGTGCGAGCGCGTCTATTCTCCATGGATCGATTTGGACCGTGTGATGCGTGAAAAAAACATCCCCCTGTTTGCGCTGGAAAGTCAGGATCCTGTAAAGGATTTTGATTTCCTTGGCATCACGCTACAGTATGAAATGTGTTACACCAACATTCTTCAGGTCCTGGAACTTGCTCAGATCCCGCTGTTTGCAAAAGACAGAACGCAGCAGGATCCGATCGTGATCGGAGGAGGTCCCTGTGCATATAATCCAGAACCGCTTGCTGCTTTTTTTGATCTGTTCTATATCGGCGAGGGTGAAACCCAGTATTTTGCCATGATGGATCTCTACAAAGAGATGAAAGCCAGCGGAAAGAGTCGTGAAGAGTTTTTGCGAGCGGTCTGTAAGATCCCCGGGATCTATGTGCCATCGCTCTATGAGGTGTCATATCACGAAGATGGAACGATTGCTTCTTTCACCCCGCGATATGACGATGTCCCAGTTGTCATCGAAAAACAAGTTGTGACTGATGTCACAAATACATTTTATCCGAAGGCGCCGGTGATCCCTTTTATCAAGGCAACACAGGATCGCGTTGTCCTTGAAATTCAAAGAGGCTGTATCCGCGGATGTCGTTTCTGCCAGGCGGGAATGCTGTACCGCCCGACAAGAGAGCGTGATCTTGCTATGCTCAAGGAATGCGCCTATGAGATGTTAAAGAATACTGGTCATGAGGAGATCTCTTTAAGTTCTCTAAGCTCCAGCGATTATTCGGATCTGGAAGGGATTGTCAATTACTTGATCAATGAATTTGGAGGAAAAGGTGTCAATATTTCTCTGCCATCCCTTCGAATTGATGCCTTTTCACTTGATGTCATGAGCAAAGTGCAGGATATCAGAAAGAGCAGTCTGACTTTTGCCCCGGAGGCAGGTTCTCAGAGAATGCGTAATGTCATCAACAAAGGACTGACAGAAGAAGATATCTTAAACGGATCAGGACAGGCATTTGAGGGCGGATGGAATAAGGTAAAATTGTACTTTATGCTGGGACTTCCGACGGAGACGGAGGAAGACATCAAGGAAATCGCTCACCTTGCCGACCGTATTGCGAGAAGATACTATGAGATTCCAAAGGACAAGCGAAACGGAAAGTGTCAGATCACGGTGAGTACCTCGTTCTTTGTGCCAAAGCCATTTACTCCGTTTCAGTGGGTGGGCATGAACACAAAGGATCAGTTCCTTGGAAAAGCCAAAATTGTCAACCATGAAATCAAAGATCAGCTCAATCATAAGAGTATCCGCTATAACTGGCATGAGGCAGATGTCACTGTCTTAGAAGGTCTCTTGGCGCGCGGCGATAGAAGAGTTGCGGATACGATTTTGGCAGCCTACAAAAACGGTGCGCTGTACGACGCCTGGAGCGAGACGTTCTGCTGGGATCACTGGGAAAAAGCATTCGAGGATACGAATCTTGACCTTGACTTCTACACGACAAGAGAGCGAGACGTGTCTGAGATTCTTCCGTGGGATTTCATCCATATCGGTGTGACGAAGAAATTTTTACAGCGTGAGTGGGAGAGAGCGAAAGAGGAAGTTGTGACACCAAACTGCAGAATGAATTGTTCTGGATGCGGTGCAGCACAGTATAAGGGAGGTGTCTGCTTTGAAGATAAGAATTAAATTTTCCAAGCGCGGTGTGATGAAATTTATCGGACATCTGGATGTTATGCGCTATTTTCAGAAGGCAATCAAAAGAGCGCAGATCGATATCGTCTACACAGAGGGATTAAGCCCTCATATGGTGATGTCGTTTGCTTCTCCGCTGAGTGTAGGGCTTACAAGCGATGGAGAATATTTTGATATTGAAATCCACGGTTCTATCTCGTCCAGGGAAGCAGTGAGACGTCTAAATGAGGTGATGGTGGAAGGGATGGAGGTTCTGTCTTTTCGTCAGATCCCGGATGAAAAGTCAAGTAACGCCATGTCCTTGATCGCAGCAGCAGACTATGAGGTTTCTTTCCGGGATGGATATGCCCCATGCGAGGACTGGCAAGAAAAACTGCTGGATTTTTATCGCCAGAAAGAAATCTTGATCCTCAAAAAGACGAAAAAATCGGAAAAAGAGATGGATATCCGTCCTTATCTCTATGAATTGTCTCTTCGTGAGGAGAAGGTATTTCTGAAACTGTGCTCAGGAAGTGTCACGAACATCAAACCAGAGCTTGTCATGGAGGCATTTTTCAGCTGGCTTGGCGTGGAGATGAAGCCATTTTCACTTCTTGTACATCGCCTGGAGATGTATGCGGATCTCGGGACAGAGGAAGAGAAAAAGTTTGTCTCATTAGAAGATTTGGGGGAAGACATTGCAGAATAAACTGGTTTTTACAAGAATACGTGGAAAGATGATCACTGCACTGTTTGAAAACGACCGCTGTATGCAGTTAGACTGCGAGGAAGGAGATGTTTCTTTACTTGGCAATCTCTATATTGGAAAGGTAAAAAATATCGTCAAAAACATTCATGCTGCCTTTGTAGAGATCGCACCGGGAAGGATGTGTTATCTGCCTCTTGAGGAGGCAGAACATCCGATTTACACGTCCAAGATTGCTTCTGATCATCTGGTGGCACAGGATGAGCTTTTGGTGCAAGTCAAAAAAGAGGGAATCAAGACAAAGGCACCGGGGCTTACGGCAAATTTTTCTTTGACAGGTCAATACTTGATTCTGACACACGGAAACACCAGAATCGGTCTCTCGTCCAAATTAAACCCGGAGGAAAAGAGGCGGGTGAGAGAATGGATGACGCCGTTTGAACATTCAGATTATGGCTGGATTGTGCGCACAAACGCAGCAGAGGTGGCAAAGGAGCTGATTCTTAGAGAGGCTGAGGAGCTTGAAAGGAAATATCGCACGATCTTAGAAACCGCAAAATTTCGTACTTGCTATAGTGTTTTGTATAAGAGTGAGTCCTGCTGCATACAGACCCTGAAAAACACGTATCACAAAAGTGCCACAGAGATCGTGACGGATCAAAAAGATTTGTACGAGGAGATGGCACAGTATGAAGCAGATCAGCCTTCTGATCAGAAGCGCCATGTGACATTTTATCAGGATTCGCTTCTTCCGCTGGCAAAGCTTTACAATCTAGAGAGAGAGCTTGAAAATGCCATAAAAGAGCGGGTGTGGCTGAAGTCTGGCGCTTATCTCGTCATCCAGCCAACAGAAGCCTTGACAGTCATCGATGTCAACACTGGAAAATGTGTCGCAAAGCAAAAGCCGCAGGAGACCTTTTTAAAGATCAACAAAGAGGCAGCAGCAGAGATTGCAAGGCAGCTTCGCCTGCGCAATCTCTCCGGCATCATCATAGTGGATTTTATTAACCTTGAGAATGCAGCAGCGCAGCAGGAGCTGTTATCCTACCTGGAATCTTTTCTGCAGCGCGATCCGATCAAGACAACACTGGTGGATATGACACGCCTTGAGCTTGTAGAGATCACAAGAAAGAAAGTAAAGAAATCCCTCCTTGAGCAGCTGGATTTCATATCAGCCAATCAGATCTCCGATCCAGAAGTCTGATCCGTTTCAAAATAGAATTGTTTGCCCAGCCATGAGGAATCTCTCAGAAAAATTTCAAAAAATGGTTGACGAGATCGAAATAATATAATATAATTCAATCGTATGCCGCACAAAGAGGTTGAAGTGCCAGATCTGGTCACCGTATTTGGCGAGTAATGATAATAGGAGGTGCCATATGTACGCAATTATTGCAACAGGTGGTAAACAGTACAAAGTAGCCGAAGGCGATATCATTAACGTAGAAAAGCTGGGAGTTGAAGCTGGAGAGACCGTAACATTTGATCAGGTTCTCGCAGTAAGCAATGACGGTCTGAAAGTTGGAGCAGACGTTGCTGGAGCAACCGTAACAGCTAGTGTTGTTAAGAATGCAAAAGCGAAAAAAGTGATTGTTTACAAATATAAGAGAAAGACCGGATATCATAAGAAAAACGGTCACAGACAGCAGTATACTCAGGTTAAGATTGAAAAGATCAATGGTTAATCCATTATGATAGAGATCACGATTCATAGAAAGAAGAATCAGTACGCTGGTTTTATCTCCGAGGGTCATGCAGAATACGCTGAGGAGGGATATGATATTATCTGCGCAGCGGTTTCGGTCCTGACCGTCAACACGATCAATTCCATTGAGGCATTTACGGCAGATCACTTTGCAGTGCGCCAGGGCGACGGTTTAGTCGAGCTTATCTTGGAAGGAACGGTCTCAAAGGAGACAGCTTTGCTGATGGATTCTATGGTACTTGGCTTGCAGGATATTCAGAAAACTTACGGAAAAGAATACATGACAATAACATTCGAGGAGGTGTAGGACATGTTAAACATGAACCTTCAGATTTTCGCTCATAAAAAGGGAGTTGGTTCTACAAAGAACGGTAGAGACTCTGAGTCTAAGAGATTAGGTGCGAAAAGAGCAGACGGACAGTTTGTAAAAGCTGGAAACATCCTTTACAGACAGCGCGGAACAAAGATTCATCCAGGCTTAAATGTCGGACGCGGTGGAGACGACACACTGTTTGCAATGGCAGACGGCATTGTAAGATTTGAGAGAAAAGGTAGAGACAAAAAACAGGTTTCTATCATTCCAGTAGCAGCAGAAGAATAAAAATGGGTGGCTTCAAATCAATTCAAATCAGATTGGTTTGAAGCCATTTTTTTCATTAATGTCAAAAAAAGAATGGGCAGGTGATCATATGTTTGCAGACAGAGCAAAAATTTATATTCGTTCCGGAAAAGGCGGCGATGGGCATGTCAGTTTCCGAAGAGAGCTGTTTGTGGCAGCAGGAGGACCAGATGGTGGTGACGGCGGCAAAGGCGGCGATGTCATTTTCGAGGTAGATGAAGGTCTGAATACACTGTACGATTTTCGGCACAGGGGAAAATTCTGTGCGCAGGACGGAGAAGAGGGCAAGAAGAAACGGTGTCATGGTGCAAACGGCGCGGACATTGTACTGAAGGTGCCTGAAGGAACGATCATCAAGGAGGCAGAATCGAACCGTGTGATTGCTGATATGTCCGGTGAAAACCGCAGAAAGGTGATCTTAAAAGGCGGAAAAGGTGGACTTGGAAATATGCATTATGCCACGGCGACCATGCAGGTTCCAAAATATGCGCAGCCTGGAAAACCCGGAAAAGAACTCTGGGTCAACTTAGAACTGAAAGTCATCGCGGATGTCGGGCTGGTGGGTTTCCCGAATGTCGGAAAATCAACGCTCTTGTCCAGAGTCAGCAATGCCAGACCAAAGATCGCGAATTATCATTTCACCACTTTGACACCGAATCTTGGCGTTGTGGATTTAGACGGCGGGAGAGGGTTCGTGATTGCCGATATTCCTGGGCTGATTGAGGGTGCCTCGGAAGGTGTAGGACTTGGGCATGAATTTCTGCGCCATATTGAGCGCACAAAGGTATTGATTCACATGGTCGATGCTGCATCGACAGAGGGACGTGACCCGATCGATGACATCAAAAAGATCAATCAGGAGTTACTTGCCTACAACGAAGAGATCGCCAGACGCCCTCAGGTGATTGCGGCGAACAAGATTGACGCAATCTATGACGATGGATCAGGCGAAAGCCCTATCGACAAGTTAAAAGCAGAATTTGAGCCCCAGGGGATCCGCGTTTTCCCGATCTCTGCTGTAAGTGGAAAAGGATTGAAAGAGCTTCTATATTATGTCCGTGAACTGTTAGATCAGGTTCCGGAGGAGACAGTTGTCTTTGAACAGGAATATTTTCCAGATGAATTTGACATCAACATGGATCTTCCTTACACAGTTCAGAAGTCGGAGGAAGAAGAGCACACCTATATTGTAGAGGGACCAAAGATTGAAAAGATGCTGGGCTATACAAATCTGGATTCGGAGAAAGGATTCACTTTCTTCCAGAAATTCTTAAAAGAGAGTGGCATTTTGGATGAACTGGAAGCCGCCGGAATTGAAGAAGGCGATACTGTCCGCATGTATGGATTACAGTTCGATTATTATAAATAAATCGATCGCTTGCCTGTTTGCCCTAAAAATCCGCTGCAGACAGGCAGCATCTAAATTCTGCTTTGCGAACAGAAAAAGAAATGGATTGGAGAAAAAATATGAAGAAACCTCAAAAAAACAGAGGCAGCTTTTCGGGCAAAATCGGATTTGTGCTGTCAGCTGCCGGAGCATCTGTGGGGCTGGGAAACATCTGGCGCTTTCCTTATCTCGCAGCAAAATATGGCGGAGGCATTTTTTTGCTGGTATATATTTTACTGGCAGTGACGTTTGGATATACGATGATTATTGCAGAGACGGCGATAGGGCGCATGACGAAGAAAAGTCCGGTGGGAGCTTTTGGAAGCTTTGGAAAGGCAGGAAAACATCGTTTTGCTGGATGGATCAATGCGATTATCCCAATGCTCATCGTGCCATATTATTCTACCATCGGCGGTTGGGTAATCAAATACCTGCTCGAATATTTGCGTGGAAATGGCAGTACATTGGCTGAGGACGGCTATTTCACACAGTTTATATCTGGAGGCGTTTCAGCTGAAATCTGTTTTCTGATTTTTGCTGCTGCTGTGTTGCTTGTCATCTATGCAGGGGTGCGCAATGGAATTGAGCGTGTCTCAAAAGTCATGATGCCGATTCTTGTTGTGCTTGCTGTTGTGATCGCTGTCTATTCGATGACACGAGAAGGCGCACTTGCCGGTGTAAAATACTTTCTCATCCCTAATTTTGACAACTTCTCATGGATGACAGTGGTGACTGCGATGGGTCAAATGTTTTATTCTCTGTCCATTGCCATGGGAATTCTGATCACCTTTGGCTCTTATATGAAGGACGAGGTATCCATCGAAGGTGCGACAAAAAATGTAGAAATTTTTGACACTGCAATCGCTATCATGGCAGGACTGATGATCATTCCAGCTGTGTTTGCGTTTTCAGGTGGAGATCCAGAGACACTCAATGCCGGACCATCCCTGATGTTTATCACGATCCCAAAAGTATTTGACAGTATGGGCTTTGGAACAGTGATGGGAATTTTGTTCTTTGTCCTCGTACTTTTTGCAGCCCTTACCAGTGCTATCGCATTGACAGAGAGCGCTGTGTCGACCTTCGAAGATGAGCTTGGGTGGAGCCGCTCCAAGGCAACTGGTATCATGGGACTCATTATTGTTGTGCTTGGAACATTGTCCTCGCTTGGATATGGTCCTCTTTCTTTCGTAAAGATCATTGGAATGCAATTCTTGGATTTCTTTGATTTCCTGACGAACTCTGTCATGATGCCGATTGCAGCTATGGCAATCTGTCTGCTTGTTGTGCGTGTCATCGGGACAGATCGTATCGCAGAGGAAGTTCAGAAAGAAGGGGCACCGTTTAAAAGACGGAAAGTATTCAATTTTATGATCAAATTTCTCTGTCCAGTCTTTATCGCAATCATCTTATTGAGCTCTGTGGCAAGTGTATTAGGGCTGATTTCGATGTAGCGTGCGGTAATCCTGTGTAATCGGCAAAAAAGAGTGGCTGAGTATTTGTATACAAAAGCACAAAAAAATCTCCGTGACTGTCGAAAGACATTTATCGGAGATTTTTTTGTGCTCATTTCTATGTACTTATTTCAGATCTGATGCACAGTGCGGACATTTCACTGCATCCACATGGATCTCAGATTTGCAGTAAGGACATTCTTTTGTTTTTGGAGCCTCTTCTGGTTTTTCCTTATGTAATTTTGAGATTGCCTTGATCGCAACGAAAATGGAGAAGGAAATGATTAAAAACTGTACAATACACTGGATAAAGTTGCCGTAAGCAAGCACGGATGCGCCAGCTGCCTGTGCCTCCGCGAGTGTCTTGTAGCTGCCCCCATCCAGAGAGAGGAAAAGGTCGACGAAGCTAACTTTTCCGGTGAGCAAGGTGACCAAAGGCATAATAATGTCGTTGACGAGCGAAGATACGATCGCGTTGAATGCAGTTGCGATCACAACACCGACTGCCATGTCAAGGACATTGCCACGCATGATAAAAGCTTTGAATTCTTCTACAAATTTTTTCATCTGCAGTTCCTCCTGAGAAATTTTTGTGATCCTTTGTTTTTAAAGGATATATTGAGTATAGCACGGATTGGAGACGAATTCTATAGTAATTCTGCGATATATGAAAAAAATATAAAAAATAAATAAAAATTTTCTGAACGTTGTCATTACGATCCTACTTTTTGATTTCACAGCCGTCTGCGAAATAGACGTTTGCTCTAAAAAAGATAGATTTACATAATATTTTTATGTAAATTAAATGAGTTTTTCGATTAGATTGCCAAAGCAGTGGGAGAGTACGCATAAAAAAATTAAATATCGCGCAGTTTTACTACGCGTGCTGCCATACGGCGTTTTTCGTCTGACATGGCTGCGTAATGTTTTCGTGTGGTGTTGACGTCTTTGTGCCCGAGCACCTCGGCGACAAGATAGATATCGCCTGTTTCTTGGTAAAGAGTCGTTCCATATGTGCTTCGCAGTTTATGCGGAGTGATTTTTTTTGTCTGTGTGATCTGTGAAGCGTATTTTTTTACCATATTTTCCACAGCCTGAATTCCGATGCGTTTGTGCTGAGTGGAGAGGAAAAGAGCGTTGTCATGTCCCGGGAGGGCAGAGGTGTGTTTTCGCTCCTCGAGATACTGGCGCAGCACTTTTTCTACTTCATCTCCAAAATAGACAACCATCTCATTTCCACCTTTTCGCACAATGCGAATGCCGTTATTTTTAAAATCCACGTCCGAAATGTCGAGACCGACACACTCGGAAACACGAATTCCTGTCCCGAGCAGGAGAGTGACGATCGCAATGTCGCGCAGTTTTGTCTTTTCGTAGTATCGTTTTCGCTGTCCTGTCAGTTCATCGCCGCAATGTTCCATATAGTCGAGCAGAGAGGCAGTCTCATCCGGATCAAGGCGAATGATTGCCTTATCGTGCAGCTTGGGCATATTGATCAGGAGAGTGGGATTCTGCGTGATCAGCTGGCGTTTATAGAAATAGAGATAAAAACTGCGCAGAGAGGACATTTTTCGCTTTAGCCCACGTTCTTTGTTCGTGTGCAGTTCTTCATCCGGATCTTCATAAACTTTCAGATATTCCTGATATTCCTCGATATCGACCACATCGAGCTGATCGAGAACAGAAACCTTTAAATCCTGCATTGTGCAATTTTTAAAAGCAGGATTTTCACTCAGCAGATACCGGAAAAACACGCGGATATCATAGGCATAAGAAAGTCTTGTCTTGGTTGAAGTTGTCGGTTCAATGGCGCGAAAATAATCTCTGCAAAATGGCGGCATGGTTTTTAAAATTTCGCGCAGACGCATGGTATTTTTGACATCCGTTTGTTCATGGTAAGACATGGATTTATTCATAAAAAGCACTCCTCTTTTTCGATTTTTACTATCTATTGGAAAAACATGTGTTTGTCGTATAGATCTTGGCACTTCTATTCTATCAAATTTTGATTTTTTGTCAAGAATTCGTGCACATTTCTTTCTGTAAAAACATAAAAAAAGATACCCATCGGTTACGAATAGGCATCTTTTTTTATGTTTGACGGGGCATTGTTTTCACCCCTTTTTATTGTCTTATTTTTTCACTTTCCTGATTTGCCATCAATGGTGAATCACAAAACTCGCATCTTCCTA
>JALEVQ010000126.1 GCA_022788205.1 Robinsoniella sp. | reverse complement strand
CACCATTGAAGACAATGCGGAACTCCAGATTCAGGGAGTAGAAAATTTAGTGAGATTAGAGGCGAGAAAAGGAAATTTTTCAAGGGAACGCGAGATCAGCATCCGAGATTTGATTAAGGCGAGCCTGAGAATGCGCCCGGACCGGATTATTGTAGGAGAAGTGCGCGGGGAGGAAGCCATCGATATGTTACAAGCGATGAATACTGGGCACGATGGCTCATTGAGCACGGCTCATGCGAACAGTCCGAAGGATATGATGATGCGTTTGGAGACCATGGTATTGATGGGAATGGAACTGCCCATCCCGGCAATCCGGAGACAGATTGCCGGCGGAATTGATGTGATGGTACATCTTGGGCGGATGAGAGATCACTCGAGAAAAGTGCTGGAGATTTTGGAAATCACAGGATATGACAGTGAAAGGGAAGAGATTTTAACCCAGGTTTTATATCAGTATGAAGAAGAGAAAGAGGGAGAAGAAAAAGGAAGGCTGGCAAGAAAAGGAAGTCTAAAAAATATCGGAAAATGGCAGAGATACGGGTGGGGAGCGGAATGAGAGAGCGGAAGAGGGAAGCGAACAGGAAGAAAAGAGAAAAGAGAGAGACAGAATTCTACTCCTATGGGAGAGAAGAATGGATAAAAGGAAGTGTAGAATTCTTGCTTTTGGATCTCATGATCAGTTTCTTGTTTTATCGGTCTGTGATCGCGTTTTTCCTGTTTTTGCCGATCTGGTGGATCTATCAAAGAGAGAGAAAGAGGGATTGGAAGAAGAAAATAAAGAGAAAGATAGAAGAGCAATTTCTCGATGCAATGCGTGCTGTTGGAAATGCGTTGCTTGCAGGATATTCTATCGAGAATGCGGTCGGAGAAGGATGGAGAGAACTGAAGAAAATTTACGGAGAAGAGGAGCAGATGGTTCAAGAATTTGCCGCTTTAAAGATGCAGTTGGATCTCAATCAGACCATCGAAAAGTTGTTTTATGATCTGGCAAAGAAAAGTGAATTAGAATCCATCATGGACTTCTCACAAGTGTTTGCTGCAGCGAAGAGAACAGGGGGAGATCTCGCGGAGATTATTCAAAACACAACACAATGGATTTTAGAAAAGAATGAGACAAAGCGGGAGATCACAACGTGTGTGACAGCAAAGAAGACAGAACAGAAAATTATGAGTATTGTGCCGTGCCTGATGATTGGGTATGTCAGTTTGACTTCGCCGGGATTTTTGGATGATTTATACCATAATATCTTTGGAATTTCGGTGATGAGTGGTTGCCTTTTTGTGTATGGAACTGCATTTTTGGTGGGAAGAAGAGTGGTAGAAATCGAGGTGTAAAGTATGTGGATCAGTGCGATTTTGTTGAGTGTATATGGCATTTTATTCTTTGTATCAAGAAAGATAGAACTGGAAAAAGAATATCGATCCTGGCAGATTCCATTCCATAAAGCGGCTGTTTTTTTGCAGGGAAAAAGAAAGAATGAACGAAAAAATAAGACACAAAAACAATTGGAATCCCTCCAGACAATCGGGTATATCAGCTGGAAAGAATATCAGGAAAAGAAGACGACAGTTGTTCTGATTATTTTGTTTTTTACACTGTGTATATCCGTCTTTTGCTCAGTTTTTATCCAAAAATATACAGAAATTTTTACAGCGATAGAGAGACCTTCGTATGGGGAGAGTGGCAGGAAAGAAGAGTTCGAAGTACTGATTGAAGGGGAGGAGAAAGAATACAATATCCCGGTGTATATCGAGTCACGATGCTATTCTGAACAGGAAGCAAAAGAGAAAATGGAGAATGTACTTCTAAAGTTAGATGAAATTGTTCTGGGAGAGAATGAGAGTTTTGATGAGGTAAAGACGGATCTGGTGCTGCCAAAAGTGATGGACGATGGAATGGTCTCAATTCAGTGGACTTTGACTCCTTATGGGGTGATATCAGAGGCAGGAAAAATTGTGAAAGAGGTGGGAGAGGAGGGAGAAATTGTCAAGATTGAGGCGATAGTGCAGTGTCAGGATGAGAAAGGGATGTACACTGTGTTCGCCAATATAGTCCCGAGAGATATGACACAGGAAGAAGAGGTGATACGAAAACTTGAGGCGGCGGCACAGAAGCAGGAGGAAGAAAGCCGTCAAAAGGAAATCATAGATCTTCCAGAGGAAGTGGATGGAAAGAAAGTGACCTGGACAAAGACAAAAGTTTCGGTCGCTTCGGTCATCTGCCTCTTTGGACTACTGCTGACCCTTTTTTTCTGGATGAACGAAGATCAGAAAGTGGAAAAGAATGCCAAAAACAGGGAGAATCAGATGAAGATGGATTATGCGGTTGTGGTCTTTAAAATGCGGATGCTGGTTGGGGCAGGAATGACGATGCGCAGCGCATTTTTTCGCATTGCTGAAGAATATGAACAGCGTGGGAGAAAGGACATCAGATATGTCTATGAAGAGATTGTCTATTCTTGCAGAGAGATGGAGAGCGGCGTGTCTGAAGAAAAAGCATACGAGCATTTTGGACAGAGATGCGGACAGTCCAGATATCTAAAATTAGGAAGAATTCTGGCGCAGCATTTGAGAAAAGGAACAGAA
Organism: Robinsoniella sp.; assembly: GCA_022788205.1. Lineage (GTDB taxonomy): Bacteria > Bacillota > Clostridia > Lachnospirales > Lachnospiraceae > JAGZHZ01. The sequence goes on along the minus strand of JALEVQ010000126.1, from coordinate 25,560 downwards.
GGACTAGAGGAAATATTAGGTCAGGAAATGCAGCAGGCACAGGAAGAGCGCATGGCACTGGCGAGACAGATGGGTGAGGAGGCAGGGACAAAATTATTGCTCCCGATGGGCATGATGCTTGTGGTAGTACTTGTCATATTGATTGTCCCGGCATTCATGAACTTTTAAATAAAAGGATGCAAAGAACAGAAGAGAGAGGAGGTGATGAGATGGAGGATTGGAAGAGATTTTTGAACGAAGAAGATGGAGTTGGAGTTGTAGAAATGATCTTGATTCTTGTTGTGCTGATTGGATTGGTTTTGATTTTTAAGAGCCAGCTGACGAGCCTTGTTGGGACCATTTTTGACAAAATTGCAAGTCAGAGCGGCAGTATTTAGAACAGCACCCGACAGGGGAAAGGAAGAAAAATGAGAAAAAGGCGGTATCAGGGAAGTATCACAATATTCTTGAGTCTCATAACAGTTTTATTTTTAGCTGTCATCTGCACTGTCCTGGAAGGAATCCGTATACAAGGGGCAAAAGTGCGCGCGGCAGCCTGCCTGGATATGGGCTTGTTTTCTGTGTTCGGAGAATACGACAGAGAATTACTCTCACGCTATCATGTGTTTTTTTTCGATGGAAGTTACAGGACAGGGAGCTTTGATGTAGAGAAAGCAGAGGAAAGACTGTGCTTCTTTATGGGACAGAACAATGATTTGAGTCATGTGTCACCGGGAATAGACTGGTTTAAAGTAAATAACACAGAGACGAGAGTGATACAATATTTTCTTGCGACGGATGAGGGCGGGAAAGCATTCTTGCAGCAGGCTGCACTGTTTATGCAAGGGATACCAAACACAGACGGAAAAAGCAATCAAATTGGAGTATCACAGGGAGAAGAAATTGAGAACAAAATACAAATTTTTCGCGACTTGTATCAGAAATTGGAATATTTTTGGCAGACCATGAATACGAGCGAAAAGGAAAGCTATGAGATCGATCCGATAGAGTGGATTGCCGGAAAACGAAAAGGGGATGTCTTACAGCAGGTGATACCGCCCTCTTTCTCTGTGTCTTCGGGAGATGTCTCGCAGTTTGACAGAGTGTCAGAGAGAGCGTGCAATGAAGGCACGATGGAAATCCCCACAGGAGATGTAGAAAACCTTGAAGAATCTTTTTTGAGGTATCTCTTTTTTACATTTGGAAATGCAAAAGAAAGAAAAGCACAGGAAGGATTGGCATATGAATTGGAATATCTGCTAGAAGGTCAGAACAGTGATGAGAAAAACTTGAGAAAAGTTTGTGAGGATCTTCTGGAAATTCGGTTTGCAGACAATTTTTTGACTGTACAGAAAGACCAAAAGCAAAGAGAAAAAGCCGAAAAGATGATCATGGATTGGAAGGAAAAAGCGGATGAGATGGAAAAGAAAGAATCCGAAAATGTAAAAGAGGAGGATAGACAAGAAAGAGTCACGCAGGAAGAAATTGATATTATCTTGCTGGCATGTGCCTATCAGGAGAGCTGCCTGGACCTCCAGATCCTTTTGCAAGGAGGTCGTGTTCCAGTTGAAAAGAATGTAGGACAATGGAAGGTGACAGAGATACCATTCTGGCAAAATGATGTAAAAATTCTGGGCGCGGGAGAAGATACAGATGGGTGGACATATCAAGAATATTTACAACTACTGTTCGAGATGAGAAAAGTTTCGGATCTGCCGATGAAAGCATTGGATCTCGTGGAATGGGAATTGAGAAGCGGGGATGACACAGCTTATTTCCGGGCGGACTGTTGTATCGGAGGTATGACAGTAGAGACAGCTTGGCAGATAGAACCCATGTTTTTTCGAGTTACCTCTGCATTTTTAGGGACGGGATATAGCAAAACAGAATACGAAGCAAAAGGGAGCTTTTGCTATGAAATGGAGGAGTGATAAGGATGTTCTTTCGCCACAGAAATTTAGAAAGAAAGGAAAAGGGCTCTCTCCCAAAAAGCACAAGAACTGAGGGCGAAAGAATATCCTTATCACCCTTTCAGAAGAGGATCAGAGCAAGCGTGACAGTGGAGATGGCGTGTGTTCTTCCGATCTTCTTATTCTGTATGATAGAGTTTGTGATGTTGGGAAATGGGTTTCTACAGGGGATTTCTGAGCAGACACAGCTGGCAAACGAAGCAAAAGAGAGAGCTGTTCAATCAGCACTGTTGTATTGGAGTGAGGCAGACACGAAAGAGGAAGACGAGGAGATGATATCCGTGGAAAAAATAATCTCCATTCCGACATTGTTTTTGATAGGAGAAGTCACATGGATACAGCAGTTTCAGATCAGAGCGTGGACAGGGAGAGATCCGTCATGGACATTTGGATGGAATGGGGAAGGGGAGAAAAAAGATGAGAGGATGGTCTATGTGACTTTGAATGGACAAGTATATCACACAGATCCAAAATGTACCCATATTCATCTGTCGATACGTTGTGTTCAAGACGAACAGCTTAGCGGATTGCGCAATGAGAACGGGGAGAAATATCACGCATGTGAAGAGTGCGGAGGAGGAAGCGGAAATGTTTATATCACGGATTCTGGAAACAGATATCACAGTTCTCTGGAATGCAGCGGTTTGAAGAGAACTGTGACGCAAGTTCCCATCACACAGACGGGAGAATTGCGCCCATGTTCCAGATGCTGTGCGAAAATGGAAAAATGATGGAAGGGTGAAGATATGGCAGAACGATGGACGATACTGATCATTCTTATCATACTGTCAGCGGTGGATCTTAGATGGCAAATGCTACCGTCATGGATGATTCTGGCGGCGGCAGCGGGCGGATTTTGCTGTACATCGGCAACAGGATGGGGAAAGGCAGAATGGATTTTGTGGATGGTGACCAGCGTTGGAGTTTTGATCATTTGCAGGCTGACAAGACAGTCACTTGGGTATGGCGATGGAATGATGTGGAGTGTGACAGCACTTTATCTGGGAATGGAAAAAAATACAGAGGTGTGGATCACCGCATTCTTTTTGGCGTGCAGCTTTTCGGTTGTGGCACTGCTTGCAAGAAAAGTGAGAGGAGATACGAGAGTTCCCTTCTTGCCTTTTTTGACGGCAGCACACGGCATCCTGCTTTTTTTGGAAAGGGGAAGGTGACATGGACAAAAAAGTGAAATTTCGAGGTAGGGGATGGCGAGGAAGCTATACTGTGGAGACAGCTCTTTTGATGGGAATCCTGATTCCAGTGTTGTTTGGAATTTTGTGGATATCTTGTCTTTTATATGAGAAAGGGATTCTGCAAGGAGCAGTATCCCAGAGTGTCTTTCTGGAGAATATGAGACCACAGGAAACCGGACAAGAATCGTTCGAGGAAGAAATGAGAAGACAAAGCCTTGGAAAAGCGAAACTCTCTTTTTCGATCGCATGCTATGGAGATGACGCAAGAGCAGAAGGGAGCCTTGAGGCTTTCGTGCCGGGGATTTTAGCCTCGCTGTTTCAGGACGGAACAGTTAGGTGGGAAGTGCAGGCACAAAATTCCTGGGCAGATGGTACAAAGAGAATTCGTGCTGTCTGTCAGGAAAAGGCATTGATGGAAAGAGAGGATGCGGGATGAAAGAATCCTATAAGAAAGATCGATATCACAACTATTTGATTTTAGAGACAGACGAGAACTTTCAAGAAAATGAATATTCCATCAAGATGATCACTTATAACCAGATTCCGGGGTTGCTCAAGTGTGAGGTCAGAAAAGTTAATGGGAGTGTCGAACTATACTACGATATCACTGCCAAGCAGTGTGCGGCATCTCTCTTTGAGAGACGTCTGATAGGATATGACGATATAAAGCAGATGCTCCTGGGATTGAAAAAAGCATTAGAAGGGGCAGCCGGATATCTGCTCGATGAAAATGATTTCTTGATAGACCCGGAACACTTTTACATGGAGAGTGAATCACAGGAGATTTTTCTGTGCTATGTTCCAGGCAGAAGAGGAAATTTTCAGAAGGAATTTCAAAATTTCGCTGAATATATTCTGCGCAGACTCGACCATGAGGAAGAAAAAGCAGTGATCCTTGGATATGAAGTATATCGGAGGGCTATGGATGAAAATGGAAGCATAGATTATGTGTTACAGCTGGCTTATCACGACATAGAACTGCGAGAAGAAGAACAAGACAGAGCAACTTGTCTAAAAGATAAAAAAAGAGAGAGAAAAAAAGAGTATGTCTCAGAAAAAGCAAAACCTCAAAAAGACCGCGAAGAAAAAAAGAAAAAATGGGCAATCTGGTGTCTTGCTATATTTGGATTTGTCGGCATTTGTACTGTCACAATTTTGATATCACTGCGTTTTGGTTGGAATTTGACAAGAGTGGGAGGAGGGCTTTCTGTATCAGCGGCATTGACAGCATATACCATCTCATTTATTAAAAATCGACACCCCTCAAAGTATAAAAAAACGCAAAGAAAAAGTAGAAAAACACGAAAACAAAGTAAAACAAAGACAGAGTGGGAAAGCCAGGAAATAGTAGAAGAGAGTGAGAAAAAACGAGAAAATTCGACCAAAAATCATGAGGAAAAAACCAGTGCAAAAAGGGAGTGGATGGAGCACGAAAGAATAGATCACAGGCAGGCGGAGAAAGAGATAGATGAAGGGGAAGAAGAGACACAACTTTTAAATTTTGGGGAGACAGTATTGTTGAATGGCGGAAAACTTGCAAATATGCACAGATTGGTCAGCCAAAAAGATAAGAAGTTTCCGGATATTTATATTTTTCATACCAGCATCCTTGTGGGGAAAAGAAAAGAGCAGGCAGATGTGGTGCTGGATGATGAACATATCAGCAGGATTCATGCGAGAATTGAGCGAAGTGGAGAAGATATCTATGTGACGGATCTCAACTCGACAAATGGGACATTTGTCAATGGAGAACGCCTGAGAGCAAATGAGCGGCGACGATTATGTAACCTCGATGAGGTGGGGTTTGCGTCGATCATGTATCAATATGAAGCGCCATGAAGTCCGAAGTTTATAAAATTTTTCGTTGCATGTATACAGAAAGTAGGATATAATCTCAAAAAATGAAGTGGAAAAGAAGCGAAAAATATGTTCGAAGAACTAAAAAATTTTTTGAAGTCAAGAAAAAAATTGAATTTATTCTTGATAGCAGTCAACATTCTCGTATTTTTTATTATGGAATTCACAAAACAGCAGAATAAATTTTATCTGGGAGGTGCGTGCTATACGCCATATATCCTGGAGGGAGAATATTACAGACTGTTTACCAGTATGTTTCTTCACTTCGGGATTGAGCATCTGGGAAATAACATGATAAGTCTTTTGTTCCTCGGCGATTATCTTGAGCGAATGGTGGGAACCTGGAAGTATGGTGTGATCTATATTGTCGGCGGTTTGATTGGAAATCTGGTATCTGTGGCAGTCGAGATGCACACAGGCAGATATGCATTGTCAGCCGGTGCATCTGGCGCAGTATTTGCCGTGATCGGCGCACTGCTCTATGTAGTTTTGCGGAATCGTGATAGATTGGGTGAAACATTTGGCAAAAAAATGGTATTTATCGTCATGCTAATGCTATTTCAGGGCTTCACATCGACGGGGGTTGACAACAGTGCGCATGTCGGCGGTTTACTGGGCGGAATTTTTTTAGGAATTCTGCTTTACCACAAAAAGAAAATCACACGCGGGAGCAAAATGGATTTTGGGGAATACGTATCGTGAACGTAGTTCCCTTTTTTGTTGTAGAAGAAACCACAATGGTTCCATGGTGGGAATCAACAATACGCTTGCAGATGGCAAGCCCAAGACCCGTCCCGTTACTTTTCGTGGTATGGAAAGGTTCAAACAGAGTAGGGAGAACAGAGGACGGAATACCACATCCGTGGTCTGAAATCTTGATTTCCACAAATGGATCGTCAAAAGAGATCTTGAAGAGAACTTCACAATCATTGGGAGAAGCCTCCAGACTGTTGCGAATTAAGTTGCTGAAAACCTGACGAATTTTTGTATAATCCCATGTGACAGTTGGGAGATGCTCCTGGAGTTCCAGATGAAGATGAGCCGAAGAAAATGAGTTTTGAATGCAGGTCAAAAAATCGGGAAGCCAATCCTGCAGTTTTTGTGGTTCAGGGTGAAGCAGATCTCCGTTGTTGAGAGAAGAAAGCTCGTCCAGCAAAGTGCGCAGGAAAGAGAGATCTTCCATAGTTTCATGCCAAAAGGCAAAAGTTTTTACCTCAGGGTGTTGTCGCTCAATAAGCTGAAGAGAACTGTTGATGAGTGTGACAGGGTTGCGGATTTCATGTGAAATCTGAGAGACGCAGAGGCGTTGCTCTTCCTTCATCTTTTCCATGATGGCGGCAGAATCTGTATCTTCCAGCGATGAGACAGAAGAGTTGGAAGTGGATACTCTGAGAGCGTCGAAATCATGGCTTTTTTCAGACACTTGAATCGGATCGGAAACATAGTCTTTTGTAGATGCATTTTCAAAAATTTTGATACTTTTTTCAGTTAACATACAATATACCTTCCTTTCAACAAAATAGCCTTTTCCACCGATTAGTTTACCATCAAGGAGCCAAAAGATCAAATAAATGTTGTTGACAGAATTAGACAAAATGGGTGTATAATAGTATAAATTTGACAAAGCACTAAGAGATTAAAAAGAAAGTGAGGAACGCGAGATGAAAGACCAAAACTGTATTTTCTGCAAAATTGCAAATGGAGATATCCCTTCAGCAACTCTATATGAGGATGAAAGATTTCGTGTAATTATGGACTTAGGACCTGCTACCAAAGGACATGCACTTATTTTGCCAAAGGAACATTTCGCAAATTTATATGAGCTGCCAGATGAAATAGCATCTGAGGCATTTGTCCTGGCGAAAAAAATGGTAACGAAATTGACAGAAACTCTAAAGTGTGACGGATTCAATATCGTGCAGAACAATGGTGCCTGTGCAGGGCAGACAGTATTCCATTTCCATATTCACCTGATACCGCGCTATAAAAATGATCAGGTAGGATTGACTTGGACGCCAGGAGTTTTAACAGAAGAAGATAAAGCGGAAATTCTTGCAAGCTTTGGAAGATGAAATAGAGTGCCACGATGAATAGTAATAATGTGGAAGAAAAACAGAAACGATTTGAAAAAGTTTATTCTCGATATAGCGCGCTGGTCATAAAGATGATATTTGACATGACGACAGATTTCGGCATGGCAGAAGAAGTTTGTCAAAATGTTTTCATGCAATATTTTATACATATGCACAAAGTTGTCCCAGGATGTGAAAAACAGTGGCTGATGCTTACGACAAAACGTATAGTGATTGACCATTACAAAAAAGCAAGCACAAAATATGAGCAGTTGTTGGATGAAGTGTGGGAAGAAAAGTTTTCCGAACTTCAGACAGTTGATGAGGACAGATTAGAAAATTCTGTAAAAAGAATAGCTCAGAAAGAATTGGCAAATGCGATCTTGCAGGATTTGAGACATAAAAATAAATCATGGTATACCATTATCAATGGACTTTACATGGAAGAGCGCAGTACAGAAGAAATCGCAAAGAAGCTGAGAATCTCAATCAGTATGCTCTATTCAAAATTATACCGGGCAAAATTGTACATACGAAAGAGATACAGAGAACAATACTTGGAATATTTAAAATCGTTTGAAAAAGAGTGAAAAAGTTCCCCTGTCCTGACGGGCAGGGGAAGAGTTTAGGCATTTAAGCCGGAAGCCTCATTGATTAATTGAATAACAGCGGAAATACCGTCACTTTGCTTACTGTTTTCCATCGCGCGAACGTAAGTCTGACGGTCTGTATAGAGCTTTTGAATTGTCTGGAGAAGGAGATCAGGAGTTAAATCCTCTTCTTTGATCACCTCACTGAAGCCCTGTCGCTTAAAGGAATCGGCATTCAAAATCTGATCACCACGGCTGGCATTGGCAGAGAGCGGAATCAGAAGAGCAGGCTTTCGGAGTGCTAGTAACTCACAGATAGCATTGGCACCTGCTCTGGACACACAGATATCGGCGAGAGCAAACAGATCAGCGAGTTCATCTTTGATATACTCGTATTGAACATATCCCTTTGTGGTCTGTAAAGATGTGTCAATCTTTCCTTTTCCACACAGATGAATAATCTGGAAAGTTTTTAAAAGATCTGGCAAAATTCCACGGACTGCATTGTTCACCGCAACAGAACCGAGACTTCCGCCAATAATCAGCAATACCGGCTTATCAGGTGTAAAACCACAGAATTTCAGAGCAGCTTCCTTGCTGCCGCAGAGAAGTTCCTGTCGGATAGGCGAACCGGTCAACACCGCTTTTCCCTCAGGAAGATGAGAGATTGTCTCAGGGAAATTACAGCAGACCTTCGTCGCAGACGGCAGCGCGAGCTTGTTGGCAAGACCAGGTGTCATATCTGACTCATGGATGATGACAGGGATATGGCGGTGCTTCGCTGCAAGCACAACAGGAACGGAGACAAAACCGCCTTTGGAAAATACCACATCCGGTTTCAGTGTCTTCATGAGCTTTTTTGCCTGACCATAGCCTTTTAAAACTTTAAAAGGATCTGTGAAATTTTTTACATCGAAATAACGTCTCAGTTTTCCAGAAGAAATTCCATAGTAAGGGATATGGAGTTCTTCAATCAATTTCTTTTCGATTCCGTCATAAGAGCCGATGTAATGAATATCATAACCGAGCTCTTTCAGACGAGGGAGAAGCGCGATATTAGGGGTAACGTGACCTGCGGTTCCGCCGCCTGTAAGAATAATTCGTTTCATGTTTATCCTCCAAAATTAATGATATAGATATATTAACAGTGTATACGCTCAGAATAAAAAGTCAAGAACAGAGTTCGAGGAAAGGTAAAAATGATAATAAGAAAAGGGACGAAAAAGAATCAGAAAGATAATCAACAGATAGATCGTGATGATGACATCGGTCAGATGTTACTATGGTCGATGAAAGAACCTTATGAAGAATATGAAAAAGAATTAAACGAAAATCCGGAGACAAAAGATCTCAAACCGTCCGATGAATTGTTTGACAAAATCGTAAACAGCTTGAAAGAACAAAATGAATGGGAAAAATCAGGTGAGTCAGACACCTTTAATGTTTATAATATGCTCTCAGAGGAAGATCGAGAAGCCCTGGAGCTTGGAAAGAAGATCAAGAAAATCAATAAGAGAACGATTATCATGAAAAGAGTGGCAATCGTGGCATGCGTAGTGCTGTGCGTGTTTGGAGTGAGCATGACAAGTGGAGCAAACAGAAAATATGTGGTTTCAGTGTGGAATGGATTAGTAGGGAATAGCCAGTTGAGAATAGAGGTTAATATGGAAGATGAGCAAAATGGAGAAGTGGGACAGGCTTCAGTAGAAGAGGCGATGGAACAAATTAGAGATGAGTTAGGTATACATCCTATAGAACTGGGATATAAACCTAAAGGAATGGAGTTTTCGGATTATAGAATAGAGAAAGCAGAAAAAAAAGCAATTCTTTTTTATAAATATAATGAGGTTATCTTCACTATATATATGCAAAAAAAAGATTCAAATGGCAAATATGTACAAGAGTTTGATGGAATAGTGGTAGATGAAATTCCATCTCAGATCAGTAGTGATGAGATAAAAATATGGAAAATTAGTGATAAAGAAGAAAACTACGCTGCACAATTTGAGAGATTAAATGATTCATATATTATTAGAGGATATATCACTGAAAAAGAATTTGTTAAAATTATAGAAAATATAAGATTCTCCTCATAACGCGACAAATTGGAACCTAAAACTCGTTTTTATAATTGTAATGAAGAAATTACAGAGAACGAGAGGTTTTATTTTATGAAAATAATAAAAAGAGTATGCACATTGATTTTAAGCTTCATGATGCTTATAAGTCTGAGTAACACTGCTATGGCAGAAGAAAACTGGGAGTCCTTATTGGGAACAGTTGTAGATGGTTCTGTTCTTACAAATGAGCAGGAATCTACAGGAGATGCCTTAAAAGTATTAAGAGGATATTACCTTTCAGACGGCAGTTCTTATATTTCAAACGAAGGAAACAATATAGTATATATTTCAGGAAGCACTTCGTGTCACAGAACAGCAGATGAATTAAGAGTTAATATTTATTTGGAAAGATTAGTGAATGGAGATTGGGAAACTGTTACTTACCAACATCATTCCGAATATAATACTTATTATGCTTATAATGGATTTTATATATTGGTAGCTCCGGGTTATTTTTATCGGACAGTGACTGCACATGTAGCTATTGCTGGGGATACGGTGGAAAGCTTAACATCCAAAACAGACTGGTTATACATTGGATAACATCCACCAAGTAACTTTTACACCTGAATTGTAACTAAGAAACAATAACAACAATAATTCTTCATTACCATCCGCAATACTCTTATTGATGATGTAAAACAAACTGGCTCTTGGGAGCGAAGGAAAAGGGGTATGATTTCATCTTTCAGGAATGATGGGATCGTACCCTTTTTGTGTGCTGTTGATTTCTATGATGGGGATAGTTGTGAGAAAAATTTTGAAAAAATGTGCTTTGTGTGCCATATTTTCTAACAAAATCTAGTATAATCATTGTATAATAGTATCATAATTTTATCTGAGAAGAGAGGGGAGATGCCATATGAAGTTAGTTTTTTTGGGTGCTACCCATGAGGTGACTGGGAGTTGTACGTATTTGGAGGCGGATGGAAAGAGGATTTTGATTGACTGTGGCATGGAGCAGGGACCGGACGCATATGAGAATGAGGATTTGCCTGTCCCGGCGAGTCAGATAGATCTTGTGCTTTTGACGCATGCGCATATTGACCATTCTGGAAAGTTGCCGCTTTTGTATCAGAGAGGTTTTCGGGGACAGATTTTTGCAACGCGCGCGACGGCGGATTTGTGCGAGATTATGCTCCGTGACAGTGCGCATATTCAGATGTTTGAGGCGGAGTGGCGAAACCGCAAGGGAAAACGTGCGGGTAAGGAGGAGGTGACGCCGCTGTATGACATCAATGATGCGGAGGGAGCGCTGAGATGTTTTATCGGCTGTGATTATCATGAGATGGTGCAGATCAGCGACAACATTAAAATTCGTTTTGTGGATGCAGGTCATCTTCTCGGCTCTTCTTCCATCGAGGTGTGGGTTTCGGAGGAGGGGAAAGAGAAAAAGATTGTATTTTCCGGAGATATCGGAAATATGAATCAGCCGATCATCAAGGATCCGGAATATTTAAAAGAGGCAGACTATGTGGTGATGGAGTCTACATACGGCGATAGAAGTCACGGTCCGAAGCCGGATTACATCAAAGAGCTGGCGGAGATTATTCAGACGACGTTCGACCGGGGAGGAAATGTGGTGATTCCGTCGTTTGCTGTGGGCAGAACGCAGGAGATGTTGTATTTTATCCGACAGATCAAGGAGGAAAAGAGGATTCACGGTCATGATGGATTTGAGGTGTATGTGGACAGTCCTCTTGCGATCGAGGCGACACAGATTTTTATGAAGCATATGTTCAGTGACTTTGACGAAGATGCGGCGGCGTTGATCCAGAGAGGAATCAATCCGATCAGTTTTCCGGGGTTGAAAACGTCTGTCACCAGTGAAGATTCGAAGAATATCAATTTTGATTTGAAACCAAAGGTGATTTTGTCGGCGAGCGGTATGTGTGACGCGGGGCGGATCAAGCATCATTTAAAGCATAATCTGTGGCGTCCGGAGTGTACGGTCTTGTTTGTCGGATATCAGGCAAACGGAACGCTGGGGCGTGCCATCGTGGAGGGCGCAAAGAGTGTGAAGCTGTTCGGCGAAGAGATTGAAGTGTGCGCGGAGATTAAAACCTTGACGGGAATCAGCGGTCATGCGGACAATGAGGGGCTGATCAAGTGGATTTCTGCATTTGAGAAAAAGCCGGAACGTGTTTTTGTGGTGCATGGTGAAGATCTCGTGAGTGAAGCGTTTGCAGAGAGGCTTAGAAGAGAGAAAAAATTAAATGCTTATGCACCGTTCAGTGGTACCATTTTTGATCTGGCGACGGGAGAGTTTATCAAGGAGGCAGAGCCTGTCAAAGTCGAGAAGACAAAAGGTATGTCTGCATCAGCGCTGAAGGCAAACAATGTATTTGCAAGGCTTTTGGCTGCTGGTCAGAGATTGATCACGGTAATCTGGCACAATGAGCATGGGGCAAACAAGGATCTGGCGAAGTTTACGAGCCAGATTGAAGCGCTCTGCGATAAATGGGATCGATAAGACAGGGTCAAAAAGAGTTTGGCTTTGATATGGGTGTCACAGAGCCATAGGATGGAAGGTACAAGAAGACGCACGCCCGGTATTTCCCGCAAAAAGCATTCGGTTGTTTGTGATGGGAAGTACCGCAGCGTGCGCTCTTTATTTTTTCATTCTCTGTTTGTTTCAGGAAGAAACTGCGGAGAGAAAGAGATTTTACTGATTAATTGCCTTCTTGAGTGCATTTGCAAGCTGATCTGGGCAGGAGGTTGGCTTGGAGCCGCATTTTACACCGCTTAAAGTGTCGATTGCTTTGTGGACATCCATTCCCTGAAGCAAGCGAGAAAGTCCCATCGTGTTTCCAGGACATCCGCCTACGAATTCTACCTTCTCAATAATATCTCCATTCAGTTCGAATCTGATTTCTCTGGCACAGACACCAGATGGTTTATAGCTGACCATGATAAAAGTCTCCTTTCTGTCTCAAAAATCTTTCATTTTTATTTCGCATTTTATTTCTACAAGTTTATAAGCATGATGAGAATAGATCACACTACCTCCCAATTATAGCAAAGAAAAAAACGAAAAGCAAAGAAATTTTCGGTGCATGAACAGGAAAAAGCTGATATAATCGCATAGGAAACAGGAACACAGTAAAGCAGGAAGAGAACAGAGATATAAGAAAACCAAAACATAAGGAGGAACTGTGATGAAGAAAACAGGAATTATCGGAGCAATGGAGATTGAGGTGGAAGGTCTCAAGAAAGCAATGCAGGTTCACCGCACTGTTGAGAAAGCAAGAATGACCTTCCTCGAGGGAACGCTCTGTGGACAGGATGTTGTCATTGTGCGAAGCGGAGTCGGCAAAGTCAATGCGGCAGTATGCACACAGATTCTGGCAGATGAGTTCGGTGTGGATCTCATCATCAACACTGGCGTCGCCGGATCGCTCAAGAGTGAAATCGACATTGAAGATATCGTGATTGCCACAGATGTGATGCACCATGATGTAGATGCCACACTGTTTGGATATCAGCCTGGCGAAGTTCCGCAGCTTGGTGTGGTATCTTTCCATGCAGACGATGATATTTCCCGTATTGCAGCCCAAGTGAGCAGGGACGTCAACCCTGAGATCAAAGTTTTCCGGGGAAGAATTGTGAGCGGAGACCAATTTATTTTCGACACGGAAATCAAACAGCGGATTAAGAATACTTTTGAAGGATTTTGTACAGAAATGGAGGGCGCTGCGATCGCCCAGACCGCATGGCTCAATGGCATTACATTTGTGATTATCCGCGCAATTTCGGACAAAGCAGGCGACAGTGAACAGATGGACTACCCGGTGTTTGAGGCGAGAGCAGCGGCAGACAGTCTGCGTCTTGTCGAAGGGCTGATGAGGCGTTTTTCTGAAGATCAGACAAAATGAGAGCTTCTTCTACATGAAGATAAAATCCCCTAAAACCCCGAAAAATCGACATTTTTTCGATTTTTTGGTCGAACGATTTTGCTTTGCAAAGTCGAAATCATCGGCTATAATGGCGGTACAAAATTTCAGAAAGGCCCAATGGACCGGTCCGCTGAAATTGTGATGTAGTCAGAGCGATTTTGGAATGCAGCCAGATGGGCAAAGGACAAAATTGCTTCCAGAAAATCAAAGGGGGATTTCGATGATGTTACAGACAATGGCAGAACAGAAGGTATTGTTTTATGTGATGGCAGTGGTGGGCGTTCTCGGAGTGATCAGCCAGCTGATCCTGAACCGCATCTATGCAAAGCTTCTGTTGGACACAAAAAATACAGGTGCGCCTCGGGGAAAGTTTATGAAGCAGCTCAAGCAGAGGTTTGCGAACTGCCAGAGATTAAACGATGAGGTTTCCAATGTTTCTGCTTTCATTGAAAAACAGATTTTGGAGTACAAATGTTGGAACTTAAGTCTGCACCAGTGGCAGAGGCTGGCAGCGTATGCGTTTGTGGTGTGCGCAGTGCTCGCGGGTGCAGGCTATTATCTCACGGCACAGGCAGCTGGTGTGAGAGTATGGTATCTGCGCGGGGGAATTGTCACCTGTGCGGCGCTGCTCTTGATAGAGGGAATCTTAGATTTTCGATATAAAAACAAAAATCTGCAGACAAGGCTGGCAGATTACCTGGAGAATACCGGGATGGGCAGAAATTTTGAGGAAGTTTCGATCTATGACAAGGCAGAAAAAGAAAACAAGAAGATTTCCAGAAGGCTGGAACGCGCCAAGGCAAGAAAAGAGAGTCAGGAACTGAAAAATCAGGTGAAAAGCGGAATCAATGAGGTGGCTGCTGAGAAGGAGGAGACGCGCAGCAAAGAGGCAGAAATTTTGAAGCAGATGGACCCGAAAGAACAAGAAAGAATCATACGGGAGGTGCTCAAGGAATTTTTGGCTTGATAAAGTATGCGACATTTGATAGAATAATAGGTGATAATTTGGACTGATAGAACAGTCTAGGTCCTTCAACAACCCGTAAAATGGATAAAATATCCATTTTAAATTACACCTATAAGGAGCGCGAGAGAAGTTATGAGCAGAGTGAGATTTGATTATTCGAAAGCTGCAGGATTTGTCAGTGAGAGCGAAATCACAAATATGAAAAGTTTAGCAGAAGCTGCTAAAGAAATGTTAGTGTCTAAAACTGGCGCGGGAAATGATTTCTTAGGATGGGTCGATCTTCCGGTTGACTACGATAAAGAAGAGTTTGCACGTATCAAAAAAGCTGCAAAAAAGATTCAGGAGGACAGTGAGGTACTGGTAGTGATCGGTATCGGTGGATCTTATCTGGGTGCAAGAGCAGCGATTGAATTTTTACGTCACAGCTTTTACAATATGGTCTCAAAAGAAATCCGCAAGAC
Source organism: Robinsoniella sp. (assembly GCA_022788205.1). Classification (GTDB taxonomy): domain Bacteria; phylum Bacillota; class Clostridia; order Lachnospirales; family Lachnospiraceae; genus JAGZHZ01. The sequence goes on along the minus strand of JALEVQ010000126.1, from coordinate 10,455 downwards.
ACCGGAAATTTACTATGCAGGAAACAGCATCAGTGGAACTTACCTGAAACATCTGATCGATGTGATCGGAGACCGTGATTTTTCTGTCAATGTCATTTCAAAATCCGGCACCACGACAGAGCCGGCAATCGCAGTCCGTGTATTCAAGGAAATGCTGGAGAAGAAGTATGGCAAAGAGGAAGCCTCAAAGAGAATCTATGCCACCACAGACAAAGCGAGAGGAGCGCTTAAGAGCCTTGCGACAGAGGAAGGATATGAAAGCTTCGTTGTTCCGGACAACGTAGGAGGACGTTTCTCTGTATTGACAGCAGTGGGCTTACTGCCGATCGCAGTCAGCGGCGCTGATATTGACAAACTGATGGAAGGTGCGGCAGCAGCGAGAAAGCTTGCCATGGAAGCACCGTATGAAGAAAATGATGCAGTGAAATATGCAGTGATCCGCAACATCCTTCATCAGAAGGGAAAATCTGTGGAAATTCTGGCAAACTATGAGCCAAGTCTTCACTATGTATCTGAGTGGTGGAAACAGCTGTACGGCGAGAGTGAAGGAAAAGATCAGAAAGGTATCTTCCCGGCTTCTGTTGATTTGACCACAGATTTACATTCCATGGGACAGTTTATCCAGGATGGAAGCCGTATCATGTATGAGACCGTACTGAGTGTGGAGGAGTCTCAGTGTGAAGTGGTAATCGGAGAAGAGCCGGTTGACCTGGACGGATTAAACTATCTTGCAGGCAAGAACATGGATTTTGTAAACAAGAGCGCTATGAACGGAACGATTCTGGCACATACAGACGGAAATGTTCCAAACCTGATGATCCACATCCCGGGACAGGATGAGCATTCTCTGGGTGAGTTATTCTATTTCTTCGAGTTTGCTTGCGGTGTGAGTGGATATCTGCTGGGTGTAAACCCATTCAATCAGCCAGGTGTAGAGAGCTATAAGAAGAATATGTTTGCTCTGCTCGGAAAACCAGGATATGAGAAAGAAAGAGAAGCATTGTTAAAGAGACTGTAATCATCTGACTCTGCGCTGGGCAAAATCAGAAAAGAGATCCAGGAAATTTGATAAGATAAAATTGAGAAGCTTGCAGTGACAGGGAGGTCTGGCGCTGCAGGCTTTTTTCAGATCAGAACTGCCGGGCGGTAAAAGGGATAGATGACAGAGAGGGACGGCAGCGGAGATACATAGGAGGAAAAGATGGAAATTGTAATGTTGGAGGCAAATTCACTGGGAGCAGATGTGGATCTGTCTATTTTTGAAAAGTTAGGTCATGTGACAAAGTATGGTCAGTCAGACGAGGAGAATACGCCGGAGCGTGTTAAGAATGCTGATGTGATCATTGTCAATAAGGTGATGATGAATGAGAAAACTCTGGCGAAGGCGTCGCATGTGAAAATGATCGCTGTGACGGCGACGGGAATCAATATCATAGACAAAGAATACACAGACCGCAGGGGCATCACAGTGACGAATGTGGGAGGTTATTCTACGATGTCAGTGGCGCAGCATACCTTTGCTCTGGCGCTGTATCTGATTCACCATATGAATTATTTTGACGGCTATGTGAAGAGCGGGGATTACATAAAGAGTGATATTTTTACAAATCTGGGCGTCACTTACCATGAGCTGTATCAGAAGACATGGGGAATTATCGGTCTTGGAAATATCGGAAAGAAGGTCGCACAGATCGCACAGACCTTTGGCTGCAGAGTGATTTATTATTCCACGTCGGGAAAAAATCAGAACGATCTGTATGAGAGAGTTGATTTTGACACGATCTGCCGTGAGTCGGATGTGCTGTCGATTCATGCGCCGCTCAATGCAGATACAAAAAATCTGATTGATCGGGAAGCACTGCAAAAAATGAAAAAGACAGCAGTGCTGATCAACGTAGGGCGCGGATCGATTGTAAATGAGGCGGATTTGGTAGAAGCTCTGGAGAGTGGAAAGATCGCGGCGGCAGGACTTGATGTGATCTCTGAGGAGCCGATGAAGGAAGGCAATCCGTTGATGCGCATTCAGGACAGCGAGAAGCTGGTTGTCACGCCGCATATTGCCTGGGCGAGCACGGAGGCGAGACAGAGACTGACACAGGAAGTGTATCTGAATATTGAAGCGTTTCTGAGAGGCGAGAGGAGAAATGTAGTGTAGTCACTCCTCCAGAACCTGAATTTCCAGATAGTCAAAGTCGATCGATTCGATAAAGCTGTCTTGATAGAATTTCGCTTTCTTACCTTTTTTGAATTCGCGGATGTTGGAATCAAGCCAGATTGGATTTTGGAGGTCGAATTCGACACAGATTTTTTCAAGACAATGAAAAATTTTATGTGTGCGGGTATCTTCTGTGCAGTCACAGATGACGGTGTCGCGGACAATACGATTCTCTCTGATTATTTTACCCCATAGCTGGAACATGGTAAGCATCCTCCTTTGCTAAAATTACTGCAAAATATTGATATTGGGTTTCATTATAGCCGATTTACGACAGAAAGTAAAGCAGAGATAAAATGCTGTTTTAAAGACGAAAAAGGATCCTTTTTTTGACAAAATTGTGGAAAGTGCTTGAAAATAGGGCAAAAACAGGGCGATAAAACTTTGTTTTTTGTGTAGAGTGACGGTTGAATTTTAAAAAAGTGTATCATATAATGCAGCTAGCAACAGAGATCAGGGGTGCCGTTGCAGGAAACATAAGAGTTAGAAGGTAAAGGCAATTGATAGAGGAGGAATTTATATGTCCACATGTGATGTAAGATTAAATACCATTTCTAAAATTAAAGAGTTTGTGGAAACCTTGAGAGCACAGGAAGGAAATTTTACACTGTCTTCCGGAAGATATTGCATTGATGCAAAATCCATCATGGGTATCTTTAGTCTGGATCTTTCGAAGCCAGTTCATCTGACAGCAGAGTCAGGAAACATCCCGGCAGAAGTAAAAGCTTTCATGGCATAATATCGATATAGAACAAAAAGAAAATGATTGTATAGACTATTGAGAGAGCAGGGTAGCATACCGGTGAGGTACTAACCTGCTTTTTTTGATAGTTCTGGGGAGAAGTCAAAATATCAGTCATCTTTCTGTTTTTTTGCATTCTGCATCAGCCGGTCAAGCCATGTGGCGCTGGTGGGATCCGGGATCTGGCAGCCTTCGACAGAGCCGGGAACAGCGATTGAGATCCAGTATGGAAAAGAGATTTTCCGGGGAAACTTTCTCAAAGTGATGTGAGAGCGGATCAATCCGGTGGGCTTTTATGATTAGCAGTGACGCCGTCAGGCGTCATATCTGTTTGCTATCATACAATATTTTTTGATGGATGTAAATATGGAAATCAAGATGAGAAGATGCTATAATAGCATGAAAAGCGTGATTTCCGGAACGTGATATCATACGCATCAAAATTTTGAGAAGGAGGTTGAGCAGAAACAGAAGAGGTTTCTGGAAAAGAATTGGAGAGAAGAGAGCAGATTATAAGAATTTTAGAGCAGAGTGACAGACCCGTCCCGGGGATGGATCTTGCGAAGGCACTAGGTGTCAGCAGGCAGGTGATTGTCCAGGATATCGCTTTGCTTCGGGCAGAAAATAAAAATATTTTGTCCACAAACAGAGGGTATCTGCTCTATCGAGTTCATGGTGAGAGACAAAAAATATGCCGCATTGTGTGTGTAAAGCATACGAAGGAGCAGATTCGCGATGAATTGTACACGATCGTTGATTGTGGAGGAAAAGTTTTGGATGTAATGATTGAGCATGAGATCTATGGACGCATTTCAGGGAATCTGATGCTTTACACGAGAAAGGATGTGGACAGATTTGTGAGCAGAGTAGAACATGCCAATACAAGACCTCTCAACTGCTTGACGGACGGCACTCATTATCACACGATAGAGGCAGACAGCGAGGAAATACTAGACGAGATCGAAGACGAGCTGGAAAAAAAGAACTATTTGTTAAAAAGTGGACAAGGAAATCTGTCTTAAAGTGATAGATTTCTTTAAGAAAAGAGATAACAGGTCATGTGAAGTGATTCAGAAAGGAAATAGGAGAAATGAATGTAATCAAGAAATACTTAAATCGTGTCTTTATCGAGGGATTGAGCGGTATGGCACAGGGATTGTTCTGCACGTTGATTGTGGGGACGATTATTCAGCAGATTGGAAATCTGATCGTAGGAGAGATCGGAAATTATCTGTATCTGTTTGGAAAGATGGCAGCAGCGATGACCAGTGCTGGAATTGGTGTCGGAGTGGCGTACCGCTTTAAAGAGAGTCCGCTCGTTGTGGTATCGGCGGCTGTTGCGGGCATCGTCGGTGGCTTTGCAGGCAATATCACAGCAGGAAAGATTCTGAGTGACACGGGGGCTGTGATTCTTGCAGGTCCGGGCGAACCGCTGGGAGCATTCGTGGCAGCATATGTGGGAATTGAGATCGGTCATATTGTGTCAGGAAAGACGAAACTGGATATTCTGGTCACACCGATCTGCACCATTGTGTCAGGTTCTGTGATTGGAATTTTGGTCGGACCTCCGATTTCTAAATTTATGAATAGTCTGGGAATGATGATTAACTGGGGAACAGAGCAGCAGCCATTCTTGATGGGAATCGTCGTTTCTGTATTGATGGGAATGATTCTGACACTCCCGATCAGTTCTGCGGCATTGGGCATTATTTTGAATCTGTCCGGTCTTGCAGCAGGTGCGGCGACAGTCGGATGCTGCTGTAACATGGTTGGATTTGCTGTGGCGAGCTACCGTGAGAATAAGATGGCAGGACTTCTTGCACAGGGAATTGGAACTTCTATGCTTCAGGTTCCGAATATTGTGAGAAAGCCGATTATCTGGCTCCCGGCGATTTTATCGAGTGCGATTTTGGGACCTGTGGGCACACTTCTGTTTCACATGGAAAACAATGCGACCGGTTCGGGAATGGGAACAGCAGGATTAGTCGGTCAGATTATGACATACCAGACCATGGCTCCGACGGAAGGAGCGATGGTAGTGCTCATCAAGATCGTCGTGCTGCACTTCATACTCCCGGCGGTTGTGACTCTCGCAATCTCAGAATTTATGAGAAAGCGCGGCTGGATTAAGCAGGGAGATATGCAGCTGGAATTATAATAAAATGGGAAGGATGCAACAATGAAAAAGGGAACAGGTCTTGTCCATATCTATTATGGAAATGGCAAGGGTAAGACGACGACTGGGATGGGACTGAGCATCCGGGCGGCAGGCTATGGATACAAAGTGCTTTTGTATCAGTTTATGAAAAATAATAAGACAAGTGAACGAAAAGTGTTGGAGAAAGTGGAAAACATCACGATCATTGACGGAAAAGAGCAGGTGAAATTCAGCTTTCAGATGACACCGGAGGAAAAAGAAGAGCAGCGAAAATTCTACAATGAAGAGTTTCAGCGGATCACAGCGAAAGCAGTAGAGGAACATTATGATGTACTGTTTATGGATGAAACCATCTATACAGTCAGTGCAGGTCTGCTCGACGAGGCGCTTGTCCTGGACTTTCTTCGGAACAAGCCCGAAAATCTGGAAGTGATCTTGACGGGAAACACACCGAGCGAGGAGATGATCGCACTTGCTGATTACGTCTCTGAGATCGGTATGATCAAACATCCATACCAGAAGGGTCAGGCAGCGCGAAACGGCATCGAAAAATAGAACAAAAAATGGCATAATTAAAACGCAGGCTGCTTTGCAGCTGTGAGACAGGGAACAAAAAGTTCTATCTTGCAGCCGCAAAGCAGTTTGCATTTGAGGAAAAATAATATTGTAAGGCAAAAGATGGAATATGGGGAAAAGTTTGAAAATTTTAATAGAAAATAGGGGTATTCAGGAAAAATTAAGAGAATATTCAGAGATAAACATTGGAATATAGATGGCAAATATGGTAAAGTAAACTTAAAGAAAGAATAAAAATCCAAAAGAAGGGAGCACAGTTCTATGAAGAAAAAATTTATTTTGGCGGTGATGGCAGGAATACTGGCGCTGCAGAGCATTTCTGTCATGGCAGAGGAAGAGACCTCTGACAAGATCGACACCATGTTTTCCGATGGAGTGAATCAGCTCGCATCGAATTTATACGAAGAGATGGACAAAAAAGAAAATCTGTTTTTCTCACCATACAGCATCAGTGTTGCCTTGACGATGCTGGATCTTGAGGCAGAAGGGGAGACGAAGGAACAGATTGAGGAAGTTTTAGGAATCACGGATCTGGAGCAATGGAAAGCGCAGATGTCAGAGTACATGGCAGAGAGCGACAGAGAAGGAGCAAAGGTTCAGACGGCGAATGCAATGTGGCTGTCAAAAAATTTAAAGCTTGCCGAGAATGCAGAGGAGGATGTGCTGATTCCACTGAAAGACTTGTTTGACAGCGAGATTTTTCAGGCAGATATAGACAAGGACAATGAAAAAGTGCTGGCGCAGGTCAATGAGTGGGTGAGTGACAAGACGGAAGGAATGATCGATCCATTCTTGGAAGAATTGCCAAAGGATATAGTTTCACTGTTGGTCAATGCTGTTTATTTTGAGGGGAAATGGACGACACCGTTTGATGAGGAACTCACCAGAAAAAAGACTTTTTATGGCTCTGAAAAAGAATCTGAAGTGGATATGATGACGCAGAGTGGCTCATTTGTATACGTTGAGACAGAGGATTATCAGGCGATTCAGATACCATACGGCGATGGAAGTGTCGCGATGAATATTCTACTTCCGACGGACAAAGACAAGCCTTTGGAAGAGTGGTATCAGGAATTGGGAAAAGATCAGAATGAGATCTGGGACGAATTAAACGAGGCGGATATGGCTGAGATGGAAGTGGTGAGAATTCCGAAATTTTCCATAGAGTACAGTATACCGGATCTGGATCGGATGATGCAGTCACTCGGCATGACAGCGGCATACTCCGATCAGGCTGATTTTAGCCGGCTTGCCGATGAGATTCAGGTAGACAGTATGATCCACAAGGCAAAACTGGAAGTGAGCGAGCAGTATACGAAAGCTGCGGCAGCTACAGGCATCATGTCCAGATTGACATCAATTATGACGGAGCAGCCAACGGCAAAATTTATAGCAGATCATCCGTTTATATTTGCTATTGAGGATACACAGAACGATATGGTTTTATTTATGGGGCAAGTGACCCAGCTGTAAAATTCGGTGAGAAAAGGCAGCAATACAGAAGAGGAAATGGGGGAAATACTATGAAGAAAAGAAAAAACATGATTTTAGCAGTGATGATGATGGCATGCCTGGCGATGGGATCTAACGTTATGGCCGCCGAGGAGAACCTGATGGCACTCCATCCGAGAGCACAGATGCAGTATGAGGAGCAGCAAAAAACAGTGTATGTGGTTCAGGCGGGCACCTTTGCTGTCTATCAGAACGCAGTGAATTTTGCGGATGAGCTGAATAATATGGGGCTCTATGCCGAGATAGAGTATGCGTCGAACGGAAGATACAATGTGATTTCCGGCACATACGAGAATTATTCCGATGCGGAACAGAAAGGAAACCTTCTGTACAGTCTTGGATATGACAACTGGATCAGAGAGGTGACAAAAACCGTTCTCGTCCCGGTAAAATATACAGAATACCGCGTGCAGGTCGGCGCTTTTGACAATAAAGTCAATGCAGACAACTACGTTAAGCAGCTGATGACACAGGGCTTTGGCGGATACTCAGAGCTGGACGATGACGGACTGTATAAGGTTTACTGCGGAACATATGAGGAGAAGGAAGATGCAGAATACTTAAAGCAGATCCTGGAATGGAACGGATATGAGGTATACATCAGAGAATACACTTTCTATCCGGAGGTGCTCCAGACCTATTTTGTGGTACAGGCAGGGGCATTCAAGAGCAATGAAAATGCGCAGAACTATGCGGCAGAATTGAACCGTGCCGGATTTAACGCTTATTCGACGCTCGCTGAGAGCGGATATTACACGGTATTCTGCGGTACGTTCAAGGTGAAAGAGAATGCAGACAATCTCAAGGCTAGCTTGAACAATGCTGGATATGACGCCATTGTGATTGAATATCAGATGTAAGAAAAAAGCAGGAAAACGGCGATGTGAGGTCGCCGTTTTCCTGCTTTTTAGGTGAATAGCGTCGGATTTTGAAATCCGCAAAATGGTTAGAGAAATTTTTTCATGTAATGAGGAGTGCCCCGGCGTCTGGTCACCGGGGCTATTATGAAAAAATTTATCTATATGTGTAATGATAACATTACGCCATAAGTCATGATATCCCCTCCACGAGATCGAAAAATCTCTTTTCAGAGATAGAAAAATCATACCATTGAAATATGAATAAAATATGAACCATAGATGAAAATATTTTAAAAAATACACAAAAAAATGAGAATGCAAAGTGATATTTTAGAGGTTTTTACTCATAGAGTAACTCTAATGTTTAGAGAAAAATAAAGGATAGATGGGAGATTCCGATTGTGGGCGGAACGCCAGATCTATCTATTGGTGCCGATTCTTGCCACTACCTATACAGGAGTGGAAGAATCGGCATATTTGTTAAAATTTTAGATTCTTGAACAGGGAGCCGAGTGTAGTGGACAGTCCTTCTGTCTCAGGCAGCTCAAAAGTTTCCTCCTGAATCTCCTCGGCAGCGACATCGTTGACTGCCTTCATGCTGAGGCTGAGTTTGCCATCTTTGACATCGATTACTTTGACTTTTACTGTGTCGCCTACTTTCAGGACAGCAGATGGAGATTTGATCCGTTTCTCAGAGATCTGGGAGATATGTACCAGACCGGAAAGACCATTTCCTAATTTGACGAATGCCCCGTATGGCTGGATGGAATCGACGGTTCCCTCTGTGACCAGACCAATCTCGACGGAGGAGACCAGATTTTTGCGTGACTGTGCTGCCTGCTCACGCAGAATTTCTTTTGCGGAGAGAACCAATCTCTGATTTGCCTCATCGGCAGTGATGACGCGAACCTGAATTTCTTTTCCAAGCCATTCATTTAAATCCTCGACATATTGAAGGTCAAGCTTGGAGGCAGGTACGAAACCACGGATCCCTTCGACATAAACGACGACTCCTGCGTTGACAATGCCGGAAACTTTGACAGTCAGGTTGGTGCCTTCTGCCATGTACTGTTTGAGTTTATCCCATGCAAGTACTTCGTTTGCCTCTTTTCTTGAGAGAAGAATATGACCTTCTCCGTCGTCCTTTTTGATTACGGTGGCAGAGATTTGATCACCTTCATGGATTTCTTCTCTGAAATTGAAATTTGGATCATCCGTAAAGTCTTCCAGATGGATCAGACCATCTGTGTAATACTTGAGATCGAGCAAAATACCGTTCTCAGAAATATCGATGACTGTGCCTGTTAAGATATCTCCTTCGTTGATCTTGCGGAAAGATGCCTCTAACTCAGCGGCATAATCTTCCATGGTCTCTGCAGGAGCTGATGTTTGGTTTTTGAATTCTTCTGACATAATAATACACCTCGATTTCCGGGGAATGTCTCTCCCCTGTTTACATAATAACTTATTATATCCTATTTTGAAAACAATGGCTATACTTTTTAAGAAAAATCGTATAACATAGAGAAAAGAAGGTATCAAGGAAAGAAAGTTGTCTGATGAAGTGTGGATGGGCTAAAATATCAAATCTGAAAAGACAGGGAATGATTTGAGGAGGCAGGAAAATAGATGAAAACAGAGAGAGAATTGATTTTGGCGGCATACGAGGCACAGCGATATTCGTATTCGCCGTATTCCAATTTTCAGGTCGGAGCGGCACTCCTGGGAAAAAACGGGGAGGTCTATCTGGGATGCAACATTGAAAACGCTGCGTATTCTCCCACAAACTGTGCAGAGCGGACGGCATTTTTTAAGGCAGTCTCCCAAGGGTGCAGGCAATTTGAAGCAATCGCGATTGTGGGAAACAAAAAAGGAGAACAGGGGGATTACTGCCCGCCGTGCGGCGTGTGCCGTCAAGTGATGGCGGAATTTTGTCATCCGGATGAATTTAAGGTGATTCTGGCACGTTCTCCAGAAGAATATCGAGTATATCGTCTCAGAGAGTTGCTGCCTTTTGGATTTGGAAATGAGACGATGGTAAACGGATATGACGCCTGGCAGCGTCACCACCAATCATAAAAGCCCACCGGATTGCTCCGTGCCGGAGGCACTCTCGCAATCCGACCCCGTATTCGCATATCACCCCGCTCTTTTCAATCGCGTGGCTTTTATGCTCATACGGGTTAGCGTCTCTAGTGTCCAGACAGCCAGGTGCGCAAGCGCCCTGCCTGTCGTCCACTGAGACTGGGCTTTTATAATATATGTCAAGAACACCCGTGACTTTAGTCATGGGATGAATTGACATACATATGTTAATTCAAAATACATCTTAATATATTGAAAATACTGGATTTTTGAGCATACATATATTATCATAATCTTGAGGTGATAA
>JALEVQ010000085.1 GCA_022788205.1 Robinsoniella sp. | reverse complement strand
TTCCATTGGTACCACCTGTGCGTATCCGCCGCCGGCAGCACCACCCTTGATTCCGAATACCGGTCCCAGAGATGGCTCACGGAGTGCTACCATAACCTTCTTATCCAGCTTCTGCATTGCGTCAGCAAGACCAACCGTTGTTGTTGTCTTTCCCTCTCCTGCCGGTGTCGGGTTGATTGCTGTCACCAGGATTAATTTGCCGTCTTTGGCGTCAGTCTCTCTAAGTAAGTTGTAATCGATTTTTGCTTTGTACTTTCCGTACTGCTCCAAATACTTCTCGTCAATACCTGCTTTTTCTGCAATCTCGGTAATTGGCAGCATAGGTGTCTCCTGTGCAATCTCGATATCTGATTTGTAACCCATAGAAAATTTCTCCTTTCATAATAAAACCGCTTTTGCGATTTTCCTTTTTTGGTTTTATGTTCAGAGATCCTCTATGCGACTCCTGCGCAGATAGAAAATCCTGAGTTCTGTCTTAACGCAGTAGCGGAAGCCATATTGTAACGCGGATCTTAGATCCTTCGTTCACCAGCCTCATCTTCCCCACTGATGACACTTAACGTACAATATTTACTCTACCTTCGAGTACACTGTATCAGAAATTCCTGTGCAGTCCGAAAAATGGAAATAGCTGCACAGGTTTTCTCGACACGAGGTACCAGTTTACTGTCCTCCCAGACAGTATCTGCTATCGCCGGGAAGTACTCTGCTTCCCTGGCAAGCGTCATTTTTTCTGTCACTGATTCAGAAGATCACGCCATTTTTTTTAAAGTGCCGATGGAGATATCCCCCACCACGGCCAGATCTTCTGCCTCAAAAGCCAAAGACATATTGTCTGCGAACAAAATCTGTGCGGATGGCGGGAATTCCTCATCCCCCGCCCACAGCAGAAAGCGGACGCACAGATTATTCATGAATTCAAATTCATATGCGATATCGCCGCCTTCTATCTTTTTCGCACCGATTTTTTCCATTGTGTCTGCGAAGAGATCCAATTTGTTTCCATATCCGAACGCAAGACGCATAATACAGCGCCCAGAAAACTGTCTGAAATACGTCTCCCCCCACGGAAAATCCCGGTATGTTTTAAACTTTCCCGTAGGATCGGCTGCAACACCGCGAAGCAAATACCGGATTGCCAGGATCTGTGCAGCATATTCCTGAGTCAAAGCACCGTATTCCTCGTCCGCATCGTCCACTTTCTTCACGGAAAACTGCGGAAAAGTGAGCTCATATTCTTTTCCCATCATCCGCATCGTAAACACATGTCTCTCCTCGTCGTATGGGATATGAGTACGCTTACTCGCCTCCAGAGGGTCCAGTTTTGCATATTCTTCTTTGTAATGTTCAAAAGGAATCCTCGTCTTATTGTCCTTCTCGTAATCTATACTCATCGTCCACCTCGTCTGTTTTTTGTTTTTATTTGATACTCACTGAAAAATTAGATTTCCAGATAAGAATCTGCGTACAGCGTATTGTTCTTGAAAATATCACAAGATTTGATTGTCTCCATCAGTCTTAAATCACATGGATTTACGATTGCGGATGTCAAGCCCTGCATCATAGCCATAGCAACCAAAGCGGAGTCCATAATTGGACGGATGTGTTTTGGCATACCATTGGAGTTATTGGATAATCCACCTGTAGAGTTTAATCCCATATCAGCGAACATCTTGATTGCCTCAAGAACTTCCAGCTGTTTGTCCTGCATTCCCTTTACAACCAGGAATAATGGGTCAAACCACAGATCAGTAGGTTCCATTCCCAGCATCAAACCTCTCTCGAGCATGTTCTGGCAGTGCATCATACGCTCATCGTTGTCTGCTGCAATACCTTCTGCGGAGCAAAGTGCGATAACGATTGCATCATTTGCTGCTGCTAAATCGATGTTTTCGATTCTTCCGCCTGCATCAGCAGAGTTTACGATTGGTTTTCCTTTTGAACGATTGTATACGGAGATACCAGCCTCGATTGCTTTCTTATTTGCAGTGTCCAGTGCCAGAGGAACATTGTCAAAGTTGCTCTGAATCAGCTGAACTGCCCATTTCATCAGATCTTCTCCATCGCTCTCTGCCGGTCCGATGTTAACGTCCAGATAAGTAGCTCCTGCGTCTAACTGCTCTTTTGCACGTTTTAAGATTGGCTCTGGATCTCTCTCTGCCATAGCTCTTCTGATTGCTGGGGAAATACAGTGGATTCTTTCACCGATTGTAACAAATTTTGCCATTGTTTCTTCTCCTTTTTCTTTATAATTCAATCAGGTCTTCGAAGACAGTGCAAATCGCACTGTCCTCCAAAACCTGTATTTTTCAGAAATCTGACCTTTCCTTCGCGGTCAGCTCTTCTTTTTCTCAGCCCTGCATATCCTTTAAGAATTTTACAAGCTGAACTGCCTCTGTCGGTCCTACAACAACATTCCATCCTGGAAGTTTTGCTTCAATTTCACCTTTTAATACGGCTACTTTTCCTGGGATAACCAGAGTTCTATTATTTACTTTGCCTTCGATGTCAGCTTCTGCAAAGTATTTTGCGATCGTGCTTGCAGATAATTTTCCTGCTGCCCAAGCTGTCAGTACGGATAATCCGCCTGCGTCGCTGATGATTAAGTTGCAAGGAACACCAGATCTCTCCAGCTCTCCAGAAACTACGAAATATGTAAGTGCAAAGTCTACAGTTGTCAGACAGATAGAATTCTCATCTGCTCCGTTGATCTTGTAGATACCTGGCTCTACCTTCATTGGCTTCTGAGGATCTGTAAATACGTTCTGTCTCAAACCATACAGTGGCAGAGCCTCTGCGTAAGTCATATCTTCCATAACAACTACAGAACCGTATTTCATTGTGAACAGAGAAGCCAAAGCTGCCTGCATATGTTTGTCACCTTTTGCCAGTCTGTTAACCTGAACAAGTGATGGATATCCACAGCTTCTGTCGCCGTCTTTGATTGCTGTTCTTCTCAGCAGTACAGCGGTCTTATAAGCTTCTTTTACAGAAGATACGCCTGCATCGACGATCAGATTCTTGTTTCCGAGAGCTTCCAGTTTCTTGATTGTCTCATAGGTCTCTTCGATGTTTGCGCCAGTTACGCCCAGAACAACACCTGCTGCTGATGCGACAGCGTTCATTGCCTCGTAGTTAGAAGCATCTGCTCCGTTTAAGATCGGTTTTTCTGCTTTTACCAGCTCTACAGCCTGTTTTGCAACCTCTGCATCACCACATCCTAAGATCAGGACACGTCCTAATCCTTCTGCTTTCTTCACGAGATCTAAGTATTTCTCAGCGCCAGCTTCTGGATCATAGTTTACATAAACCATCTCAACGTACATTCTCTCGCCGATACGATCATAGTCAACTTTTGGAATGCCAGCCAGTTTTGCTTCGATTGTAGCGTCATCCATACCGCTGCAAAGAGCAACCGCATATCTTGTCTTGCTTACATATGTCTTCTCATGTCTGAACAGAACAGTCTCACCGCCCAGAGCGATCTCCTTGTCACCAGCACCAACTTTGATTGTCTTCATTGGCGGTGCAGTAGCTTCCATCAAGCTTGCTTTTGCATCCTCTGAGAAATACGGACAAGCGCTGATATCTGCTGCGCCCTGAGCCACTTTCATGGAGAAAGCCATACATGTTGGGCTTCCGCATTCCTTACAGTTTTTCTTTGGTGATAATTTAAAAATATCAAGACCTTTAAGTGCCATAATGATTTTTCCTCCTTACATTGCGCTGCGCATTAAACTAACGCTTTGATCATTTTTGAAATAGTTGCGACTGATACTGGATGTTTTAAGATGACAGCGTTTGAACCGGAAGCTAATACAGCTGCTGCTGTCTCTACTTCCATATCAATACCACGGTCTTCCTGATTGCCCCACTCAGGCATATCTTCTTCAGAAGCCATAGCCTCTTTTACACCCCAAACTTCAGAAGCAACTGGAGTAATGATCGGCATCTGTAAAGTTGCATCGCCCTGTCCAAGTGCTGCTGCTTTGACACGGTCCATAGTGGATACCACATACTCAAATCCGTATCCTGCTGCTGCTGCTCCGACATTCATCACGATGCTCTTTCCGTTTACACCTAACTGTGTCAGCAATACGTTCAACTGCTTTGCAAGGTTGATATCTACAGCTGACTCAGCACCTACTAACTGTCTGTATGCAAGTCCTGCTGCTGCTCCGACTGCTTTATAGTTTTCTTCTTTGGAAGCTAAGAGAAGTGCATTTCTTCCCTCTAATGCTTCTGCCGCTTTTGCTAAAAGTTCAGCGTCTTTCTCAACATTCTTGCATCCACATACCACTAACGGAAGATCAACTGCTGCAGCTACGTCTTTTACCAACTGTACCAGCTCCTCTGTGGATTTGTTTGCACCGTTCGGATCTCCACCTTCCAGACGAATGCTCAAGAAATCTACGCCTTCCATTTCAGCTGCTTTCTTTGCCATATCAACCACTGTCTCGCAACCTTCGTAATATTTCTTTACGCAATCTGGCTCATGATCCAAACCAAAGTCAGTTACCTCGATACCAACCTTCGGTGCGTTCTCGATCGGAGCGTCAAATGTATAGAATGGCAGTACATTTTCTCCACCGATTGTGATCTTCTTGTCGCCGGTGCCAAGTTCAACTGCGTTGATACTAGCATTAAATTTTCCTGATTTTGCATTAAACGGCATAACTAAATAATCCTCCTTTAACTTTGAGTTCACTCTAAAACAATATTATCTTAGAGTGCTCCCATCTAAAAATCTAGATGTATTTTTCTTTTTCTAAAATCCGCAATAAAGTCACTGATACCCGCATCTCCCCGCAAAACACAGGTATCCTGGAACCTGCAAGGCAGAATCCCAGTTTTAACTGAACTTCTCATAACCGAAATTATCAGTCTTAAGAGTCTCCTCCCAAGCTTTCCTGATTCTGCGTCCCTGTAACCTGAGGACTCCACAGGCGTCAATTCGGATCGTTCCCACCCTATCTTGGGCGGCAAACTGCCGCCCTTTTTTCCGCCTGGCAGTTGGGAAAAAACAGACCGTGCACGTCAATTATCTTTCTTTCCCCGCCAGGCTCTATCTCAAACAGTCACCCTGCCTGATTCAAAATTTACATCATTGGTTCCATGGAGAGAGCCGGATGTCCTTTTTCCTCCAGGAAAGCGAGCAGTTCTTCCGGAT
Source organism: Robinsoniella sp. (assembly GCA_022788205.1). Lineage (GTDB taxonomy): Bacteria > Bacillota > Clostridia > Lachnospirales > Lachnospiraceae > JAGZHZ01. The sequence goes on along the minus strand of JALEVQ010000085.1, from coordinate 29,857 downwards.
CGGTTGTGATCGTCTCATCTGCGATCATATCGCTGAAGTTATCGATATCATACAGCTCTTTTGCTGTCACATTCAATCTCTCTGCAACAGTCTCTTTCAGCTCTTTTGGCATCCATACGATTCTTCCAACTCCGCCTTCTGCCTTCATGAACTTCTTGGAAGCGATGAAATGTTTTCCATGTCCCATGAATCCAGGAGTCTGAACTCCACCACCTGTCATGGAAGCAAGCTCTGGGAATGTCATTCCGATTGGTGTCATTCCAGCGTACTCACGGTTTGCGATACATACACCGTTTGACAGTGGCTCGATACCACAGATACACTCGAAGCATCCGCAGGAAGTCATAGGTTTCTCAATGATGGAGTACAGAGATACATCCTCCAGAGCACCCTGTGAGAATTTGCGAACTGCCTCATTGACATCTTCGTACTCACCGATTCTCTCATCGATTGGTCTCTCTTTTGTGATGATCTGGCAAGGTCCGTTTGGATCCAGCTCGTTTGTTGCTTTTGCATCCAGCCATGAAACAGCACCGCACAGACCAAGTCTCTCTGGTGTTACCACACATACGTGGGATGGAGAGAATGCCTGGCAGAGGATACAGCTGTAATATACCTCTACAGACTCGTCTGTCAGAGATTTCAGACGGTCATCACGTTTGTCGAATGTCACCTGTGCGACATTGTGACGGATATCTGTACATTTCTCTGGATCTGTGTAGATCTTAACCTGACATTTGTCAACAACTGCTTCAAACTCGTTCTTTACAGAAGCATATAATACTTCACCGATATGTCTCAGACGGAATCCTGCTCCGAATGCTGCCTGTCCGATACGGATACGAAGCATATCACGCTGTCCTGTATGGTATACACCCTCGATACAGTTGATGTAGTTGTGGAATTTACGCTCGATAACTGGCTCGAAGTCAGACTGCATGTTCTTTCCTGCAACCTCAACAACGTAAGCGATGCTGTTCTTGCTTCCTAATTCCATCTCGTCTACATCTGGTCCGATCACTTCGATCTTGTGATCTTCCACTTCAGACATCTCTTTTGTCTGTACCAGCTCACAGCAGTCTACTCTGGAACCGTCGAACTCTACCTGCATCTCTTTACGACGGATGATCTCACCTTCGAATGCAGATGCGAATGCAACTGGGATATCGATGTTTGTGATCTTGATCTTGATATCGCGTGCTTCCAGAGAAGTAGCGTTGAATTTACTTACATCTGTCTGCACAATCAAGCTCTTTGGAACACGGAAGATATTCTCGGTCTCGTTTGTGATAACCGGGAATCCAAGTGCGATTGCACCAGCTCCGCAAGCTACGATCACATCATCCAGAGGAGCGAATGCGTTTACAAATGCAGGCACACGCTCAAATGTGTATTTCATTAAGTTTGCAGCATCTCCAGGTGTGATGTTACCGAAGATCAGAGCTGCTCTCAGAGCAACAGATACAACATGGATCACAGATGTCACGTCTTTTCCTAACGGGATAACACGTACATTTGCGCCTGTGCTCATTCCAGCCTCTGCCACCTGATCACAGATTCCGCCAACCAATGTCACTAAGATACCCTGTGCCTGATAGCTCTTAACCAGAGCCACACCTTCTTCTGCAGTCGGTGCAGAACCTAAGATAACAGCTACACCTGGGATATCGCCTGTTACCAGCGGCACACCAAGTTCACGGATCACAGCATCTGCAAGATGTCCGTATAATGGCTCTTCATATGGAGTAGCTCCATCGATATATTTTAACACTTCGATGAATTCTGCACACAGAGCAGTTGCCACACCAGACATGAACGCATCATTCAGACGTTTTTCTCTTGTCATCAGAGTTTTTACAACACCCAATGCTTCTTTTAAGTCTTTTAAGTTTGTTACCTTGGTTCCTGTCACTGCATAGTAGCATGGTAAGCTGTATGCAGTGTGTGGGAAACTTACTGCTTTGTCTTCACCGTACTGGTCAATGGCTGCATTGATTGCCTGTTCTGTCAATCCGTATACAGCATCATTTCCACTAAATACTCTATCAAATAATGTCACTGTTCTTCCTCCTATCAATCAATCGTCTGATCGATCGTCTTTTTTATCATTCTAATTTCATCAGTTGCTGATTTACTGAAATCATATGGGGAGCATCCCCTGCGGTCTGCATCCATAACTTCGGTATTGTAGTGAATAAAACCTAACAAATCTTCTTCCGGAATGTGTTCTCTGACGAATTGTTCGTCCTGCTCGTCGCGCACTTTGTTTGCGACGACACGCACCTGTTTTACTCCCAGATCTTTTGCCAGACGTTTCACATTTTTGTAAGTCTGCACACTTCTTGCTCCCGGCTCAATCACGACAATAAATTGATCCATGCCTTCCGTGGTGCCTCTTCCCAAGTGTTCCAGCCCCGCTTCCATATCGAGAATCACGACATCGTCTCTTCTGAGAACAAGATTGCTGATAATTCTTCTCAGCATCACATGTTCCGGGCAGACACATCCGCCGCCGCCGGTCTCCACCGTTCCCAAAACCAGAAGCTTTACTCCGTTGCAGACTTTGCCGTAAGCATCCGGAATGTCGTCCACTTTCGGGTTGATACGGTAGAACTGATTGTCAGCACTTGCGCCGGTTCTCTCCTCCACCAGCTTTCTCATCTTGCTGATCGGGACAATCTCATCGAGCTCTTCCTGAGAAAAGCCCAGGGCAAGTCCCAGATTGGCATCCGGATCGACATCTGCCGCAAGCACATGTCTTCCTTCTTCCGCATAAAGTCTGGCGAGAGTCGCAGCGAAGGTTGTCTTTCCCACGCCGCCTTTCCCCGTAACTGCAATTTTCATCTTCATTCACCTCAATATTTATTCTGAAGCTTGCTCTTGTCGTCCAATATCACTCAGACATTAGATTCCAATTGCAGCTCTCTTTTCTTCGATTCTTTCAATCATCAGATCAACTAACTTGTTGATATCGGTCTCTACTGTGAAAGCAGCCTCTACCCACTGTCTTGTTCCCTCTGTCAGAAGAGCTCCCATCTGATCGGAACCGGAAACATATGGATCAACACCTAAGAATGTATCAATACCTGTAGCAATTACATAGTTTCCGATGGAAACTGCCTTCTCGGACATCCACTCTGGAGCACATCCCACAACTGGAAGCTGAGAAATCTTCAGACCGGAATCTTTTGCCAGCTCGGAAACCAGAATCATCATACGGCTGATATCAACGCAAGATCCCATATGGAGTACCGGAGGAATATCGGCAAGCTCGCAGACTCTCTTAAGACCTGCGCCGCAGAGATCTTTTGCTCTCTTATCCATCAGTCCAGCTTTTGCAGCTGCCTGTGCGGAACATCCTGAAGCAACGATGATGATATCGTTTGCGATCAGTTTCTTCATCAGCTCAATATGAGCATAGTCTGGACGAATCTTTGGATTGTTACATCCAACCATAGCGACAGCACCACGGATAACACCAGAGGTTACACACTCCAGAAGTGGTTTTGTTGTTCCTGTCACGTCAACCTGGCTGTTAGTAACGCCGTCTAATACTTTTACGATTGCTTCCACAGAATATCCAACGGTTGCTTTCTGTTTCATATCCGGGATATAAACCAGATCTGGTTTTCTGTTCTTGAAGTTCTCGATTGCCATCTTCACGATCGCTTTTGCATTCTCTGCTGCTGTGTGAGCATTGAAGCGGATGAATTCAGAATCTGGCATCTGTGCAATCGGAGAAGTGGTGATGAATTTTGTATGGAAACATTTGCTCAGAGGTCCGAGTGCCGGGAAAATACACTGAACGTCCACGACGATTGCCTCACATGCACCTGTCAGAACAACGTTCTCCTGCTGTAAGAAGTTACCAGCCATCGGAATACCACGGCGCATTGCAACTTCGTTTGATGTACAGCATACACCAGATACGGTGATTCCCTTTGCTCCCATCTCTTTTGCATATGCGATCATCTCAGGATCATCTGCATACTCGCAGATCATCTCTGACAGAGACGGATCATGTCCATGTACAACGATGTTTACGTTGTCAGCATTCATAACACCTAAGTTTGCCTCTGTGTCGATCGGCTTCGGTGTTCCAAACAGAACATCTGAGAACTCTGTTCCCATCATGGAACCGCCCCATCCATCACACAGACCGCAGCGCAGAGACTGTTTTACCAGTGCTTCTGGTTTGGAAGAACATCCCATATGAGTCATATGGAGAGAACTTGCAACCTCACGGTCGATTGCTCTTGGAGCAATTTCATTTTTGATCAATAAATCTTTTGTATGCTGCGGCATACGGTCGAGGAATCTCTGATATCCGAATGGTTTTCCATACTCTAACAGACCGATCTCAGCCATCTCATGTGCAAGATCATAGATATCTTTTCCCTCTGTCTCTACGCCCCATTCATGAGCGATACGGATCAGTTTCTCTGGATCTTTTACCTTGTAAGCTCCGTCAGCTGCTGCTTCATGCAGTGTATGGCAAATTTCACGTCCATGGTCAGAGTGTGTAGCAGCTCCGCCAGCTGTGAATTTCAAATAGTTTCTTCCTACGATACCGTGTGCATCACATCCGCAGATTCCTCTTGGAGCCTTCGGGGTGATACGGCATGGTCCCATAGAACAGATTCTACAGCAGATACCCTGCTCACCAAATTTACAGTGTGGTGTCTGATTTTTTACACGGATCTGCCAAGCGTCTGCTCCAACCTTTGCACCTGTCTCAAGTAATCTGGCTGTAGCGGCTTCCATTTCCTCAACGGTTGTTAATTTAAAGTCTCCCATTATAAACCTCCTTAGAATTTTTCACCCGAAAGTGAAATATCACATATCCTCCTGGTGGGGATATAAAAGTTTTTTTAAATTCCCCTTGTAACAGGGGAGCATTTGTTATAACTCAAGCTTGTCCACGATCTGGCGCAATGCTTTGCGGACCGGTGAATCTTCCGGAAGATCGACGGTTGGCTTACCTTCACAGTCATACTCGTAGACACTTTCATCCTGCGGAACAACACCAAGTAAATTCAGTCCCTGATTGTCAATCTCCTGTAATGTGCCATCATTCAATTTTCCGTTTGGAGCACGGTTTACAATCAGTCCCATCTTCTTTGGATTCAATTCGCATTCTTTTACCAGCTCGGCGATCCGTCCTACCGCTTGAACACCGCGTCTGGAGCAGTCACTGACTAAAATCACCGCATCCACTTTTGGCAAAATGCCCCGGCTTATGTGTTCCATCCCAGCCTCATTGTCCACCACCACATATCTATAATTTGGTGTCAGCTTCTGAAGCTGTGCCTGCAGCAGTCCGTTCACGAAGCAATAGCATCCTTTTCCCTGGGTCCTTCCCATCACCAGCAGATCAAAATCATCGTCCTCCACGAGACATCTGTTAAACATCATCTCTGTGTAGTCCGCTTTCGATAGTCCTGCCGGAATCGGATTTTTTGAACTGTTCTCCGCACGGTTTACTTCCTCCCGCACATCTCCAAGTGTCATCTCAACTTCCACTCCGAGAACTTCATTTAAATTTGAGTTCGCATCTGCGTCTACAGCAAGAATCGGCGTCTTGTTCATCTCACCAAGATACTGGATCAATAAGCCGCAAAGAGTCGTCTTTCCGACTCCGCCTTTTCCTGCCACTGCAATTGTATATGCCATATCGGCTCCTCCTCACTTTTTCTCTGGTGCCATCTCGTCACCATGGTCTCTTGCAAAGCCACATTTTTCCTGTTCTGTCAAACAGATACCAGATTTTCTGTTCTGCGCGTTCACGCAGCCGGTATCTCTAAAGATACCCTTATGGCAGATCATGCGATCTGCCATAAGGCTTGTTTTCTGTTATCACTTCTTCCCTCCATTACGTATGTGTTTTCTTATCTCAAGGCGATACGCCTATTCGATCTTATTCCTGTGTTATTCTTCACAGTTTACTTTCACAATACTGTTGGCAAGGTCTACCATAAGAATGGAGCCCTTCACCGTTCTAGTCTCACCCATGATATCTGAGAGAATCAAAGTATCCCCCTCCACATCGATGCGGCTTACATTCTTGAAAATCACACTGTTGTCACTCTTTTTGTATACTGTCGCAAGACACATAGATTTCACCTCCTACTGGTTTTCCTTTACCATAGAAAGAGCTACGCCCAGATACAGATTTCCTTTCTGGAATTCAGAAACTCCCTTGGAAATCTGTTCCGCTGCTGTGCCCATGCCGGCTTCTCTCAGTTTCTGTGCCATCTCATCGAGTTCTGCCGCATGGTGTTCATTGTGCTGCAGCATATAAGTAAGCAGTGCAATGATCTCTTTATTTTTTCCATCTTCCTCACTGGAACATCCTCCGCATTTCGCACAGGAAGAAGTGTCGCATTCCTGATGTGCATGCTCATGCATATGGTCATGATCGTGCATATGTTCATGCGTGTGCGTATGTCCGTCTTCATGCGTATGTTCATGCGTATGTCCGTGCTCATGAGAATGTGGGCATAAATTACCATTTTCATCTTTGATCAGATGCATCTCTTTATCACTCCCTTCCACAAAATTCTTGCCGTCAAAGCTGCAAGTTTCGGGGAGCCACTTTTCCGAACTTTCTTCCCCTGTCCCCATCATCTGCCGACTTTCAGGTTCAGATTCGGATAGCTCCTGTTTTGCCGATTTTTCCACTTTTTTCCGGTCTAAACTGCTGGAATGTGCTGAAAAATGTGCTATTTTGTATGTTAATTTTTTGACAGGATACTTCACCTGTTTTTACATACGTTTTTATTATAGCACAGAATATAGAGATTCTCAACAACATTTCCTTGAAATTATTGTATTTTTTTCAATAATTTACACGAATTTATATATTCGTAATTTTTTTTAAATCCTCTTATTTTTCTGCTCTTTTCCCATTAATTAAACTTTTAACATTGTTGTCCGATCGTCCAATTTGTCTCTCTGCTCCATCTCTCCACAGAAAAAAAATCGCATACTTCATCTTTATCATACCTTGCAAAGATGAAATATGCAATCTTGATTTTTTCTTTTTCTGTCTATGGTTTGCGCCAAGAAAACGTTGGCAAGATACATGCTTTTACAGTAGCCTGTCTATGCCAGCATCATACGGTCGTTTGCAAACTCTCCTCCGCTGACTTCCTCAAATTTCTGGAGAAGATCGGAAACCTCCAGCTTTTTCTTCTCCTCGCCAGACACATCATAGATGATTCTTCCTTCGTGCATCATGATCAGACGGTTGCCCAGACGAATCGCATCCTTCATGTTGTGAGTCACCATCAGTGCTGTCAGTTTGTTGTCTGCGATGATGCTTTCTGTCAGATCCAGAACCTTTTTCGCTGTCTTAGGATCGAGCGCTGCTGTATGTTCATCGAGCAAGAGAACCTTCGGCTTCTTTAAGGACGCCATCAAAAGAGTCAGAGCCTGTCTTTGTCCCCCAGAGAGCAGTCCGACCTTCGATGTCATGCGGTCTTCCAGTCCCAAATCCAACCTTTTTAACGCGTCGTGATACAGTGCTTTTTCTTCTTTTGTGATTCCCCAGCCAAGTCCTCTTTTCTTTCCTCTGCGGAAAGCAAGGGCAAGATTTTCCTGAATCTCCATGTCCGCTGCTGTCCCTCGCATCGGATCCTGAAAGACACGCCCTAAATATTCTGCTCTTTTATATTCCGGATATTTAGATACATCCTTCCCATCGAGCACAATACTTCCAGAATCGACCATGTAAACGCCGGCTATCATGTTCAGCACGGTCGATTTCCCGGCACCATTTCCGCCGATGATTGTGATAAAGTCGCCAGGGTGTACGTGGAGGTTGACGCCCTGCAATGCTTTCTTTTCATTGATCGTTCCGGTGTTAAATGTTTTATATACATCCGTGATTTTCAGCATCTTTCTTCCTCCTTAATCCACATGTTTCTTTGACAGAACTGGCACAGAAAGTGCGATTGCAACGATAATCGCCGTCAGCATCTTTAAGTCACTCGATTTCAATCCAAGCTGTAGCACCACTGCAACAACGATACGGTAAAGAATGGAGCCCAAAACGGTAAAGATCAGTTTCGCCGCAAAATTGAGCTTCTTTCCCAAAAATACTTCGCCGATTACGATCGATGCAAGACCGATCACGATCGTTCCCTGCCCCATTCCGACATCTGCCACTTTCTGACTCTGCGCCACAAGTGCTCCTGAAAGTCCCACCAAAGCATTGCCCAATACCAGACCAATAATCTTCATACGGTCCGTGTTGACGCCAAGAGCGCGGATCATTGCTTCATTGCTTCCTGTCGCGCGCACAGCGCTTCCCATCTCTGTCCCGAAAAACCAGTAGAGAATCCCTATACAGACTGCAACAAACACAACACCGATCGCCATCGTGACAAAGGTAGTTGTGTTGGCATTTTTTCTGATTTCTTCCGGGAGCAGATTTGTGATCAGCGTCACGATCGTATCAATCCCTTGCGTTCTTGTATTGATCGGAGTGTTCGCCTGACCCGCGATTCTTAAGTTGATCGAATACAGAGAAATCATGGTAAGAATACCGGACAGGATGGCCGGGATTTTTAATTTCGTGTGGAGCAATCCTGTCACGCCGCCTGCGATTCCACCTGCAATGAAAGCTGCAAGCAGACTCAAATACGGATTCCACCCAAACGACACGATAAATACGGCGCTGACGCAGCCGCCCAGTGCAAAGCTGCCGTCACAGGTCATATCTGCAAAATTCAATATTTTAAATGTAATATAAACGCCGAGTGCCATGATCGCCCAGAGAAGTCCCTGAGAGACAGCACCCAAAATTGCCATTAGTATATTCATATCTTCCTCCAGCTGCGTCTCTGACGCATCACCCAACTCAAAAGGAGGGACAGCCTCTGTCGTCCATATATTCCAGAGACAAAGAGAGGGGATGCATTCTGCGCTCCCCTTGCTCTCTCTTTTATGATTGATCTGTGTAACCGTTCCGTCCCTCCGCTGCCGTCTCCGTGCACGAAGGTGACCTTCTGTTACCAGCTGGCTGTCTTTGCCTTTTCTTTTTCTTATTCTGCTGCCTCTGCCTCGAAATCAACCACATACTGCTGCAGTTCTTCCGGAATCTCAATTCCCAATTCTTCCACTGTAGCGGCGTTGATCACCGTGTCTACATCCTCCAGATATTCGATCGGCATTGTCGCTGTGTCTGCCTCTCCTGTCAGGACCTTCACTGCCATAGCTGCTGTCTGCTTTCCAAGGTTATAATAGTTGATTCCGTTGGTAGCCAGACCACCGCTCTGTACCATGCCTTCCTCACCGCAGATCACAGGCAGTCCTGCCGGATTTGCCACGAGTGCAACCGTCTGCATTCCTGCAGCGATCATGTTATCGGTCGGTGCATAGATGGCATCTACTTTTCCGATCAAGCTCTGCACAACCTGCTGAATCTCATTGGAATTCGACACGGTTGCCTCGATCGTCTCGATTCCGAGTGCCTCTGCTGCCTCTATTGCCATTGCAGCCTGAATACTGGAATTGGACTCGCTTGAGCAATATAAAATCGCAATTTTCTTTGTCTCCGGGAGCAGTTCTACCAACAAATCCAGCTGTTCTTTTACCGGTGTCAAATCTGACGTTCCGCTGACATTGGATCCAGGTGCCGCATTGTCTTCCACCAGACCAGACTCTGCCGGATCAGTCACAGCTGTCACCAGAATCGGGATTTCCTCTGTCGCATTGGCACATGCCTGAGCTGCCGGTGTCGCGATCGCCAAAATCAAATCTGACTGATCATTGACTAATTTGCTGGCAATCGTAGCGCAGTTTGACTGATCTCCCTGTGCATTCTGGTAGTCAATCTCGATGTTCTCTCCGTCCACATATCCTGCCTCTGCAAGACCATCCACAAATCCTTCATATGCTGCATCCAGAGCTGCATGCTCTACCAGCTGGCACACTCCGATCTTGTATACTTCTTCTGCGCTTACTGTCATCACACTTCCCAGCATCAAAGATGCAGAAAGTCCCATCGCTGCCAAAATTGAAATTGTCTTTTTCATAAACCCATTCTCCTTTTCGTTATGTTTTCACGCTTTGGTGCTTTGTCTTGATAAAGCATCGGTTTACTTAATACTATAGAGCAGATTCCCTTTTTTGTCAATTCTTTTTCCCAGATTCCTCTCAAAACGGAGTCCTCAGATTAATCCCAAAGTTGCCTGTCATATTCCATTTTTTTGTCGCGCAGCATCAATTCTTTCAGTGCATCTTCCGGACTTTTTTCCTCAAAAAGTACCTGGTTCACTTGCTCGATAATCGGTGTCTCGATCTCATATTTTTCTGACAGTTCCCATCCGGCTTTTGCAGAGTGGACACCTTCCACTACCATGTTGACTTCACGCATCGCCGCTTCCACTGTGTATCCTTTTCCGATCAGGTATCCTGCTTTGCGGTTTCGGCTGTGAACGCTGGCGCAAGTAACAATCAAATCACCGATGCCGCTCAGACCCCAAAACGTCTCTGCACGGCATCCCATCGCCAGCCCCAGTCTTGCAATCTCAGCGATCCCCCGTGTGATCAACGCAGCTTTTGTGTTGTCGCCGCATCCCAGACCATCTGCCACACCTGCCGCTAGGGCAATCACATTTTTCATGGAACCACTCAGCTCAATTCCATCCATATCCGGGCTTGTGTAGACGCGGAAGCGAGGGCTCATAAATAGATTCTGCAGTTCTTCGGCAGTCTGCCTTGTCTTTGCGCCAATCACGCATGTCGTCGGCAATCCTTTGCTGACCTCCTCCGCATGACTCGGACCTGAGAGAACCGCCGCATCACTCCACGGTATTTCCTGCTGTATGATCTGCGTCTGGTTGAGAAGTGTGCCCGCCTCAATCCCCTTTGCCACTGTCACAATCTTTTGTTCTTCTCTGACAAAAGGCTTCATCTTTTTCAACATAGGACGCGTGTATGGTGAAGGGGAGGCAAGCACTAGCACATCCTTGCCTTCGATGGCTGGCTGAAACTGATTTGTAATTAAGATCTCTTCCGGGACATGCACATCCGGCAGCTTTGTGATCCGCTTTTTGCAGATTTCTCTGATCTGCTCATCATTCTTTGTCGGTGATACCAAAGTCACTTGATGACCATTTTTCTGAAGTAAAATAGCAAGTGCTGTTCCCCAGCTTCCAGCTCCAATGATTCCTACTTCTGCCATATCAATCCCCCCGTTTATTTCTTCTTCAACACATAGGTTTTGTTTTCTTCTTTATTGATCAGCCTTTTAATATTGGCGCGATGTTTGTAAAACGCCAAAATCGTCAGGAAAGCGCCGATGGCATATAATTCCAAAAGCTCTGGCTGTGTCATGCCAAAACATCCCATCTGTCCAAGCACCACCAATTCCACCATGATTCCGATATAGACGCACAGTGATGCAAGTGATACATAGTGCGTCAGCAAATATACCGTAAAAAAGGTAATGATGCCCAAAATTGTCATAATCCAATGAAAAGATAAGACGAGACCTGCTGTCGCAGCAATGCCCTTTCCGCCGCGGAATCCCAGATAAAAGGGATAATTGTGACCGAGGATCGTCCCCGCTGCAGCATAAAAAGTCAAAAGTGGCAAAATCTCTGCATATGTCTTCCCAAAAATCAGCCGCACCACCAAAATACTCAGAATACATTTACCGCAGTCCCCCACAAAAGTAATCAAACCTGCTTTTTTTCCAAGTGTGCGCAGCATATTTGTACTCCCTGCATTGCCGCTTCCATAATCGCGGATATCAATCCCATGCATTCTGCCATAGATATAGCTGGTCTGAAACAGACCAAAGGCATATCCGATCAGTAAACTTATCAGCCGTTCCATCATTTTATTGTTCTTTCTCCTTCCGCTCGCGGATAATGAATCTCAGAGAAGTTCCGCGGAACCCAAATGTATCTCGTATCTTATTTTCCAGATATCTCGTGTAAGAAAAGTGCATCAGTTCTTTATCGTTGACAAAGATGACAAACGTCGGCGGTTTGATTGCCACCTGCGTGATGTAGTATAATTTCAGTCTTCTTCCCTTATCCGATGGTGGCTGCTGCAGCGCCACAGCCTCTGCCATAATCTCATTGAGCACACCAGTAGCAATGCGCATCGACTGATTCTGAATAATCATCTCAATCATATCAAACATCTTCGTCAGTCTCTGTCCCGTCTGTGCCGAGACAAACATGATCTCCGCATAGGTGAGGAACGACAGCGTCTGTCGGATATTGTCCGTATATTCATAGATGGTTTTATCGTTCTTCTCGATCGCATCCCATTTGTTGACAACAATCAAAATTCCTTTTCCACGGTCATGCGCGATCCCCGCAATCTTTGCGTCCTGTTCTGTGATACCTTCCACCGCATCGATCACCACCACCACCAGATCCGCGCGGTCCACCGCCGTCACGGTGCGGATAATACTGTAACGCTCCAGCTCTTCCTTGATTTTGCTCTTTCTGCGCAATCCTGCGGTGTCGATAAACACATACTCTTTATCATTCCACTTTACGACAGTGTCAATTGCATCGCGTGTGGTTCCCGCAATGTCTGAGACAATCACACGGTTTTCTCCTGTCAGTTTATTGATGATTGAAGATTTTCCCACGTTCGGTTTTCCCACAATCGCAATGCGCGGACGCTCATCTTCTTCCTCCTCCTCGTCCTCATCCGGGAAATAGCGGATCACTTCGTCCAGCATATCTCCGATTCCGAGACGGGACGCCGCTGATATCGCAATCGGATCACCGATTCCGAGGTTATAAAATTCGTACACATCCGGCATCATCTTCTCAAAATTATCTACTTTATTTACCACAAGCACAACCGGTTTTTTCGAACGGCGCAGCATGTCTGCCACCTTCGAATCGGAGTCCACCAGACCCTGCTTGACATCCGTGATAAACACAATCACATCTGCTGTGTCGATCGCAATCTGCGCCTGCTCTCTCATCTGTGACAGAATGATATCTTTACTGTCAGGCTCAATACCGCCTGTGTCAATCAGGGTAAAATTTCGGTTCAGCCATTCTACATCCGCGTAAATACGATCTCTTGTCACGCCTGGAGTGTCTTTTACGATCGATATATTCTGTCCGGCAAGGACATTAAAAAGTGTAGACTTTCCCACATTCGGCCGTCCCACAATCGCTACAATCGGTTTACTCATAATGCTTCTCCTTTCTGCTGTTTTGCAGGATTTCATCCTTCTTCTCCAACAGCACTGCCTCTACAAAATCCCAACCGCTTGATTGTACAATATTTATTTTTGTTTGTAAAGTTTTTTCCAGCTCCTCGGCGCTGACGTCGTCAAGAAAGACCGTCTCTCCATTTTTAAACATGTTTTCCGAGAGCAGCAAACGCTCTCCTAAATCTTTCCCAGTCAGCTGCTCTCTCAGATCCTGTCCCGTCAAGAGTCCTGCCACTGTAATTTGTTCCCCAAAGAATTTATTTTCAATCGGATAAATCATAATCTCTACATTCGGATATTTCTGCGTGACCTGGTCCGCAAGCTTTTGCAGATAATCCGCCGCAAGCCTTCCTGTCGCAATGGATACCTTGTGGGAACGATCATCGCCTGTCCTCTCCTCGAGTGCCAGTTTTCCCTCTTCCCACAGAGAGCGGATCATCCCGACCCCGTTTTCCAGCTGCATATACCCGTCATACCGTTCTTCCTCCGGGATCTCTTCCTGCGCGAGAAGGTACCATTCATCCGAGGCGTGGATAAAATGACTGCCGCATGTCTGATATATTTTCTTCTGCCAGCGGTGCACGATCTTCAGTACTTCTTTTGCATCCTCTTTTGTGAAAGGTTCCAGCGGATACAGACCATCACGGTATCGGCTTAACCCCACCGGGACGACCGAGACACTCGTCAGATAAGGGAGATAGCGTGTCAGATCGCTGATCGTGCGCTCCAGTTCTTGTCCGTCATTGATATTTTTACAGAGCACAATCTGACCGTTCATCTCGATTTCCGCCTCATACAGGCGGTCTACTTTTTTCAGCGCTTCCCCTGCAAACCGATTGTGCAGCATTTTACAGCGCAGATCAGGGTTTGTCGTCTGGAAAGAAATGTTGATCGGCTCCAGACGGTACCGTATGATTTTCTCAATATCATGATCGCTCATGTTCGTCAGCGTCACATAATTGCCCTGGAGATAGGACAGTCTGGAGTCATCATCCTTAAAGTACAGAGTCTCTCTCATGCCTTTTGGAAGCTGATCGATAAAGCAGAAGATACATTTATTTCTGCAGGAACGATAATCATCCATCAGACCATTATCAAATTCCAGCCCTAAATCTTCATATTCCTCTTTTTCAATCTCCAGTTCCCACTCCTCACCATTTTGTTTGCGAATCAGCACGACAATCTGTTCACTCTCCACCAAATAACGATAATCAAAAATATCCTCAATCTCTTTTCCATCAATCGCTAAAAGGATATCGCCCGGTTCAATTTCCATCTCCTGTGCGATACTTCCCGGCAGAACACGATCTATTTTATGTTCGTTTGTCTTCATCGTTTTCTTTCAAACCTACTTTCTGTGTAACTGAACCCTCCCTCAGTTACTCTCTATGTTCTTTTCTCCATCATCATACCTGATCACATAATAAAATGCAACTGTAGATTTTCACTCATTTTCTACCTTCTCTCTCCTCTTCTTTTTCTCTCTCCCTCTCTGCCTTTTTGCGATTTTCCTCGTCATTTCTTGACAATTTTCTTGACTCTATGATTTCACAATGATATAAATAGAGTGAGTTTACATGTTTTTTACATTACAACTTGTATTCTTTCTACTTCTATAATACACATTTTCAGGAGGACTGATATGTCAAATTTTGAACCTTTAGAATCATCAATCCCTGTAGGTCCTTTAAGGATTGCCGCTTTGGAAGGATGCCGCGATTTCGCAGAGATTGTCAATCAGCATATTGTCGAATACCGAAAGACCAATCCTTCCCACGATTACTCCAGCGCCGCCTTCCAAGGTTATATGGCTGACTCTTACCTCGTACCTTGCAGTTGTCCACGCTTCGGAAGTGGAGAAGGAAAAGGAGAAATCGGAGCTTCCATCCGCGGAACAGATCTTTTTATTCTCGTAGATGTCTGCAACTATTCTCTAACTTATTCTGTGTGCGGTCACCTGAATCATATGTCCCCGGATAACCATTTTCAAGATCTAAAGCGTATCATCTCCGCTGCGACCGGAAAGGCGCGACGCATCAATGTAGTCATGCCATTTCTCTATGAAGGTCGCCAGCATAAGCGCAGCAGGCGTGAATCTCTCGACTGTGCCATCGGCTTGCAGGAATTGATCCGCATGGGTGTCTCCAACATTATCACTTTTGACGCACACGATCCGCGTGTACAAAATGCAATCCCGCTGCACGGATTTGATTCTTTTATGCCGACGTATCAGTTTCTGAAAGCACTGGTCGACTCCGTGCCGGATCTCTGTCTTGACAACGATCATCTGATGATCATCAGTCCAGATGAAGGTGCCATGAGCAGAGCTGTCTATTTTTCCAACATTCTCGGCGTCGATATGGGTATGTTCTACAAACGCCGCGATTACTCCAAAATTGTAAACGGAAAAAATCCGATCGTCGCACATGAATTTCTGGGCGACTCTGTAGAGGGAAAAGATGTCATCATCATCGACGACATGATTTCTTCCGGAGAAAGTATGCTCGATGTGGCAAAACAGTTGAAAGAGAGAAAGGCAAACCGTGTCTTTGTCTGCACAACGTTTGGTCTGTTTACCGACGGTCTGGAAAAATTTGATGATTTTTATGAAAAGGGATTTATCACGAAAGTTGTCACGACCAATTTAAATTACCGCCCGAAGGCTCTGCTTGAGAGACCGTACTATGAAGAGGCAGACATGACAAAATTTCTGGCAAGCATTATCGATTCCTTAAATCATGATGTCTCGATCAGCCGTGTGCAGTCCCCGACAGAGAAGATTCATGCTCTTCTGGAAAAAATTAACAAATAGAAACACTGATTGCAACAAAAAGACTTGATAAGACAGACGGCGCATTCTCAGCCCTCTCTCCATAAAAAGATTCTGTTGATCTTTTGGAGAAGTGCCTGAGAATGCGCCTGAATTTTTTCTCACTGAAATATCCGTTCCATGTCCGCCGCATGTGGATCAGCAGGCTTGTCCGGAAGTGGACTCAGACGTTTTTCCATAAAAATGGTATCTCTCCACTGTCCGAGCTTGTATCCCGTCTTTGGAAAATGTGCAATTTTCTGAAAGCCCATAGCCTCATGGAATGCAATACTGTCATCATTCGGATATGTGATGTGTGCATACAGCAGATAGATCCCCTGCAACTTTAAAATCTCAAACAACTTCTCATACAGTTCTTTTCCGATCCCTTTTTTATGACAGCTTCTGTCTACATAGATTGACAGTTCTGCATCCCACTGATATGCTTTTCTCTCATGGAAAGCACCGGCGTAGGCATATCCAAGTACCTGCCCATCTTCCTCACAGACAAGCCATGGATAAAACGCACTCACCTTTTCCAGACGCGCCGCGAACTCTTTCTCTGAAGGCACCTCATACTCAAAACTTACGGTTGTGTCCGTCACATACGGTGCATAGATGGCAAGCATCTCTTTCACATCTTCTTTTGTCGCCGGTCGAATTACTCGTTCCATACCGTTTTCCTCCTCTGTCATATTTTTCCGTTCTTCCTTGCATTTTCTTTATTCTTCCGCCATTCCAAGAAACGCTCCCAGATTTCCTCTCTTTCCCTCCGACGCACGGTGCGAATAGAGTAATTCTGAATTACAACACGTACACAGATCTGTGGTGGAGATATGTTCTTTTGTGATCCCTGCCTCCTGCAAAATCAGCTCATTTGCGCGCCACAGGTTCAACTGATATTTGCCGTTTGCCTTTCTGTAATAGAGCTGATCCTGACAACTTTCTTCAAAATTCTTGCGAAACTGATCGATCACATCTTCACTCACTTCATAGCAGTCCTGGCAGATCGAAGGACCGATCGCCGCGATGATGTTCTCTGGATCACACCCAAAATTCTCCTGCATTTTTTTCACCGTCACAAGTCCCATCTTGTTTACCGTTCCGCGCCATCCAGAGTGGCTAAGACCAATCGCTTTTCTGACCGGGTCGACAAAAAAAAGCGGCACACAGTCTGCAAAAAATGTGGCGAGCACGATCCCAGGCTCATCGGTAATCATTCCGTCTACATCCTGATAATCTCGCTCTCTCAGAATTCCCTTTCCTATATCCTCTCTTGTCACCACTCTGACATTTGTGGTATGTGTCTGATCGGACAGCACCAGCTGTCCGATGGAAAAACCGACCGCCTCTCCCATCCGCCTGAAATTTTCTGTCACATTTTCTCTGCTTTTTTCTCTGGAAAAGCTGAAATTCATGCTGAACAGATCCCCTTCGCTGACTCCTCCAAGGCGCGTTGAAAATCCATGCACAATCCCAGGTATCTTCTCCAGCGCCGGAAACACAAGATACGGAACCTGCGCGCTTTGCCTTTCCTGCATCACTTCTCTGTTGCCCTTCCTCTTCCAAGAAATCTGTCCTGCCATTGTATATCCTCCTCAACTACTCTTCTGTCACTCTCATCATTCATGAAACTCGAACGCATTCTGAATCAGTGTAATCTCCCCGCCGAGAATCCCGACCACATCGAACCGACATGCCTGGTCCGGAGAGATCTGTCTCTCCATCAAAAATACTCGCGCCGTTCTACAGATCTGGCTTTGTTTTCTCCACCCAACCGCCTCGAGCGGATCGCCCTTTTTCCGCTCTGAGCGATACTTTACCTCGATAAAAACGATCGTTCCACTATCCAGCGCAATCAGATCAATCTCTCCTCTTCTGCTGCGATAATTGCGCTCAAGAATCTGATAACCTTTTTCCTCTAAGTAAGAAGCCGCTATGGATTCATAGCGGCTTCCAAGTTCGCGATTACTCTGCTTTCCTTCCTTCAATCCCTAATTCCCCTTTTTCTTATGTCACATCACAGAAAATTTTTGATAAAAGTCGCCCTGTGAATCGGTGAGGCACCGTATCTCTGTATCGCCTCGATATGCGCTGCACTCCCATATCCCTTATGCGCTGCGAAACCATACTCCGGCATCAGCTCGTCATACTGTCTCATCATGCGATCCCTCGTCACCTTTGCGATGATGCTCGCTGCCGCGATCGAGACACTCTTTGCATCCCCCTTGATGATCGGAACCTGCGGGATCGTCACTTCCGGGATCGTCACCGCATCGTTGAGGAGAATCTGTGGCACAACGCCCAGCTTTCCGATCGCCTGGCGCATCGCCTCGTATGTCGCCTGCAAAATATTGATCTCATCGATCCGCGCCGGTCCGACGATACCCACGCCGACTGCGATCGCCTGTTCCATGATCACATCAAACAATTCCTCTCTTTTCTTTTCCGAGAGCTTCTTCGAGTCATTCAGGTACAAGATTCTGGAATCCTTCGGCAAAATGACAGCCCCTGCCACGACAGGTCCCGCCAGAGGTCCTCTCCCCGCCTCATCGATGCCGCAGATCAATCCCAGATCCCCATATCGGTGTTCATACACCTTCATCGCCTCAATACGCGCCAGTTCTTTTTGAAACTCTTCTTCCTTTTTCTGATATTGTCTAATTAAGCCGGCAACGCCAGCTCTGGAGTCGTCCGCATATGCTGCAAACAGCTCCGAAAGCTCTTCTCTGCCGGCCATCTCAAATTCTTTTTTTATCTGTGCAATTGTTTTTGCCATCTGCTTCTCCTGCCTGTGATCTACTGATGTTTCAGCACCCCAAAGTCGCTCAGAGGCCAGATTCTCACCCATGCTCTGCCGACAATCGAAGATCTCTTCACATTTCCAACAGAAGGATAACGGCTATCTGTGCTGTTATTTCGGTTATCTCCGAGCACGAAATACTCATCACCGCCCAGCACGATCGGCGTGGATGCCCTTCCAGCTTCCTTCATCACTTCTTTGCCGTAATTTTCCTCCAGAACTTCACCGTTGATATAGATCTTTCCGTCAACGATCTGAACCGTCTCTCCCGGCAGACCGATGATACGCTTAATATAGTATGTTTTCTCATTTTCATTTGGCGGGAAGACGATGATGTCAAATCGCTCCGGATCACGGAAACGGTAGGAGATTTTATCCACAATCAGGTTATCCCCGTTATGCAGTGTATCCTCCATAGATCTGCCGCTCACCTGCGTTCTCTGCCCTACATACTCGACGATCAGAAAAACGGCAAGGAGCATGACTAAAATCCAGATAATATTGCTGACAATACTCTTCCATCTGCTTGAGCCTTCCTCTTTTTCCTCGATCTCGTTTTTTTCTTCCTTATTCTTCATGTTTTTCACCACTTTCTTCTGTCATTATCTCTATCTTACTCAATTATGTCTGGAAATTCAAGTGTAATTTTTCCAAGGCGTCCGTTTCTGAAATCATCGATCAGAATCGATGCCGCTTTGTTGAGATCGAGTTCATCCCCTTTCAGACGGCAAGCACGGTTCCTGGCAATCTCGCTTAATACTTCCAAAGCTTCTTTGCTTTCCTCACACTGATATCGTTCCTTCAGTACACCACAATAATCTGCCGCCAGAAACCGGATCAGATCCAACGACAGTTCTTCCAGGTTCAGGATATCGTCCTTAATCGAGCCGATCATAGCAAGCTTCAGCCCCACACTCTGGTCCTCAAATTTCGGCCACAAAATTCCTGGCGTATCCAGCAATTCCACATTTTTGTTCAGGCGGATCCACTGCTTTCCTTTGGTCACTCCAGGTTTGTTTCCTGTCTTGGCACATGCCTTCCCGGCAAATGTATTGATGAACGTCGATTTTCCGACATTCGGAATGCCCACCACCATGGCACGTACCGGGCGGTTTAAGATCCCGCGTTTCCGATCCCTCTCAATCTTCTCCTTGCAGGCTTCCTGGATCATAGCGTGAACCGCCTTGATCCCTGCGCCGCTTCTGGAGTTGAGTTTCACCACAAAAAAACCTTTCTTCTCAAAATATTCTGTCCAGCGCACATTCTGCCCATCGTCCGCTAAATCTGCCTTGTTTAAGAGAAGCATTCTCGCCTTGTTTTTTGCAAGCCCATCAATATCAGGATTGCGGCTGCTCATGGGAACTCTCGCATCCACAAGCTCAATCACAAGATCGATCAGCTTCATATCCTCCTGCATCATTCTTTTTGCTTTTGTCATATGACCAGGATACCACTGATAATTCATCGCTTCACCTCTTTATTTTTATGATACAAATCCAAAATGACTGCGCGGTGCAATGATAAACCAGACTTTCCCCTCGATGTCATCCAGCCGTACACTGCCTATGTCAGCCGAGCGACTGTCCTCACTGTGATTGCGGTTGTCCCCAAGCACAAAATATTCCGAATCGCCAAGTACAATCTCCTCCTTCGCTATGCCGGAAGAAGTCATAATTGGAAAGTTCTGTGATTCCATATAAATTCGCCCATTGATATAGATCACTCCATCCACAATCTGAATCGTCTCCCCTGGAAGTCCAATCACCCTGCGCAAAAGTGACTGTGCTCTCTGGTTTCCATTTGGCTTAAAACAAATAATGTCCCCTCTCTTGGGACCGCCAAAGCGGTACGCAAACGTATTGAGCAAGACACGGTCTCCCCCTGCGAGCGTCGGTTCCATCGCCTGCCCTACATTTGTTCTGGACTGTCCCCAAAGGAACACCACTACATAAGCAATCAAAATGACTGCTGCGATCTGAAAGATCCACCGAAAGAGCGATTTGATCTGCTCCAATGGTCCTTTCTTTACCTTATTCTTTTTTTTACGCGCTCCCATTCTTTTGTTCTCTCCTACACTGCGCCCTGTGATTTTTCCCCTGATTCGAAAACAGGGACAAATACGCTCTCGTATATGTCCCTGGTTCATTCTTAGTTAATAACTAATTATTTTACTAATTCTTTTACTTTCGCGCTCTTTCCAACACGATCTCTCAAGTAATTCAGTTTTGCTCTTCTGACTTTACCAGTTCTTACCACTTCCACTTTCTCAACATTTGGGGAGTGTAATGGCCAAGTCTTCTCTACTCCAATACCATTGGAATTCTTTCTTACTGTGAAAGTCTCTCTGTTGCTTCCGCCCTGTTTCTTTAAAACTACGCCTTCGAAAACCTGAATTCTCTCGCGGTTTCCCTCTTTAATTTTTCCGTAAACTCTTACGGTATCTCCAACTCTAAACTGTGGAACTTCTGCCTTTAACTGAGCAGCTTCAATATTTTTGATGATATCGTTCATTGTGTGCCTCCTTCATATTTTGATGTTCTTAATGTCCGGCTGAAGAATCCGCCATTAGAGGACCATCTTTTTTCACAACACGTTTAATTTATCATATTTCGATCTTATTTGCAAGTACTATTTCTCAGATTGTCAAGAAACTTTTGATCCTTCGGCGTGAGTGCCGCTTTTTCCAGAAGATCCGGTCTTCTCTCGTAAGTTCGAATCAAAGACTGCTCTCTTCTCCAGGCATCAATGTTGGCATGATGTCCCGAAAGCAACACAGACGGAACTTTTTTCCCCATCCATTCCTCCGGTCTGCTGTACTGCGGATACTCTAAAAGATTGTCGTGGAAAGACTCAAACTGCGCGGACTCCTCGTTGTTTAACACACCCGGGACAAGTCTAGAGATCGCATCGATCAGAACCATTGCCGGGAGTTCCCCTCCGGTCAGAACGTAATCACCGATCGACACGTAATCTGTCACAATCTCCTCGAGCACGCGCTCATCGATCCCTTCATAATGTCCGCACAGAAACACCAGATCCTCTTCCGCTGCAAACTCCTGCGCCATCTTCTGATGAAACACACTTCCCTGCGGTGTCAGATAAATCACTCTGGGGCGATGTCCGATCTTCTCCTCCAGTGCCTTGTAGGCATCGTAGACCGGCTGCGCCTGCATCACCATGCCGGCTCCTCCCCCATACGGTGTGTCATCCACCTTCTTATGTTTATTTTTCGTATATTCCCGGATGTCAATCGCCTCAAGAGAAATACTCTCCTTCTCCAACGCCTTTCCAATGATACTTGTCCCAAGCGCCTGCATAATCATATCCGGAAAAAGTGTCAATACATGATATCTCACAAAATTCCTCCTGCCTCTGCACAGCTGTCATGCCTCTTTCTCACACAGACGGACATGTCTGCAGCACAGCATATATGATCACATCAGCCCCGGCATCACGTAGACCGTCATGCGCCCATGTTCCACGTCAACGCCGCGGATACACTCCTTAATCGCAGGCAACAGCACTTCCTGCCCCTGCAAAGTCTCAATGACATAGACGTCATTGGCGCCTGTCTGGAGGACATCCTTCAATGTCCCAAAAAGCGTCTCATCTTCCAGGTATACTTCCATATCAATCAAATCTGCAATATAATATTCGTCCTTCTTGAGGGGAACAGCCTGATCTCTGTAAACTTTCAGAGGTCTTTTTCTCCATTTTTCCACATCACTGATGTCATCATAGCCGCGAAACTTCATGATCACAAACTGCTTAAAAAACTTTACATGCTCTACTTCAAGCTTTTTCAGCTCTTTTCCTGTATCCAGCATGACTTCCTTCAGTTTTTTAAAGCGCTGCACGTCGTCTGTCGTTGGAAAGACTTTTACCTCACCTTTTAACCCATGTGTCGCCGAGATCACACCCACCTGAAACATTTCTTCCATTGTCTTCCTCCAAATTTTCTGTATTACGAAAAAATCCCGGTGTCTAAAGGCACCGGGTTATTGTCACTGTAAAATGTCAACAACGATTTTTCTGTCATCCTTGGATGCTGCTGCTTTTACGACAGAGCGGATTGCTTTCGCAACTCTTCCCTGCTTTCCAATCACTTTTCCCATATCGGACGGAGCCACTTTCAGTTCGATCACTGTCGTTTTTCCGTTTTCCTTCTGTGTCACCACAACTTCGTCTGGATTCTCAACAAGAGACTTTGCAATTACTTCGACTAAATCTTTCATCATGCTTCACCTCTGTCTTATTTTTCGATTCCAGCTAATTTGAAAAGTTTACCTACAACTTCTGTTGGCTGAGCACCATTTGCAAGCCACTTTTTAGCAGCCTCCTCGTCGATTTTGAATACGCTTGGATCTGTGTTTGGATTGTAAGTACCGATTTCATCGATGCATTTTCCATCTCTTGGGGATCTGGAATCTGCTACAACGATTCTATAGAAAGGAGCTTTTTTCTGTCCCATTCTTCTTAATCTGATTTTTACTGCCATGTTTTTCACCTCCTTAAGGTTTTTCATTGTGATATATGTCAAAAAGGAAGTTTTAACTTACCTCTTTTACCTGTTTTACCTCCCATAAGACCTGGGATCTGTTTCATCATTTTTCTGGACTGCTCAAACTGCTTCACCAGCTTGTTCACCTCGCTGATATCCACACCAGCGCCCTTTGCGATTCGGCGTTTTCTCGACAGATTCAAAAGATCCGGATTGGACCTCTCCTGCGGTGTCATGGATAAAATAATCGCCTCCGTCATCGCCAGCTTCTTCTCATCAACGGCTGCCTCGAGTTCCTTCGTCTTGCCGCCAAGTCCCGGGATCATGCTCAGAATGCTTGAGATTCCTCCCATATTCTGCATCTGGTGCATACTCTCCAGATAATCATCGAAGCCGAGCTGAGCTTTCTTTAACTTTTGCTCCATGCTTCTGGCTTTCTCCTCATCGATGTTCGCCTGTGCTCTCTCGATCAGAGACATCACATCGCCCATGCCCAGAATTCTCGATGCCATACGCTCCGGATAAAACTGTTCCAGATCGGAAAGTTTCTCTCCCATGCCGACATAGAGAATCGGCTTTCCGCATGTCGCCTTGATGGAAAGTGCCGCACCACCTCTGCTGTCGCCGTCCAGCTTTGTCAAAATCACGCCGTCAATCCCGATTTTGGAATTAAAGGTATCCGAGACATTGACTGCATCCTGACCGGTCATCGCATCGACAACCAGAATCGTCTGATCTACATGGACAGCCTCCTTGATCTCAATCAGCTCATCCATCATCGCCTCATCGATGTGAAGACGTCCTGCGGTATCTAAAATGACCACATTTTTTCCCGACTTCTTCGCATGTTCGATCGATGCTCTGGCGATATCCACAGGTTTCTTCTTATCTCCCATGGAGAAGACTTCCACGCCTTGCTTTTCCCCGTTGATCTCGAGCTGCTGAATTGCTGCGGGACGATAGACATCACATGCCACAAGCAACGGCTGTTTTCCCTTTGACTTCAGCTTTCCTGCAAGCTTCGCCGTCGTCGTCGTCTTGCCGGCTCCCTGGAGTCCCACCATCATAATCACCGTGATCTCACTTCCAGGTTTCAGCGCAATCTCCGTTGTCTCAGAACCCATCAGGCTGACAAGCTCCTCATTTACAATCTTGATCACCATCTGTCCGGGATTCAAGCCATTCATGACATCCTGACCGATTGCACGATCCTGCACGGATTTGATAAACTGTTTCACTACCTTAAAGCTTACATCCGCCTCAAGCAGCGCAAGTTTTACTTCCTTCAAAGCCGTTTTGACATCCGCCTCTGTCAGACGCCCTTTACTTCTCAAATTTTTAAAGACATTTTGTAATTTTTCCGATAAGCTCTCAAATGCCATGTACTACAATTCCTCCAATATCTCGTCGGAAATCCGTTCGATCTCAGAAATCAGGGAAGAGACCTCTCTTTCTTCCCTCTGCTCTGCCAGATTTTTGATCTGCTGCACTTTTTCCTTTACAGAGAGAAATCTCTCTACCAGATGCAGCTTACTCTCATAATCCGACAGTATCTTATTGCAGCGCTTCATCATGTCGTGGACACCCTGCCTGGTGATCCCCTGCATCTGTGCCACTTCGCTGTACGACAGATCATTACATACTACATCTTCATAAATCATTCTCTGATGCTCTGTGAGTAACTCACCGTAGAAATCAAACAACAAGGTTTGTTCCACAAACTTTTCCATCTGCATCACCTTAGCTATCATATACGAAAAAGCTCCGACTGTCAAGTATTTTTTCTTGACAATCGAAACTTTTTTTATTTTGCCTTCTAATTACCACCGGTAATAACAGATAATCGGCATGCCAGAATAAATATTTTCGTAGATTGTCTGCGCTGCATAGAGTGGCAGGTTGATACAGCCGTGCGATCCATCCGAGACATAAATATCTCCGCCAAATGCACTTCTCCATGTCGCATCATGCAGTCCGATTCCTCCGTTAAACGGCATCCAGTACTCCACCGGCTGCACATAGTCCGCACCGACCAAAGTAGCTGGCGACTGTTTATAATATAACGTATAAGTCCCCTCCGGTGTTGTCCGGTCTGTCAACGTCAAATCTCCCGAGACACATGGACTTTCCACGATTCGGCTTCCCCCTATGTACATACAGACATACTGATAGGTCAAATCTACCTCCACATAATTATAACCCAGATCACAATTCTCCCAGCTTGCCGCCTCCTGCGCAAAAACTGGACTTTTTGTCCCTGTCTGCCCCTGCGAAATCCACTCTTTGAGCGCCATCACCTCTGAATACTGATCCATCATCCATCCATACCCGCTTCCTCCGTACACGGTGACGTAACTGCCATCATATGTCTGGAAATAGCGCGGTTTGTTGTAGGTGTCATACGTCGCCGCAAACTGTGCCACATAATCATAGATCCGACTTTCATCAAGACTCAGCGTGAAATTCTCGTCATCGAACACAATCCAGCTTCGGATCGTATCCTGCCCTAACTTCTCATAATGCGGTCCAAACTCATATGTCACTTCTGCCTTTAAGTAAGTTTCCAGTCTGGAGATCATCTCTTTGATCTCCTCGTCCTCCTCAATCACATCTTTGTACTCTCCTGCCTCTTCCCAGAAAGTCTCCATCGTTCCACTCTCGATCGTGTCCTTCATCCACTCCCCAAAAAGCGCTTTTGGGATTTCTCTCTGAATGGAAAGCTGGTAAACTGGAAATCCTGTCTCCTGCTGAATCTGGATCTCATAATTCTCACCAGCCCTTACCTTCTCCAGGAAAAGTTCATCCCCCTGCCCGAGAAGGCTGCCCGTTGCCGCCACAGTCCCGGATGGAGAGAAGATCGTCATATTCACTTTGTCCTCCTCTGCCATCTTTTCAAACTCAAAGGTATATGCACCATCTTCGGGTGCCACAAAACGATATCGATTGATCTGATCCGTAAATTCCATCTGATCTTTCACATCTTTCGCGCCGGATAAATCTACCATTTCTCTCTGTGATCCGATATTCATCCGATAAGATCCCAGCCCTTGTCTTTGTGTTATGCAAATGGTATAAGTCACCCCTGCCCTCACACCGTCCATCACGATGCCTTCTCCATCTCTCATCTCATCATCTTGGAAAATCGTCTCGCCTGTCTCATCACACACGGACACTGACAGAATTTCTTTCTCCTCCATCTCACACAGTTCCAGCTGATATCTTCCAGAAAACTGCGGTGTAAATGTATAAGAATTCTCCTGATTTTTATATTCCATCCAGTCACACACTGCGGTGTATCCAGAAATGTCCACTGTCTTTTTCTGATATACCGTGATCAGCTGGTATGCTCCAAGCTTTTCTTTTTGCTCCACCTCAATCTGGCATCGTTCTCCCTGCGCCAGCTTTACTGTCACACTTTTTCCATCCTCCTCCGATGCCTTCACCTGACCTTCTCCGTCCAGCACCTTCAGAGAAACTGCCATATTCTCCTCCATGCCGGCAAATTCCATTCGATACGTCCCGTAGAGAGGTGCCACAAAAACATATGTATCTTTCTGTCCCGTCTCCTCCAGCACTCCACTTTTGGTGACGATCTTCGGTCTTTGCATCGAGACTGCACCTTCATATTCCTGTGCGGTCTCTTCGTTTTTTCTTCCGACCTTCGAAATTTTAATCTTTTTTTCTGTCACTGCCGGCACTTCGATATGCTGTAATCCATCCTCTGTCTCCACAACACTTTCTGCCTGCACAGCCCCTGCCCAAAGTCCTACCCCGGACACAAACGCTGCGAAAAACACCCTCATCTTTTTTTTATCTCGTCCCATAAATACCTCCTATGTACTTCTGCTCACACCGATTGTAATCTATCCGATCACCGTCTGTAAAACTATTGACGGATTGTCGCCTGCGCGACCCACATTTTCGTCCCTCTGCCTCAAAATTTCAGGGGTCGCCCCAAACCATAGAGTACCCACAAGCCTCTCTATGCTTTAAGACAGCCCCCATATCATACACGCCTTCGCCTCGTGTCTGTATGTCTTAAGCCTTTCTTCTTTATTTCGACAGCAGTACTTCCGCCATCTCTTCCATCGCCTTTACCGTTTCCGGTTTCACTGCGGATTTGATCGTCACGATCGGTTCACAGATGGTGATATTTTTCATCCCCTCAAAATATGCCCTCATCAGTTTGCCAGCCATCGGAGCCCAGGAACCATTTTCCATGATTGCCACTTTGCGATTCTGGAATGCTTTGATCTTTAAATGATACAGGAAATCCTCCATACAAGGGAATAAAGATGCATCATAGGTCGGGCATGCCACTACCAGCTTGTCAAAACGGTATGCGTCAGACACAGCAGCTGCCATGTCATCTCTTGCCAGATCATAAGCTGCCACCTTCGCACCTTTCTCCTTCAAAATTTCAACCAGCTTCTTTGCTGCCTGCGCTGTGTTTCCATGGATCGAGGCATAGGCTATGACCACTCCCTCTTCCTCCGGCTCATATGCGCTCCATTTTAAGTATTTTTGGATATAAAATCCCAGATTCTCTTTCAGGATCGGTCCATGGAGCGGACAGATCGTCTGAATATCCAAAGTTGCAGCTTTCTTCAACAGATTCTGTACCTGTGTGCCATATTTTCCAACAATATTGATAAAATAACGTCTCGCCTCTTCTGTCCACTCTTCCTCCGCATCAAGGGCGCCAAATTTTCCAAATCCATCAGCGGAAAACAGAATTTTCTCTGTCGATTCGTATTCCACCATAACCTCCGGCCAGTGTACCATCGGAGCCATCACAAAGTGCAGTGTATGCGCACCCAGGCTTAAGCTATCCCCTTCCTTCACAACAACAAAACGCTCTGAAAGATCCTTGTCAAAAAACTGTGGAAGCATTGCGGAGGCTTTTGCACTCAGCACGATCTCCATCTCCGGATATTTCTCAGCGATCCTCTGAATATTTCCGGCGTGGTCTGGCTCCAGATGAGATACCACCAGGTAATCCGGTGTGCGTCCTGCAAGAACCTGATCCATATTTTCCATCCATTCCTGTGTCGCTCTCTTATCCACCGTATCCATGATCGCAATTTTTTCATCTAAAATCACATAAGAATTGTAGGATACTCCATTAGGAACGACGTACTGGCTCTCAAATAAGTCAATCGTCTTGTCATCCACTCCAATGTATTTTACTGCATCTGAAATGATTACGTTTTTCACTTTTTCTTCCTCCTATTTCTGGCATTTCCCCGCTTACATCTAATCCGTCAGCAGTCTTTCTATACTGATCGCATATCTGCTACCTTTTGCTCTCTGATGCCAGATTCTGATATGATTTATCTTCCTACACATCGCATTATAGCGTATCCGATGTAAATTTTCCATCTTTAAATTTGAATTACTGTGATTTTCCCAGTTCCTGTCCCATCTGAATTTTTGTCTCAATGCCTTTCTTTGTGTTTCGCAAAAATTGTTCTCTCAGCACAACTTTATCTTTCTGCAGCAACAAAATCACCGTGGAGCCTCCAAACTCAAAATATCCTTTTTCCTGCCCCTTTTTGACCTTTCCTTCCCCAGACAGGTTGCAGATTTTTCCAACCATTAAGGCCCCTACTTCCATCTGCAAAATTGTCCCGAATTCTTTTGTCTTCAGCAGTGTATACTCACGCGCGTTCTGTTTATAAACCGGCACCGTCTCGACCGCAATGGGATTGACCGTGTGAAACTTTCCCGGAATATAATAGCTGTTGGAGCGATATCCCGAAGCTGGGTAACAATAGTGATGGTAATCCTCGACCGACAGACGAATCACCACCGCATATCCCCCCAAAAAACGCCTGGCAAGCTTTTCACTCTCCAGCAACTGCTTTGTCGAATACATCGTATTCTTTACCGAAAAGCAAGCATGGTCGTCCAAAGGATAGACCGAAACCTTCCCATCACACGGACTGACAAGCACCTCCTGCCTGTCATCGATCGCCCGCCTTGATTTTCGGATCTCTCTCGTAAAAAATTCATTGTAAGAGCGGTACGTTTTTTTCTGATATGGGCTCATATCGATATGATTTCGCCGGATAAACGGTTTTATGATCCATGATGAGAGACGGCTGTCGAGAAATCTGCCGGACAACTTTGAGAACCACGGGGCAACTAACGGCTTTAATATCACACGCCCCCAGAACGTCGTGTACAATGTTTTCAGGAGCTTATCCTGAAAAGTTTCTTCCTCATGGATCGTACCATCAAGTTCCTGATATCTCATAACTTTTTCTCCTATCTGTCAATTTTCTGCACACTTTCAGAGTATATCCCCTCTTTTTATTTTGAACCTCTCATGGCTAAAGCCACGAGATTCTTGGGAACTCCTTTCTACTGAAAAGATATTTACCAAACTATCCCCGTAGTTCCTACGGTTCTTATCCATAGTTTCTATGCTACTTCTAATATTCTCAATCCTTCATTTAGAATATTGATAGCAGCGTTTATATCTCTATCATGATGAGTATGACAACAAGGACATTCCCATTCTCTGACCGAAAGATTTTT
>JALEVQ010000071.1 GCA_022788205.1 Robinsoniella sp. | reverse complement strand
GGTGCCAGCATGGTGCTGATGATCAGCTGGTTTGTCTGCGTTCCGCCAACCAGAAAATACACGTCCGCATCCGGGCAGCCGCATGCCTTTTTTATTTTTTTGATCGCACGCTCACAGTATTTGTCCGTTCCGTAACCGGATAGATTTTCCAGATTGGTCTCCGTTAATCTTTTTATGATCTCAGGATGCGCTCCTGCGATATAGTCACTTGTAAATGATAACATTTATTCTGTTTCTTCCTTTTCGTTCTTTTCAGGCTAGAGCCCGTTAATCTCCTGATCGATGGCTGCTTTCAATTTTCCTATATGAATGCCATCAATTGTGCGATGATTGACTTCAACAGACATATGCACCCATAAACGCCCATTCTCCTCAAAGTACTTTCCCCATGCTAGTCGCGGAATGGTATCGTCTTTATTGAAATTATGCTCATTCGTCAGTGAAGTAAAATCAAACCAAGGTGTACAGGAGAAATAGATCAATGCATCTGTTTCTTCTCTTTTGTCTATAAATTCTGTCTGCTGCTCACTTTTTTGTTTCGCTTCCATACAGAAGGATTCGCAATCGTCCTTCCAAGGCATCGTAATGATCCTGAAGCATTCGGAATCCTTGGGCATATATGTGAAGCTCGGATTTGTCTGCGCAAGCCGCACCACTTCTTCTTCACGGACGCGGACTCTGAATTCCGAAACAGAATTGATCGCCTTTGTGCAGATCCATACCATCAAAAAATAGAATGACAGTCCCTTATTTTTTGCTGTGTGTTTTACATTTGTTACATCTATCGGAATCGTAACCGAATAGAATGGATAATCTGTTTTTGAAAACAATTCAAAAATTTCTCTCCGTTCCCAGGTTACTTTATCTATTGTTTCCATAGCTATACTCTCCTACCATTCTTCCCTTTCCCTTAAGCCATCAGGGACGCTTCTTTTGCCTCGGCTATAACCTTTTGCCACTACAAAATAAAGACCTCAGCAACAAATGCTTCAGCCCTGTTCTGCACAGTTACCTACGCTCCATATATGCCTTCACTTCAGACACCACGCTCTCAAATACTGCCATAAATTTATCATGGTTCTCCTGCACATAGGACACATTATTGTCATTTTTTAATGCGAGTTCTAACTGCTTTGCCATATCTGATGCAGCCACTGCTCCGATATTAGCCAGATTCGTCTTCATCGCATGGATCTTAATGCGATAATTTTCAAAATCAGACTCCTCATAATACTGCCCCAGCTCCACAGCAGAAGGAGAATCTAAAAATAACTGAAGCATTTCCCTGTAAAATTCCTCATCATTCATACAATATGCTCTTCCCTTTTTCCAATCCACAAGACCGTTTTCTGACTGCGCGCCTTTCTCATGATCACCGGATGTAACAGGGATTTCTTCCTTCTGTCCCGGAACATTTTTCAATAGTAACTCTGCCGGAAGATATTTCTGAATCATTTTTTCAAGTTTTACGGCGATGATAGGCTTTGAAAGATAATCAGCAAATCCCTCTTCCAAAAACATTTCTCTTGCCCCGGAAACCGCGTTAGCGGTCAA
Source organism: Robinsoniella sp. (assembly GCA_022788205.1). Lineage (GTDB taxonomy): Bacteria > Bacillota > Clostridia > Lachnospirales > Lachnospiraceae > JAGZHZ01. Next base: position 766 of record JALEVQ010000071.1, on the reverse strand, counting down.
GATAATGATGACCGCATCCTTGCTTCGATTCGTTTTCAGTTCTCTGATCCGCTTTAATGTCTCCACACCATCCATTTCCGGCATCAGATGATCCATGAAAATCATGTGATATGTATTTTTCTCTATTCGTGCAAGACATTCTTTTCCACTCATTGCAGTGTCGATCTGCATTCCATGATTCTTAAGCAATCCCAAAAAGACTTTCAGATTCATCTCATTGTCATCTACAACAAGGATTTTGGCATCCGGAGCATAAAACTGCTCAGTAGAAATACTCGTCTTACCTTTTTCATTTTCATAATATTTCTGAAGATCTTCTCCGACAACCTCATCGTCCAGTTGTTTTTGTTCCAGATAAAAATAAAAGTCAGAGCCCTCCCCATAGATACTTTCCACTTCCAGACGGCTGCCCATCAGATTCAGCAGGCACATGGTAATGGAAAGTCCCAGACCGGTACCTTCTATATTTCGGTTTCTGCTTTCATCTACTCGCTGAAATGAATCAAACAACCGTCCGATATCTTCTTCCTTAATTCCGATACCGGTATCCTTAACCGATACATACAATTGTACCGTTTCTGCCGACACGTTCTTTGCTGATACCGTAAGTATCACTTTTCCCTTTGGTGTATATTTGACAGCATTTGTAAGAATGTTGGTCATAATCTGTCTGATCCTTACTTCATCTCCGTGCAAATGCACCGGAGTATCCGGTTCTATATTTAATTCCAGCTGCAGTTTTTTCTCTTCAGCTCTGGAGCGGATC
>JALEVQ010000046.1 GCA_022788205.1 Robinsoniella sp. | reverse complement strand
GCTGTCCATGCTGGATATGGGAAGTATCGAAAAAGCATTGATAAAGAGAAAATCTACCGTAAAATAAGGCATTTCTTCATATGATTCGAACCAGCACCTGTGGGTGCTGGTTCGAATAACAGTTTATAAGTTTATCCTGGTGGGAAATGGCTTTTCCTTTCAAAATAAGAGAAAACATGGTATGATAGACAAAAGACAGTCTGACCCAAAGTGAGAAGGGAGGAAAAAAGTGCAGAAAAATGCAATTGTCGCGCAGCAGCTCTATCACTCCAACCACGGAAATGTGATGATTCGAAACGTCAGTATGGCGGTGCCGGAGAAGGAAATTTACGCGCTTGTCGGTCCAAATGGCTGTGGAAAGACGAGCCTTTTGAAGCTGCTGAGCGGATTTGAGAAGCCGGAGCGGGGGATTTTGGCGCTGTTTGGGAATCCGGAGCCATCGTTTGAAGAGTACCGGAAAGTTGGGATTGTGCTGGAACATGGCGGATTTTATGAGCAGATGAGTGCAAGGGCAAATCTGAAGATGAAAGCGCTGGCGTTCGGCAATTATAAGAAAGAGTTGATCGCGGAGGCATTACGCCTCACGGGGCTGGACAAGGCGGCGAGAAAGCGGGTGAAATCGTACTCTCCAGAGCAGAGAGTTCGCTTTGGGATTGCGATGGCGGTGATCGGAAGTCCGAAAATCCTGCTGATCGATGAAGTCCTGGATGGAATTTCAGAGGAAGAGCGGGCAGAGATTTTAAAGATACTGAAGAGATTGAACAAGAAGTACCGACTGACGATCGTGATTGCATCGAGGGAGACGAAAAATCTGAGGGAGGCTGCGACTTGGTATGGAATCATGAGAAAAGGTGTGGTCGTATCACAGTTTCAGGCAGAGGAGTCTAAAGAAAAACCTAAAAAACAAAAAGAAAACGACAGAGAGAATGGGAAAAAGAAGGGGAGAAGAAAGGATGATTGATCTTTTAAAGGCGGATTTTTATCGCCTGCGCCGATGGGGCTTTTTTTATCTGTGGGTTCTTCTCATGGCAGGCGCTGATCTTTTCTGGGAGGCAGTCAGACGGATCGTCTTAAAAGAAAAGACTACATTTTTAAAGCTCATGATTTCAGGAACAGAGCAAAAAATCCTGTTTGTCGCTGTTGGAATTTTGATCAGCCTGTATCTGTATCAGGAGAGAGAAAGCGGATTTTTGAGGCAGACACAGCCACTTTATCCGAAGTGGAAACAGATCGCAGAGAAGATGTTATTTGGCGCATTGCTGAGTGTATTTGCGGAGGCACTCTGTTTTGGAGAGCATTTCGCAAAGGTAGTTTATTTTCATATGACTTGGGACAGTATGGCACTGATTGAGACGGAAGCCTTTTTTATCGCAGATGTCTTTGTGTGTACAGCGTTTGTGGGTGTCAGTGTCTGTGCGATGGAGTGGTTTCACAGCGTGTGGGGCAGTGCGGTTGTGACCGTTATTTTCGTCTGGGGACTGCCGGGGTATGTTTTATTTCAGAAAATGTTGGAAGTAGTCGGGCGGGAGCAGATCCTTCAATATGGAATGAGAAGCACTTTTTTGAATTTTTGTCAGGAGATCAGCGAGGGAAATTTTTTGAGAATGATTGCGATCTCCTGTGTATGGATTGTGGGATTTGGCGGATTTGCCCTGCTTGGCAGAATGCGGCGATAAAATGTTGAGCATGATTGGAAAGTAAGAAAAAAGACCAAAAAGGAAGAAAGGAAATCAGAACATGAAGTTGAGAGAAGAGGAAATCAAGGAACAGATCTGTGACATTGGAAGAAGGATGTATCAGAGAAATATGGTGGCGGCAAATGACGGGAATATTTCGGTGCGTCTTGGTGAGCATGAGATTCTGTGCACGCCGACAGGGGTATCGAAAGGATTTATGACGCCGGAGTATATCTGCAAGATTGATGAGACAGGAAAAATTCTGGAGGCAAATGGAAATTTTCGACCATCGTCAGAGACGAAAATGCATTTGAAAGTGTATGAGAGACGACCGGATGTCAAGGCAGTGGTACACGCTCATCCGATGTTTGCGACAGCATTTGCTATCTGTGGGATCGAGCTGACAGCGCCGATTATGCCGGAGGCAGTAGTGAATTTAGGACCGGTTCCGATCGCTCCGTATGCGACTCCGTCGACGGAGGAAGTCCCGAATTCGATCGAAGGATTTCTTGCGGATCACCAGGCGATTCTGCTCGCAAACCATGGGGCGCTGGCATGGGGGAAAGATTTGATGACGGCATATTATAAACTGGAATCACTGGAGTTTTATGCAGAGCTGTTATACCGCACATGCCAGCTCGGCGGGGCGAGGGAACTCAATCAGGAGCAGCTTGAGAAACTGTATGAGGTAAAACGAAAATTAGGATTATAAGAGAGGAAAGATTCACGGGCGTGGACAAAATTTCGAATTATGAGAGAGCATGAGAATAGAAAAAGAAGTTGACAGAGAGAACAAAACAGAGTATATTTAAGAAAAGTTAACCAAAAGTAAAAATAAGTTGACAATAAGGAGAGAGATGTATGAAAAAGACAAATACGAAAATGATCGTAATGGTCGGAATGTTTGCAGCTGTCCTTGCGGTTCTGTCACAGATTTCGATTCCCATGCCGTCTGGGGTGCCGGTTACACTCCAGACTTTTGCCGTGGCACTGACGGGATTTGTTTTAGGATGGAAGTATGGGCTGATGGCAACCGGAGTGTATATCCTGGTTGGAGCGATCGGTGTTCCTGTATTTTCCGGGTTTTCCGGTGGGCTTGGCGTTCTGGTTGGAAAGACAGGGGGATTTATCTGGGGATTCTTGTTCATGGCAGGGCTGTGCGGAGTGAGATATGTGGTCAAAAATAAAGTGGTATCGATGATATGCGGTATGGTCGGTCTTGCAATCTGCCATATTCTTGGGATCTTACAATTTCAGTTCCTTGCGGAGATGGGATTCACAGAAGCTGCACTTTTGGTATCCGTTCCGTATCTGTTAAAAGATGTGATTTCAGTGGTGCTGGCATATATAGCGGCTGAGATTCTGGAAAGGAGCTTTCGCGCGGCGAACATTTCACTTTACGAGAAGAGAGCGTAAAGAAAAGAGAGAACACGTTGAGCTGTGTTGAACAAAAAAATATATGAAACAGAAATTGAGAGTGCATCATCTGCTCTGTATTCCGCTCTATCAGGGAAGTGGCTACAGCACACCGTTTTGCGACAATATGGAACAGATGATAGGAGAACTAAGTGATCCAAAGAAGAAGGTCGGCTTGGTGTGTGAGCCTGACATGATCTGTCAGGGCTGTCCAAATTTGACATCACAGAACACTTGTCGAGATGAGAACAACCATGTAGCTTTCAAGGACAGAAAACTCTTGAGAGATTTGAACCTGGAAGAGACAGAGGGAGAAGAGAAAAGCTTCTCAGAGTGGATTACTCTGGTAAAAAAGAACATGACAAAAGAGATCTTTGAGGCATCTTGCAGAAATTGCCGATGGTTTCAAGAAGGACTGTGCAGCTATGAAGCATGGTGTGAAAAAAGTAAATAGATTTTGGAGTGCCGAAAAAACGAGGATAGGGTCATCGTTTTTCGGCACTTTTTATGTGCTTTAAAATGAACGAAAATTAGAATGGAGGAGTCTAGAAAACAGCATAAAGTAGAAAATAAATAAAAATTCTGAAAAAATAAATGAAAATCAAAAAAAGATTGACAAAATTTATAATGTACTTTAAAATGGTAATATAAATAAAGATAGAGTAAATGAAAAACAAAGAAAGAAATTCTAAACTGATTTTTGAATTCATTAAATAAATTGATATTTGAATTAAAAATAAAATAGTAAGTAAGAAGAAATATATCGTTTTATGTAATAGATGAAAAATAAGAGATTTTAGTGTGTTATAACGCAGGTGAAGTTTTTGAGATACTTGAGAAGGAGGAGATTCCGATGGGCTATGAATAGAAAACATGAAACATGATGTCTGAAATAGAAAGGAGAGCGGACAATGAAGATATCAAGAAAAAAAATATTAGCAGGAGTTTTGATGGCGGGAATTATGGGAACATCGTTGATAGCTTATGCAAATACGGTTCCATTTAATGTTACAATTCCTAACGATACTATATCACCTCGAGCATACAAAGATGACGATGAACAGAGATTTTATGTGACAGGGGTATCTTTTGACGATCCAGTAGCAATTTTAAGCTGCTTTTCAGTGGGAATCACAGACCCGAATGTTTCTTCCTATGAAGCGCAGATTTGGCAGGCTTACCCGAGCAGCAGTGCTTCGTATCAGACGTATGCAATGGCAGGCGACTATTTTTATATGTTGACTTATTCGACAACTGGAAATAATTTCAATGTCTGGGGACGGTATACACCATAACATTCGGCAGATAAACAAGAGGCAGGATGGAGAAATCCCTCCTGCCTGTCAAGGCAAGAGAAATGGGGGAAATAGCGTGAGAGAAGGAAAATATTTTTTTGTGACAGCGCACAAGAGTGCCGTTTTAGGCATCGCTGTAGTATTAGTTTCTATGGGATCCTAGGCAAAAGCAGCTGAGGTGATAGAATTTCCCGAAAGATATGAGAACGAGAATGAAAATGTTATATTTGACTGTGAAGTAGAAATTCCAGATTCTGTTGTGGAGAAGGATATCTATCTTGACAAGGTGGAGGGATACTTGTTTGCAGATGCTGAGAAAGCATGGTCACTTTGGGGGGAAGGAAAAGAAATTGAGGAACAACATGAAAGTCCTGGCACAAACGGTTATCCGGACAGTATGTACTATATCTTCACCGATGGCTCAGCGCTTGGTACAGGAAGAAGCCTAAGTTATACTACAGATAATTACAGACGGTATTCTCGGATTGGAGCCCGTGATGATTCGGTATGGGAAGAGCATTTTCAGGAAGAACTGGCATTTTCCTCTGCTGAGGATTGTATAGAAGAATTTAGATGTCTTTTGGAAGAGGTGGGGATTCCATCGAATTTGTTTCAATATGATTGGTTTTCTTTGAAACAGGAGCAGCTGGTGCAATTGGAGGAAGAGAAGATTCGCAATTCTTTGTTGGACGAGACAAAAGCATTTCGGGAGTGGAAGCAGGAGGATGAGATTTACGTTGTGTATGGTTTTCAATATGATCAGGATCTTCCAATTTTTCATGAAATGATGGGACTATATCAGAGCTTTGCACTAGACAGCTTAAGTAATGCACCGATTATAGCAACGTATTCTTCTAGGGGGCTGGAACAGCTTTTGGTGAGTTTTTATATTTACTGTCTAATTCCCACGGAAGAACAGATAGAATGGATTCCGTTTGAGGAAGCAGCAGCAGTCGTAGATGAAAAGTATAACAGTTTTTTGACGAATACTCAGTACGTTGTGACGCGGGCGAAGCTTTTCCAGATGGTATTGAAGGATGAGGAAGGGCAGTTGAACGCAGAACCTGTCTGGCGTTTTGAGATTGAAGAGGAGAGTACAGGGAGAACGAGAGTGACGGTGGTGAATGCAATGAATGGAAAAGAAATCCCATTGCCATGAGGTGGATGGATTGGAATAGAGAGGGTGAAAGACGATGCAAAAGAGAACAAAATATTTCTGGATGGATCTCACAAGAATGGTAAAAGGGAAAAGAACGTATTTTGCCGTAGCGGGGGTTATATGTGCTCTGTTCTATTCTTTGGAGGAACGAGGGCTGCGCGAAAGTGTGATGAATACGTATTTTATGGCGGTGACACTCTCAGGCTTAATGCTTGCTTATCTTTTTTGCATTGTGCCGTATGCTTTTGTGTTTTGTGAGGATCTGGAACATCAATATACAAGATATCAAATTATCAGGGGAAACCTGAAAAAATATGTATTTTCGAAGGTTGCAGTGATCTACTTATCTTCTGTTGCAACGATGGTGCTTGGAACGGTGGTATTTGTCTGCGTGTGTAGTCTTAAGATTCCATGGATACCGGAGGATATAGAGAGTTTGAATATCATGATACAGGGTGCTTATGGAGGCTTGATTGAGCAAGGGCATTGTCTGATATATTGTCTGTTCTATGCACTTCAGTTGGGTTTTCTTGCGGGGATGATTTCAGTATTTTGTGCATTTATCTCTTTGTTTCTGTCGAATAAAGTAATGGTCGCAGCGATGTCAGTCTGTGTCTATCAACTTGGATTTGTGAGCTATAAAGGGAGATATTTTTCAATTTATATTTTTCACGCATATAATAAAATTTTTGAATCCAGTTGGCAATGTTTGCTATACACTTTTACCGTCAGCATATTTTGGGTACTCCTGATTACGGCTGGTATAAAGAAGAAATTGGAGACACGTTTATAGGAAGAGGTGAAGATATGAGACAGCTGAGATATATATGGAAAACGTCCTTGCTAAAGATTTTTAACAGTAAATTTGGGACATTTTTCTTCCTTATTTTTTGCGTATCTATGAGCTATATGCGCCCGATGACAAATTTTGTGGCGGATGTGCAATATCCAGTATCATGGTGTGTGTTTCCGTTTCTGATCGGCAGTAATGTTTTTTTGACGGTATTTTGGCTGGGAATTGTGTATATTCACTCGGATATTCCGTTTCTGCAGTATCACAATATGTACCAGATCATAAGGACAGGACGTACACGGTGGGTTCTTGGACATATGGCTGGAATTTGCATCCGTTCTTTTGCAGCAGTGCTTTTAAGTGTGATGTGCAGTATCCTTCCGATTTTAACACACATAGAGTGGACAAATGAATGGGGAAAAGTCCTCAAGACGCTGGCGACAGGAGACTATGTCACAAGCTATTCGTTTCCTTATTTGGTTTATTACGATATCATGAAACGATACACACCATTGCAGCTGCTGTGTCTGACTGTTTTGATTCTTGCTCTGGTTTCCACGTTTTTGGGCATAGTGATGTGGGTGTTTTCACTGTATGTTAATCGTACCTGTGCAGTTGCAATTGATGTCCTGATGTGCCTGATGCTTTTTCTTGTGCTCAATACCGTCGTTCAATATCGGCGCAGTCTTGCATGGTTTATTCCCACTTTTTGGGCAAAAATTGCGCAGAGTGCGACACCTAGTATGGGATATTATATGTTCCCGCCTGTATGGTATATGCTTTTGATGCCGGTGGTTGGAAGTATTTTAGGAGGAGTATTGGTGCTCGTAAAGGTGAAGCGGATGGAGTTTCACTGGGTGAATGAGGATTGCTGAGGGGGAGTATGATGAGAGAAAAATATACGATAGAGATTGATGGGATATCAAAGAAATTTAAAGATACCGAGGCGCTGAAGGATGTCTCACTTCGATTTGAGAGTGGGAAAATTTACGGAATTGTGGGTCATAATGGCTCTGGAAAAACCGTGCTTTTGAAATGTATCTGTGGTTTCATAAAATGTGACAAAGGAAAAATTCTGGTGAATGGCAAAGAGATGGGCAGGCAGATAGATATGCTGACAAATGCAGGAATTATTATCGAGGAGCCTGCATTTTTGAGGAAGTGGAGCGCTTATCAAAATCTGGATTTTTTGTATACAATACGAAATAAAAAAAATAAGGAATATTTGTATGAGGTTTTAAGAAAGGTAGGACTCGATCCAACACTGCGCAAACCGGTTGGAAAATATTCGCTTGGGATGAAACAGAGGTTGGCGATTGCGCAGGCAATCATGGAAGACCCAGATATCCTGATTCTTGATGAACCTATGAATGGACTCGACAAAAAAGGTATCGCTGAGATGAGAGAACTTTTCCTCAAAATGAAAGAAGAGGGAAAACTTATTTTGTTTGCCAGTCATAATAAGGAGGATATTGATATCTTGTGCGATGAGGTGTATGAATTGGACGCTGGTCAGTTGGTAATGGCGTGACAAAACAGGGTTATTTTCTTTTAGGAGGCTGGTGGAATGTGAACGAGAATATATTTAAGCGGATATACAGACACCTCGCTGTGCCATTTGCTTTTGTATCGTTTATTTTCATAAATCTGGATTATCGAAAATGGGGAGATCTTCAAAATGAGGCGATAAAAGCAAGTGTTATGTGGGCAAAGATATGGGCACTCTTATTATGTATTGGTTTGTATACGTATGTTTGCTTCCTTGTCCATGAGTATTATGATGGTGAGGGAAAAAGAAAATTTATGTGGGTGACGGTTTTATTGGAAGTGCTTTGCATCTTTGCTTTTGTATATACCAGCTTTTTTTAGCAGTTGTCCAATCCCCCATGCGGATGCCCCGGAATTCAGTGTGGAAATGCTGGTTCCGGGGTTTTTGAAACACCGGTTCTTTGGCGCTTTGTTCTGTGTGGGCTTTAACGATTCCTACCCGATTGCGGATGAAACCGAATAAAGGAGAGTGGCAGAGATTTCCTAAGCGTACTTGAAAAAATACAAAAAACTTTGAAAATTCTGCTGTTACAAAATAGACAAAAAACGGGAAGTGTGATATGATAAAAACATATGAGGTGCTTCAAAGCTGAAGGTACTTTGTCCGAAAAGACATTCAGGACAGAGATTTCAATGCTTTCGTACAGGGAATTTGATCTCTGCACAGAGGAGCCGTACATATTCATCCGGACAAGGAGTCCCTGGTTTCGTCGGGGATGAGACTGCGGATGGAGGATAATACATTTTACTATAAAAGCCCAGTCTCAGTGAACGGCAGACAGGGCGCTTGCGCACCTGGCTGCACGGGCACTAGAGACGCTAACCCGTATGAGCATAAAAGCCATGCGAATAGAATGAGCGGGGCGATATGCGAATACGGGTTAGGATTGCGAGAGTGCCTCAGGCACGGAGCAATCCGATGGGCTTTTATGATGGGTGATGACGCCGTCAGGCGTCATATCCGTTTAGTTAGAAAGTGTATGATTTTTTATAAATATACACATTTTAGCAAGGAGGAATATTAAAAATGGCTAGAAAAATGAAGACCATGGATGGAAACCATGCCGCAGCTCATGCGTCTTATGCATTTACAGAGGTTGCAGCAATCTATCCTATCACACCATCATCTGTTATGGCGGAAGCTACAGACGAGTGGTCCACTCAGGGCAGAACAAACGTGTTTGGTCAGACCGTTCAGGTAACTGAGATGCAGTCTGAGGCAGGTGCAGCAGGAACAGTTCACGGTTCTCTTGCAGCAGGTGCTCTGACAACTACATACACAGCATCCCAGGGTCTGCTGCTGATGATTCCAAACCTTTACAAGATCGCCGGCGAGAGACTGCCAGGTGTATTCAACGTATCGGCTCGTGCACTGGCAAGCCATGCACTGTCAATCTTTGGAGATCACTCCGACGTTTACGCATGCCGTCAGACAGGTGCAGCTATGCTGTGTGAATCCAGCGTACAGGAAGTTATGGATTTGACACCAGTCGCTCACCTTGCAGCAATCAAAGGAAGACTGCCATTCATTAACTTCTTCGATGGTTTCAGAACATCTCATGAAATTCAGAAAATTGAACAGTGGGATTATGAAGATTTAAAAGAGATGCTGGATATGGACGCAGTTCAGGCATTCAAAGACCAGGCTTTAAATCCAAATCATCCATGCCAGAGAGGATCTGCTCAGAACCCAGATATCTTCTTCCAGGCAAGAGAGGCATGTAACCCATACTACGATGCTATGCCGGCAATCGTACAGGAGTACATGGACAAAGTAAACGCAAAACTTGGCACAAACTATAAATTATTCAACTACTACGGAGCAGAGGATGCTGAGCATGTTATCGTAGCTATGGGATCTGTAAACGATACAATCGAGGAGACCATCGACTACATGATGGCTTCAGGCGCAAAAGTTGGTGTTGTAAAAGTTCGTCTGTACAGACCATTCAGCGCAGAAGCTCTGATTGCAGCAATCCCTGAGACCGTAAAACAGATCACTGTTCTGGACAGAACAAAAGAGCCAGGAGCTATGGGCGAGCCACTGTATCTGGACGTTGTTGCTGCACTGAAAGGATCTAAATTCGACGCTGTTCCAGTCTTCACAGGACGCTACGGCTTAGGTTCCAAAGATACAACACCTGCACAGATCGTTGCTATCTATGAGAACACAACAAAACAGAAATTCACAGTAGGTATCGTGGATGATGTCACACATCTGTCTCTGGAGACAGGCGCTCCAATCGTTACCACACCAGAAGGAACCATCAACTGCAAATTCTGGGGTCTGGGAGCTGACGGTACTGTAGGTGCCAACAAGAACTCCATCAAGATCATCGGTGACAACACAGATATGTACGCTCAGGCTTACTTTGACTATGATTCAAAGAAATCCGGCGGTGTTACAATGTCCCACTTACGTTTCGGTAAGAAACCAATCAAATCTACTTATCTGATCCACAAAGCAAACTTTGTAGCTTGCCACAATCCTTCTTATATAAGAAAGTACAACATGGTTCAGGAGTTAGTAGACGGTGGTACATTCCTGCTGAACTGCCCATGGGATATGGAAGGTATTGAGAAACATCTGCCAGGACAGGTAAAAGCATTCATCGCAAACCATGGAATTAAATTCTATGTGATCGACGGTGTTAAGATCGGTATCGAGACCGGTATGGGACCAACACGTATCAACACAATCTTACAGTCCGCATTCTTCAAATTGGCAGATATCATTCCAGAGGAGAAAGCAATCGACCTGATGAAAGCTGCTGCAAAGGCTACATACGGACGTAAGGGTGATGACGTTGTTGCTAAGAACTGGGCTGCTATCGAAGCTGGTGCAAAACAGGTTGTAGAAGTACAGGTTCCAGAGAGCTGGAAAGATGCAGCTGACGAAGGACTGACTCTGACACACGCTACAAGCGGAAGAAAAGATGCAGTTGATTTCGTTAACAACATCCAGGCAAAAGTTTCTGCTCAGGAAGGAAACACACTGCCAGTATCTGCATTCAACGACTATGTTGATGGTACAACACCATCTGGTACATCTGCATATGAGAAACGTGGTATCGCAGTAAACATTCCAGTATGGAATCCAGAAAACTGTATCCAGTGTAACCGTTGTTCTTATGTATGTCCTCACGCAGTTATCCGTCCAATCGCTATGACAGACGAAGAAGTAGCTGCTGCACCAGAAGGATTAAAGACATTACCACTGACTGGTATGACAAACTATAAATTCACAATGGCAATTTCTGCTTTAGACTGTACAGGATGCGGTTCTTGTGCAAATGTCTGCCCAGGAAAGAAAGGTGCAAAGGCACTGGCTATGGAAAACCTGGAAGCAAACTTAGGCGAGCAGAAATACTTCGATTACGCAGTAACTCTGCCAATCAAAGAAGACGTTGTTGAGAAATTCAAAGACAATACCGTTAAGGGAAGCCAGTTCAAACAGCCATTACTTGAGTTCTCAGGAGCTTGTGCAGGCTGCGGTGAGACACCTTACGCTAAATTGATCACACAGTTATTCGGTGACAGAATGTACATTGCAAACGCAACAGGATGTTCTTCTATCTGGGGTAACTCTTCACCATCCACACCATACACAGTAAACGCTAAGGGACAGGGTCCAGCATGGAGCAACTCTCTGTTCGAGGATAACGCTGAGTTTGGATATGGTATGCTGTTAGCTCAGAAAGCAATCCGTAACGGATTAAAAGCAAAAGTAGAAGACGTTGTTGCAAACGGAACAAACGAAGAAGTGAAAGCTGCCGGACAGGCATGGCTGGATACTTTCAACTGTGGCGCAACAAACGGTGCTGCTACAGATAAACTGATCGCTGCTCTGGAAGCTTGCGGATGTGAGAAAGCTCAGGATATCTTAAAGAGCAAAGATTACCTGGCTAAGAAATCCCAGTGGATCTTCGGTGGTGACGGATGGGCATACGATATCGGATTCGGCGGTGTTGACCATGTACTGGCAAGTGGACAGGATATCAACATCATGGTATTCGATACCGAGGTTTACTCCAACACAGGTGGACAGTCTTCAAAAGCTACACCTACAGGTGCTATCGCACAGTTCGCTGCAGCAAGAAAAGAAGTAAAGAAGAAAGACCTTGCAAGTATCGCAATGAGCTACGGTTATGTATACGTGGCACAGATCGCTATGGGTGCTGATTACAACCAGACCGTAAAAGCAATCTCTGAGGCAGAGGCTTATCCGGGACCATCCCTGATCATCGCTTACGCTCCATGTATCAACCACGGTATCAAGAAAGGTATGAGCAAAGCTCAGACAGAGGAAGAGTTAGCTGTTAAGTCCGGATACTGGCATTGCTTCCGCTTCAACCCAGCGCTGAAGGAAGAAGGAAAACCAGCATTCTCATTAGACAGCAAGGCTCCAACAGAAGACTACCAGGCATTCCTGGATGGCGAGGTTCGTTACAATTCTCTGAAACGTTCCAACCCAGACAGAGCTGCTAAGTTATTCGCTAAATCCGAAGGCTATGCTAAGGAGAGATACGAATACCTGAACAAGCTGATCAAGCTGTACGGCGGAGAAGAATAATTGAAAAGATAAGGGTATAGATACCCATAAAAGAGCACTGCTCTGTGGAAAGATTTCCATGGAGCGGTGCTCCTTTTTTGACACAAAAACAGAGTAAACCTATTGATAAAGTAGGAAAATGGGTGTATGATACTGACATCGAATTTGGAGAGATCAAAATGGTGATCAACATCATACATATAATTATGAGAGAAGAAATCTTTGAAGGCAGGAGAGGAGGAAATGAGCATGAGAATAGATGTGTTAATCAATTATCTGCCATTATATAAAAAGGCTGCATTGCTGACAGTCAGACTTGGCTTGGCAGGAATTGTCTTTGCTATCCTGATAGGACTTTTCTGTGCGCTGATACAGTATTTTAAGATACCGTTCCTGCGAAGGATCGTCTCTGTGTACATAGAGATCAGCCGCAATACCCCGCTTCTCATTCAGCTGTTTTTTATCTATTACGGTCTTCCGAAAATTGGCATCCGGACAGATGCCGAGACCTGTGGCATCGCAGGACTCGCTTTTTTGGGAGGCAGTTATATGGCGGAGGCGTTTCGGAGCGGGCTGGAGGCAATCCCGGATATCCAGAGAGAAAGTGCGTACAGCCTTGGCATGAATCATTTTCAGACGATGTGGCATATTATCCTGCCTCAGGCAATATCTATAAGTATTCCGGCATTTGTCGCGAATGTGATCTTTCTGCTGAAAGAGACAAGTGTGTTCAGCGCAATCAGCCTGATGGATCTGATGTTCACAGCAAAAGATTTGATTGGGCTTTACTCAAAAACGACAGAGAGTTTATTCCTTTTGGTTGTCTTTTATCTGATCATTCTGCTGTCGGTATCTCTGCTGGGGAGCCTGCTGGAAAGGAGGCTGCGCTATGCCGGATTTGGGTCTTGAGGTACTTTTTAAGGGAAAAAATATGGTCAGACTTCTGGGAGGAATAGGGGTGGCGCTGAAGATCAGCCTGATTGCTGTCGTGATCAGTATCCCGCTTGGAATCCTTCTGGGCGCACTGATGACATGGAAAAACCGGGGTGTCAGAGCAATTTTGAGAATTTATCTTGAATTTGTCCGGATCATGCCGCAGATGGTTTTGTTATTCCTCTGTTACTTTGGGACGACAAGAGCCTTTGGATGGAATCTGTCAGGAGAAACTTCCGCGGTCATTGTGTTCACCCTCTGGGGCACAGCCGAGATGAGTGACCTGGTGAGGGGAGCATTGATCTCGATTCCGATTCATCAGTATGAAAGCAGTGAAGCACTCGGATTTAACAGGGCACAGACGTATCTGTACATTGTCATTCCACAGGCAATCCGAAGACTGATCCCGTTATCGATCAACTTGATCACGCGAATGATCAAGACGACGAGTCTGATCCTGATGATTGGTGTTGTCGAGGTGATCAAAGTGGCACAGCAGATTATAGAGGCGAACAGAATGGCGAGCCCAAATGCAGCGTTTGGAGTTTATCTCACAGTACTTCTTTTATATTTTCTTGCCTGCTGGCCGATCAGCCTGCTGGCAAAATATCTGGAGCGGAAATGGAGGTGAAGGAGATGGGCGAAATACTATTGTCCGTAGAAAATGTGACAAAAAGCTATGGAAAAAACGTGGTCTTAGATGACATGAGCTTTCAGGTTCGCCAAGGCGAGGTGATTGTCGTTGTGGGACCGAGTGGATGTGGAAAGAGCACACTGCTGCGATGTATCAACGCTCTGGAGCCAATCCAGTCTGGAAAAATCAAGCTGAATGGCGAGATCGTCAATCCGGATGGAAAGAATCTCACACAGCTGCGCCAGAAGATTGGCATGGTTTTTCAGAGCTATGACCTGTTCCCTCACCTGAGTGTGCTGAACAATATCATGATCGCACCGTGCAAGGTACAAAAAAGAAAAAAGGATGAGGTTCAGAAGGAGGCATACGCACTGCTGGAGCGTGTCAACCTGAAAGAGAAGGCGGACAGCTATCCGAGAGAATTGTCAGGCGGGCAAAAACAGCGCGTCGCGATTGTGAGGGCACTGTGCATGCACCCGGAAATATTGCTTTTCGATGAAGTCACTGCAGCCCTCGACCCGGAGATGGTCCGTGAGGTGCTGGATGTCATACTCGGTCTGGCGGATTCGGGTAAAACGATGATCATCGTGACCCACGAGATGCAGTTTGCGCGGGCGATCGCAGACCGGATTTTGTTTCTGGATGGCGGAAAAATTGTGGAGAATGGCTCTCCGGAGGACTTCTTCGAGCATCCAAAGACAGAACGCGCAAGGAAATTTTTACACACATTTGAATTTAATCGAATCAAGCAAGTCCATCACTCTGAATGCGAGGAACAAAATGCATAGAGAGGGGATTTACCATAATCAAAAAAACATAAAGTAAAGGAGTAGAACATTATGAAAAACCGGAAAAAAATTGTAGCATTATCACTTTCTCTCACATTTGCTCTGTCGATGACAGCACAAGCTAAGGACAGCGATGACGTATATCGCACACTCGATGAGATCCAGGATTCTGGAAGCATCAACATCGGCGTATTTTCAGACAAAAATCCATTCGGCTATGTCGATGAGAATGGAGAATATCAAGGATATGATATCTATTTCGCAAACCGGATCGGAGAAGATCTCGGTGTGGAAGTGAACTTTATTTCCACAGAAGCGGCAAATCGTATTGAATATCTGCAGACAGGAAAGGTAGATATCATTCTCGCCAACTTTACGGTCACCGAAGAGCGCGCGGAGGAAGTGGATTTTGCGCTGCCGTACATGAACGTGGCTCTGGGTGTGGTATCCCCAGATTCCAATGTCATCACAAGCCTGGATGACTGGAACGAAGAGGATGCGATGATTGTGATTTCAGGGACAACGGCAGAGATGTATCTGATTGAAAATTATCCGGATATCAAGCTTCAGAAATATGACACCTACGCAAATGCCAAAAATGCACTGGAAAATGGAAACGGAGTCGCATGGGCAAATGACAACACAGAGGTGATCGCATTTGCATTGCAGAATGAGGGCTATACGGTTGGAATTCCTTCCCTTGGAAGTCAGGATACCATTGCACCTGCCGTATCGAAGGGAAATGACACGCTCCTGGATTGGCTCAATGAGGAAATCAAAGTGCTGGGCGAAGAAAATTTCTTCCATGCCGACTATGAGGCGACGCTTGTCGACACCTACGGTCTTGATTACGAAGACAGCCTTGTCGTAGAAGGCGGCGTGATCGAATAAAAAAATTACAATATATGGAGCTCTCCCACATCTCATGTTGTGCCCAGTGCATGAAAAGAGGTGTGAGAGAGCTTTTTTGACGGGAAAAAGAAGAGAAAAGACAATCGTCCAAAAGAATGGCTTCCCATGATTTTGAATCAGTGTTATAATAAATAACGATTTATCATGACTTGAAAAATTTGGATACATGGAGGAAATAAGATGCAGATTCAGAATCTTCCCGAGTATGAATTGGTCAGACAGGAGACGATCGACGATATTCATTCTGAGGGATATTTTTTAAAACATAAGAAAAGTGGAGCGAGAGTGCTTATTCTGGAAAATGATGATGACAATAAGGTGTTCCATATCACATTTCGCACGACGCCATCGGACAGTACAGGTGTGGCTCATATTATGGAGCACAGCGTGCTTTGTGGGAGCAAGAAGTTTCCGTCGAAAGATCCATTTGTAGAGCTGGTAAAAGGATCTCTCAATACCTTTCTGAACGCAATGACGTACCCTGACAAGACGATGTACCCAGTTGCGAGCTGTAATGACAAGGATTTCTGCAATTTAATGCATGTCTATATGGATGCGGTATTTGAGACGAACATCTATCGCAGAGAGGAGATTTTCCGCCAGGAGGGATGGAGCTACCAACTCGAAAATGCGGAGGATGAGCTGACATACAATGGTGTTGTCTACAATGAAATGAAAGGTGTCTTCTCGTCACCTGAGGATGTGATTGAGAGGGAGATCATGAATTCTCTTTTCCCGGATACGACATATGGCTGTGAGTCAGGAGGGGATCCAGCCTGTATCCCGGATCTGACGTATGAACAGTTTTTGGAATTCCACAAAAAATATTATCACCCGTCGAACAGCTATATCTATCTGTATGGAAATGCAGATATGGAGGAGCGTTTAAGATGGCTGGATCAGGAGTATTTAAGCAAGTATGAAAAAGAAGAAATTGATTCTATGATCCCGCTGCAAAAATCGTTTGACAAGATGAGAGAAGTCTACAAAAAATATTCGATTTCCAACGAAGAATCCGAGCAGGATAACACGTATCTTTCTTACAATGCAGTGATCGGGACGAGCCTTGATGTGGAGCTTGCCAATGCATTTGCGGTGTTGGAATATGCGCTTTTATCTGCACCTGGAGCGCCTTTAAAACAGACCCTTCTCGATGCCGGAGTGGGAAAAGATATCATGGGATCTTATGACAGCGGAACGTATCAGCCGGTGTTCTCTGTGACGGCAAAGTATGCAAATGCTTCGGACAAAGAAAAATTCCTGCGTATCATCCGGGAGGAGTTACAGCGCCAGATCGAACATGAAGTGGATAAAAAGGCTCTTCTCGCTGGCATTAACAACATGGAATTTAAATTCCGTGAGGCAGATTATGGCTCTTTTCCGAAGGGATTAATCTATGGAATCGATTGTATGGACAGCTGGCTGTACGACGAGAATGAACCGTTTGCCTATCTGAAACAGCTTGCAGTGTTCCAGGATCTGAGAGAAAAACTGGAGACTTCCTACTTTGAAGATTTAATCCAGAAATGGATTCTCGAGAATCCACATACAACGCTTCTGGTCGCAGAGCCGGAGAAGGGACTGACAGCAAAGGCGGATGAAAAATTGCGGGAAAAACTGGCTGCTTACAAGGCAAGCCTTTCTGAGAAAGAGATCGAAGAGCTGGTGGAGAAGACGCGAAAACTGCGTGAATTTCAGGAGACACCTTCGACAAAAGAAGAACTCGAAGCGATCCCGATGCTGAGACAGGAAGACATCAAAAAAGAGACAGCTCCGCTTTATAATGAAGAGCATTATCTGGGAGATACCTTGATTCTGCACCACAATATGTACACGAACGGCATTGGATATTTGAAGCTGTTGTTTGACACGAGAGGAGTAAAGAGTGAAGATCTGCCGTATTTAAGCCTTTTGAAAGCAGTCCTCGGCATGGTGGACACGGAGCACTACACATACGGCGAATTGTCCAATGAGATCAATATCTACAGCGGCGGAATCTCGGCTGGACTGTGCCTCTATTCTGATTTCAAGAAAGAAAACGAATATCGCGCGATGTTCGAGTGGCGGGGCAAAGCATTGTATCCGCAGTTGAAATTTGTCTTTGAGATGATCGAGGAGATGATATTTAGTTCCAAATTGCGGAATGAAAAACGTCTGTATGAGATTTTGTCTGAGCAAAAATCGCATCTCGAGATGCGATTAAATTCATCGGGACATACGACTTCTGCGACGCACGCAATGGCATATTATTCGACAGCGGCAGCGTTCAGCGAGATGACAGGAGGCATTGATTATTACCGTGTGATCGCCGATCTGGAGGCAAATTTTGATCAGAGAAAAGAGATGCTGATGGATAAACTGGAGGCGCTGGCAAAACAGATTTTTACGAGAGAAAGACTGATGGTCAGCTATACGGCAGATGACGAAGGATTTATGCCGTTGAGAGCGCTTGTGGAGGAGTTAAAAGAAAAGCTGCCCGAGAGAGAGGAAACATGTGTCAACGACTATCCTGTCACGGTGAAGAAAAACGAGGCATTTGGCACTTCCTCGAAGATTCAGTATGTAGCGAGAGCGGGCAGCTATGCAAAAGAAGGTTATTCTTATACAGGAGCGCTGCGTGTCTTAAAGGTGATCATGAGCTATGAGTATCTCTGGGTGAATGTGCGCGTCAAAGGCGGCGCCTACGGCTGCATGAGTGGATTTGGAAGAACGGGAAGTTCTTACTTTGTGTCGTATCGTGACCCGAATTTGAGAAAAACGAACGAAGTTTATGAGGGAATTCCGGAGTTTGTGAGAAACTTTACAGTGGATGACAGAGATATGCTGAAATATATCATCGGAACAATCAGTGAACTTGACACTCCGATGAATCCGGCGGCGAAGGGAGGACGTTCTTTAAATGCCTATCTAGGAAATCTTTCCTATGAAGATCTCCAGAAGGAAAGGGACGAGATTTTAAACGCAGATCAGGAGGCAATCCGTGCACTTGCACCTTTGATGGAGGCAATCCTGAGAGAAGATGCAATCTGTGTCATCGGAAATGAAGAAAAAATCAAACAGGATCAGGATTTATTTATGGAAATCAAACCTCTGATCAAAGCTTAGAACAGGAAAGGAACGATATGGAAAATAAGGCGTATAAATCTGGTTTTGCAACCTTGATCGGGAGACCGAATGTGGGAAAATCGACACTGATGAATCATCTGATAGGTCAGAAAATTGCCATCACATCAAACAAACCTCAGACGACACGAAATCGTATTCAGACGGTCTATACAAGTGAGACAGGACAGATTGTCTTTGTGGATACCCCGGGGATCCACAAGGCAAAGAATAAGCTGGGCGAGTATATGGTCAATGTTGCAGAACGTACCTTGCAGGAGGTTGATGTGGTGCTTTGGCTGGTGGAGCCTACGACTTTTATAGGTGCCGGAGAACGTCACATCGCGCAGCAGCTCCAGAAGATAAAAACACCGGTCATTTTAGTGATTAACAAGATTGATACTATAAAGAAAGAAGAAATTTTAGCTGTCATTGACACCTACCGCAAGATTTACGATTTTGCTGAGATTATCCCAGTGTCTGCACTGAAAGGAAACAATACACAGGAGATTGTTGATATGATTTTCAAATATCTCCCATATGGTCCACAGTTTTATGATGAAGATACGGTGACAGACCAGCCGCAGAGGCAGATTGTGGCAGAACTGATCCGTGAGAAGGCGCTGCGCAGTCTTGACGAAGAAATCCCGCACGGTATCGCGGTCTCCATTGAGAAGATGAGAGAGAGAAAAGGTCAGAATATCATCGATATCGAGGCGACGATTATCTGTGAGAGGGAGTCGCACAAAGGGATTATCATCGGAAAACAAGGCGCAATGCTCCGAAAAATCGGATCGGCAGCGCGAAGAGAGATTGAAAATATGATGGAACAGAAAGTCAATCTGCAGCTTTGGGTGAAGGTGAAAAAAGACTGGCGTGACAGTGATTTTATGATTAAGAACTTTGGATATGATAAAAAAGAAATTTAACACGCTTTGGAGTTACTACAGAAAACGATACGACGGTCTGAGTGAGAAATGAGGTGTGAAAAATGCAGACAGTGGTGACAGGGATGGTACTTTTTGCCGCTCCGAATGGAGAGTTTGACAAGAGAGTTGTGATTTTGACGAAAGAGCGGGGAAAGATTACAGCGTTTGCGCGGGGAGCACGCAGACAAAACAGCAGTCTGCTGGCAGCGACAAATCCCTTTGCATTTGGAACTTTCTCAGTCTACGAAGGAAAGACGGCATACACGCTGGTTCAGGCACAGATCACGAACTATTTCCGAGAACTTGCCTCAAGTCTGGAGGAGGCATATTACGGGTTTTACTTTTTGGAACTGGCTGGATATTATGCGCAGGAGAATGAAGACGAGACAGAGCTTTTAAAGCTGCTTTATCAATCCATGCGCGCCCTGATGAATCCGCACCTGGACAACCGTTTGGTGAGAGCGGTCTTTGAATTGAAGGCGATGGTGATTCAAGGAGAATATCCGGAAGTGTTTGCGTGTGTCTGCTGTAAAAGAACAGAGAATCTCAAACGATTTGTCTTTGAGAAAAATGGTGTGCTCTGCGAGGAATGCTGCAAAGAAAGTCAGGAAGGAATCTATTTGAAAGATTCCGTGCGGTATACACTTCAGTATGTCATTGCTGCGCCGATCGAGAAACTTTATACGTTTACATTGACGCAGGAGACGCTCGGAGATTTTCAAAAAATCATGAAAAGACTTTGCAGACAGTACCAGGATCGGAATTTTAAATCCCTGGAGATTTTAGAGGAGATGTCCTCTTTACAAGGCAAGGATTTAAATGTATAATGGTAAAAATTATATGCCGCGTCAGGAGCGGCATTAGGAGGCAAAGATGAAGAAGATAAAGTTACTCCTGGTTGCAGCGATGGTTGCAGGTCTGGTCACGGGATGCAGTAAATTTAAACCGGATCAGACAGGAATTTCAGTAAAAAAGAACGGCAGCATTGTCAGTGTAATCAAAGAAAGCTTGGATCGTTCCTATTATGACCCGGAAGAATTAGAGAGGATGATCGATGAGACAGTAGATTCATATAATGCGAGTGCTGGTGCAAAATATGTGAAAGTCGATCAGTATGAGGTTGAGAATGGACAGGCTACATTACAGATATCCTATGATTCAGCGGCTGATTATCAGAAAATGAATCAGGTGGAATTTTATCTGGGAGATCTTGCAAGCGCTTACGGGACAGAGTATGGGCTGGAAGGAAGCTTTTTTAAGGTGGAAAAAGGAGAGAGAACAGACGAAGCTCTCGGCAAAGAGGCAGTGCTTGCGACGAAAAATTATAATGTCATCGTTTTGGAAGAAGAGCTTCTTGTGGAAGTTCCGGGCGACATTGTGTTTGTCAGCAGCAATGTAGAGATGCTCGGAAAAAGACAGGTGATAACCGGTCAGGAGGCTCCTCAGACCACAGCAGAGGTTCAGGTCAATGATTCCGGCATACCGGTGATCAATCCGGAAGTGATGGAAGGCAGTCCGATGGAGGAACAGGAAGACGGAACGCATCTCTTCTACATCATCTATAAGTGATAGAGTAAAGCCTGTGAGGCGGCAGACTTTTAGAGTAAACGGATATGACGCCTGGCGGCGTCATTACCAATCATAAAAGCCCACCGGATTGCTCCGTGCCTGAGGCACTCTCGCAATCCTACCTCGTATTCGCATATCGCCCCGCTCTTTTCAGTCGCGAGGCTTTTATGCTCATACGGGTTAGCGTCTCTAGTGTCCGCGCAGCCAGATGCGCAAGCGCCCTGCCTGCCGTTCACTGAGACTGGGCTTTTATAGTGAATCTATAAGAAAACAGAGGAGAGAGCAATAAGGGAATTGACGAATTGGAGAATAAAGTATAAAATATTCTGAACACAGAACGAGCAGTCCCCCCTTTTTTCAGTGCGAGAAGCATCAAGTGGCGGAATGTCCGGGACTTTCAGAATAATTTGTACAGATAGGAGATTAAAAAAATGGAAAAAACAATGGAAAAAATTGTAGCGCTTTCCAAGGCAAGAGGGTTTGTGTATCCGGGATCTGAGATCTATGGAGGTCTCGCCAATACCTGGGATTACGGAAATTTAGGTGTAGAACTGAAGAACAATGTAAAACAGGCATGGTGGAAAAAGTTCGTCACAGAAAATCCATACAACGTAGGTGTGGACTGTGCGATCCTGATGAATCCTCAGACTTGGGTTGCATCCGGTCATCTCGGCGGTTTCAGTGATCCTTTGATGGATTGTAAGGAGTGTCATGAGAGATTCCGTGCAGATAAACTGATTGAGGACTTCTGTGAAGAAAAAGGGATCAAGCTGGAGGAATCTGTGGATGCATGGTCTCAGGAAAAGATGAAGAACTTTATCGAAGAGAACAACATTCCGTGTCCGACATGTGGAAAACATAATTTTACAGATATTCGTCAGTTCAACCTGATGTTCAAGACATTCCAGGGTGTGACGGAAGACGCCAAAAATACAGTGTATCTGAGACCGGAGACAGCACAGGGAATCTTTGTCAATTTCAAAAATGTACAGAGAACATCGAGAAAGAAAATTCCATTCGGTATCGGACAGATCGGAAAATCATTCCGAAATGAGATCACACCAGGAAACTTTACATTCCGCACAAGAGAATTTGAGCAGATGGAGCTGGAATTCTTCTGCGAGCCGGGAACAGATCTGGAATGGTTCCAGTATTGGAGAACATTCTGCATCAACTGGCTGAAATCTCTGGGAATGAAAGACGAGGAGATGCGCGCGAGAGATCATTCTCCAGAAGAGCTTTGCTTCTACAGCAAAGGAACAACCGATATTGAATTCTTATTCCCGTTTGGATGGGGAGAACTCTGGGGCATCGCAGACAGAACCGATTATGATCTGACACAGCATCAGAATGTCTCTGGAGAAGATATGTCTTACTTTGATGATGAGAAGAAGCAGAAATATATCCCATATGTGATCGAGCCGTCACTTGGAGCAGACCGTGTCGTGCTGGCATTCCTGTGCAGCGCATACGACGAGGAAGAGCTGGAAGGCGGAGATATGAGAACTGTGCTCCATTTCCATCCGGCTCTGGCACCAGTCAAAGTGGGCGTGCTGCCGCTGTCAAAGAAATTAAACGAAGGTGCAGAGAAGGTATTTGCAATGCTTTCGAAAAAGTACAACTGTGAATTCGATGACAGAGGAAACATCGGAAAACGTTACAGACGTCAGGATGAGATTGGAACTCCATTCTGTGTGACATATGATTTCGATTCCGAGACAGACGGTGCAGTGACTGTCCGTGACCGCGATACGATGCAGCAGGTGAGAATCAAGATCGACGAGTTAGAGAGTTATTTTGCAGATAAATTTGAATTTTAAAAAATGATCTTTGAAGAGAAAAACAGCATTTTTTCGGCAAAAAAGGCAGCAAAAATGCTGTTTTTTCTTTTGGACAAAAATTATTGTAAGGCACAGGAAGGTTTGCCTGGTGATGATAGGATAAAGAGAAAATGGAGGGGAAGGTCGTGTTTTAAAAGGCAAAAAGTGAGAAAAGGAAATTGTAAAAAACAGAAAAATAAAAGGTAAAAATGAAGTCGAAAATGAATAAAATCATGAAAAAAACAGGGAAATTTTGAAAAATGTAGAAAAAACTATTGTATAAAATATATATTATTGGTATAATGATCAACAAGAAGTTTGGATATACTAAATGGAGGTATTTAGAAATGAAAGGAAATGTAATTGTAGGACAGTCAGGCGGACCGACAGCGGTCATCAACTCCAGCTTAGCAGGAGTGTACAAGACAGCAAAGGACAGAGGATTTAACAAAGTTTATGGTATGCGCCATGGAATCCAGGGATTCTTAGATGAGAATTATGTGGATTTGTCAAAATACATCAAAAATAATCTGGATATCGAGCTGTTAAAGAGAACACCGTCCGCTTTTCTTGGATCTTGCCGTTTTAAACTGCCGGAGATCCATGAAGATCGCGAAATCTATGAGAAAGTGTTTGACATTCTGAATAAACTGGAGATCGATAGCTTTATCTATATTGGTGGAAATGATTCCATGGATACAATCAAGAAATTATCAGACTATGCGGTGCTGACAGGACAGAAACAGAAATTTGTCGGTGTTCCGAAGACAATCGATAATGACCTTGCTTTGACAGATCATACACCAGGATACGGTTCCGCTGCAAAATATATCGGAGCATCCGTAAAAGAAGTGATTCGCGATGGATTGGGACTGAGCTACAAGAAAGATCTTGTCACAATTGTTGAGATTATGGGAAGAAATGCAGGATGGCTTACAGGTGCCGCAGCACTTGCAAAAGGAGAAGACTGCGAAGGTCCTGATTTGATTTATCTGCCAGAACTTCCATTTGAAGTTCCGAAATTCATCGAGAAAATCCGCGCTCTGCTCAAGAAGAAACATTCCGTTGTTGTAGCAGTTTCTGAAGGTATCAAACTTCCGGACGGACGCTACGTATGTGAACTTTCCGCAGGCAATGGAGACTATGTAGATGCTTTCGGACATAAGCAGCTGAGCGGTACCGCAGATTATCTGGCACACCTTGTGGCAGCAGAGATCGGATGCAAGACGCGTGGAGTGGAATTCAGTACTTTACAGAGAAGTGCTTCTCATATCGCATCCCGCGTGGATATCAACGAGGCATTCATGGTAGGTGGTGCAGCTGTGAAGGCAGCAGATGAGGGAGATAGCGGAAAGATGGTTGTTATCGACCGTGTATCTGACGATCCATATCAGTGTGCAACAGGTATCTATGATGTGCATAAGATTGCAAACGATGAGAAACTGGTACCGAGAAACTGGATCAGCAAAGATGGAACGTATGTGACAGAGGAATTCCTCAACTACGTGAAACCTCTGATTCAGGGTGATTATCAGCCTGTTATGGTAGACGGTATTCCACGTCATCTGGTATTAAAATAAAATAGAAAATAAAAAATAAAAAAAGAAACGTCTCCCAGGGAAGAACAGCAGTAAAAATTCTTTGATTGATGTTTCTTTTTTTTGGAAAATTACTTGACTGAATCGGAATATATGGTACAATAAATATGTGCGACCTTGCACGCGTGTGAGATGGTTTTACAGAGTTTGAGGCTTTTGGTTTGGGGCTGTTGCTCTGTACAACATAAATACATTTTAGGAGGAATGAAGGAAAATGGCAAAATGGGTTTACTTATTTAAAGAAGGAAACGCAGATATGAGAAACCTTCTGGGTGGAAAAGGTGCCAACTTAGCCGAGATGACCAACTTGGGTCTGCCTATCCCACAGGGCTTCACAGTTACAACAGAAGCTTGTACGGACTATTACAACAACGGCAAACAGATCGCTGAGGAAATTCAGCAGCAGATTTTTGCCGCTTTAGGTGAGTTAGAGAAAATTCAGGGTAAAAAATTCGGAGATACACAGGATCCGTTATTAGTATCTGTTCGTTCTGGTGCTAGAGCTTCTATGCCAGGTATGATGGATACCATCCTGAACTTAGGTTTGAATGATGTTGCAGTAGAAGGATTTGCAAAGAAGACAGGAAATCCTAGATTTGCATATGATTCTTACAGAAGATTCATCCAGATGTACTCTGACGTTGTTATGGAAGTTCCAAAGTCCTTCTTTGAAAAGATCATCGACGAAGTAAAAGAAGAAAAAGGTGTAAAATTTGACACAGAACTGACAACAGAAGACTTAAAAGTATTAGTTGAAAAATTCAAAGCTGTATATAAAAACGCTATGAACGGCGAAGACTTCCCACAGGATCCAAAGGAACAGCTGATGGGAGCTGTAAAAGCTGTATTCCGTTCATGGGATAACCCACGTGCGATTGTCTACAGACGTATGAACGATATCCCGGGAGACTGGGGAACCGCTGTAAACGTACAGGCAATGGTATTTGGTAACATGGGTAACACATCCGGTACAGGTGTTGCATTCACGCGTAACCCATCTACTGGAGAAAAAGGAATCTATGGCGAGTACCTGATCAATGCTCAGGGTGAGGACGTAGTTGCCGGTGTTCGTACACCACAGCCTATCTCCAAACTGGCTGAGGATCTGCCAGATTGCTACGAAGAGTTCATGTCAATCGCTCACAAACTGGAAGACCATTACCGCGATATGCAGGATATGGAGTTCACAATCCAGGAGGGCAAACTGTACTTCTTACAGACACGTAACGGTAAGAGAACAGCTCAGGCTGCATTGCAGATCGCTTGTGATCTCGTTGATGAAGGAAAGATCACAAAAGAGGAAGCTGTTTGCCGTATCGAAGCAAAATCTCTCGATCAGTTACTGCACCCGACATTTGATGCAGCTGCATTAAAAGCAGGTGAAGTGATCGGTTCCGCTCTGCCAGCATCCCCAGGAGCAGCAGCAGGTAAAGTTTACTTCTCAGCTGAGGAAGCAAAAGAAGCTCACGAGAAAGGTGAGAGAGTTATCCTGGTTCGTCTTGAGACATCACCAGAAGATATCGAAGGTATGCATGCTTCCGAAGGTATCCTGACTGTTCGCGGTGGTATGACATCTCACGCAGCCGTAGTTGCTCGTGGTATGGGAACATGCTGTGTATCCGGATGCGGTGAGATCAAAATTGATGAAGAAGCAAAAGTATTCGAACTTGGCGGATATACCTTCCATGAGGGAGATTACATTTCCTTAGACGGATCTACAGGTAAGATCTACAAGGGAGATATCGAGACTCGTCCAGCTTCTATCGGAGGAAACTTCGGAAGAATCATGAGATGGGCAGATAAATTTAAGACTCTGAAAGTTAGAACAAACGCTGATACACCAGCTGATACACTGAACGCTGTGAAATTAGGAGCAGAAGGTATCGGTCTGTGCCGTACAGAGCATATGTTCTTCAACGAGGACAGAATTCCGAAGATCAGAAAGATGATCCTCTCCGACACAGCAGAAGAGAGAGAGGCAGCTCTGAACGAACTGATCCCATTCCAGAAAGCAGACTTCAAAGCTATGTACGAAGTTCTGGAAGGAAAACCAATGACAGTTCGTTATCTGGATCCGCCTCTGCATGAGTTCGTTCCAACAGATCCAGAAGATATCAAGGCATTAGCTGAGGATATGGGACTGACACCAGAAGAAGTTCAGAAACGTTGCGATGAACTGCATGAGTTCAACCCAATGATGGGTCACAGAGGATGCCGTCTTGCTGTAACTTATCCAGAAATCGCAAGAATGCAGACAAGAGCCGTTATGGAAGCAGCAATCGAAGTATCCAGAGAAAAAGGATACCGCATCACACCAGAGATCATGATCCCACTGGTTGGCGAAGTGAAAGAGTTAAAATATGTAAAAGACGTTGTTGTTGCTACAGCTGAGCAGGTTAAGAACGAGAAAGGTTCTGACATGCAGTACCATATCGGTACCATGATCGAGATCCCAAGAGCAGCTCTGACAGCAGACAAGATTGCCGAGGAAGCTGAGTTCTTCTCATTTGGTACAAACGACCTGACACAGATGACATTCGGATTCTCCCGTGATGATGCTGGAAAATTCCTGGATGCTTACTACAAAGCTAAGATCTATGAGTCTGATCCATTCGCAAGATTAGACCAGGAAGGTGTAGGACAGTTAGTAGAGATGGCCGTTAAGAAGGGTCGCAATACTCGTCCAGGCATCAAATTAGGTATCTGTGGAGAGCACGGTGGAGATCCATCTTCCGTAGAGTTCTGCCACAAGATTGGTTTGAGCTATGTATCTTGCTCACCATTCCGTGTTCCGATTGCTAGACTTGCAGCAGCTCAGGCAGCTCTGAACAATAGATAATTGAACATGTAATAAAAATCCTCCGTTGGCGACAGCGGGGGATTTTTTTTGATCTGTCAGAGAATGGAATTTCTTGACGGACTATGAGACAAGCGTTATCATGGTAAGGGAAGAGAGAACGACAGACAGGAGAAAAACAGTGAATCAGAATGAAATTTTAGCAATCTATGGCACAGAGTATAAAGAGATGACAAAGTGCCTTTTACAGAAGGCGGATCTATGTTCACATATCCCGCATAAGGACTGCAAGATTGGCATTAAACCGAATTTAGTATCTCCCACAGATGCTTCTTTCGGTGCGACTACCCATCCGGAGGTTGTCGCTGGGATTATTGAATATCTCCAGGAGAATGGTTTCTATAACCTCCTCATGCTGGAGGGATCCTGGGTGGGAGATCGGACAGAGGAAGCGATCGCAGTGTGCGGATTTGATCGACTCTCGGAATTCTATCAGGTTCCTTTTGTCGATATGCAGAAAGAAAAGAGCGCCCTGTATGACTGTGCAGGGATGGAACTCAGGATAGGAAGGATCGCAAAAGATCTGGATTTTTTGATCAATGTGCCTGTCATGAAGGGACATTGCCAGACCAAGATTACATGTGCGCTGAAGAACATGAAAGGATTGATCCCGAATGGAGAAAAACGCCATTTTCATGCGATGGGGCTTCATGAACCGATCGCCCATCTGAACGCAGGGATTTGCCAGAACTTTATTGTGGTGGATAATATCTGTGGTGACTGGGATTTTGAGGATGGAGGAAATCCGGTTGTCATGAACCGTGTCATGGCGGCGGCTGATCCGGTGCTGTGTGATGCCTATGTGTGCCACCTCATGGGATATGATGTGAGTGAGGTGCCATATGTAGAGATCGCAGGCAAACTTGGCGTGGGATGCGCTGACTGGAAAAAAGCGGTATTTCGGGAGCTGAATGAAGCGCAGACTTATGACATCCTTCCGAGGACAAGAAAAGTAGTGGAACTAAAAGATGCCGTGGAGGAAGTGGAATCATGCAGTGCCTGCTACGGATATCTGATTCCGGCTTTGCAGCGCTTGAAGGAAGAAGGTCTGCTCGAAAAAATAGAGACGAAGATCTGCATCGGTCAGGGATATCGAGGAAAAACAGGAGAGCTTGGGATTGGACACTGTACGGGAAAGTTTGTGCATCATCTCGACGGATGTCCGCCGACAGAAGTGCAAATCTATGAGTTCCTAAGACAATATATAGAAAAATAAAGGTTTCGCCAGAATGGTGTGCTGCCCATCATAGCAGACGGTGAGCAGAAGAAAAGTATGGTGGAAGAAAGGATAATATGAAAATTATTATTATTGGATGCGGAAAAGTAGGAGTTACCCTGGCAGAACAGCTGGTGGAGGAGAATCATGATGTGGTTCTGGTCGATGAGTCGCCGGCACAGCTCCAGGAAGTGCCGGAGACGATAGATGCCTTGACAATTCTTGGAAATGGAGCGAGCGTTGTCACACAGATGGAGGCTGGTGTCAAGAGCGCGGATATTTTGATTGCAGTGACGGGATCGGATGAGTTGAATTTACTGTGCTGTCTGATCGCAAAGAAGGCAGGGCGCTGTCAGACGATCGCACGAGTCAGAAATCCGGTCTACAGTGAAGAGATCGGTTTTATCAAAGAAAGTCTTGGGATTTCTATGATTATCAATCCGGAATTTACAACGGCGACGGAGATCGCAAGGCTATTGCGCTTCCCGTCCGCGATCAAGATTGATACGTTCGCCAAAGGGCGCGTAGAATTGTTGAAATTCCGGGTGAAACCAGAATTCAACCTGAATGAAGTGGCGGTTTCCTCCTTACAGGAGCAATTAAAATGTGATGTGCTTGTCTCGGGCGTTGAGAGAGGCGACGAAGTCCATATCCCTAACGGTGATTTTGTCTTAAGAGACGGTGATCTTGTATCGATCATCGCATCGCCGCAGAATGCAGCAAAATTTTTCCAGAAGATAGGACTTAAGACAAATCAGGTGAAAAATTGTATGATTGTCGGGGGTGGAAAAATCGGATTCTACCTGGCAAAGCAGCTGGTGGACATGAAGATCCAGGTGCGGATTGTGGAGAAATCAAAGGAGCGGTGTGAACGTTTAAGCGAGCTTCTCCCGGGGGCAATGGTCTTGCAGGGGGACGGGACAGACCGAAAACTGCTGATAGAAGAGGGATTGGAGCGGACGGAGGCCTTTGTCACTCTGACGAACATGGATGAGGAAAATATTTTGCTGTCTCTGTTTGCAAAAGATCAGACATCGGCAAAGCTGATCACGAAGGTGAACCGGATCTCATTTGACCATCTGATCGACAGACTGGATCTGGGCAGTGTGATTTATCCCAAATATCTCACGGCAGACTATATTTTGCAGTATGTCAGGGCAATGCAGAATTCCATAGGAAGCAATGTGGAGACGCTGTACCATATTTTGGATAAAAGGGCGGAGGCGCTGGAGTTTTCCATCCATGAGAATTCAAGTGTTGTGGGCATCCCTCTGATGGATATTGAATTGAAAGACAACCTGCTGATCGGCTGTATCAACCGCCATGGAAAAATCAGAATCCCGCGCGGTCACGATATGATACAGGTTGGCGATACCGTCATCGTTGTGACGACACAGAAAGGACTCAATGATATCGAAGATATTTTGAAAAAATAAAAACACAGAAACAGGATACGCCTGCATCATGCTGGAAGAGATGGCAGTGTGCAGGTCTGGTATGGAGGAGACAATGAATTATTCAATTATTGGATATATTATTGGATGGGTGTTAAACCTCGAGGCAGGACTGATGGTGCCGGCACTTGTCACCGCACTGATCTACAGGGAAAAGGCAGGATGGGCTTTTCTTCTGGCGATGTTGCTCTGCCTGCTGATAGGACTGCCATTGACGGTGCGGAAACCGAAAAATCGTATTTTTTATACAAAGGAAGGATTTGTCACAGTGGCGCTTTGCTGGATTGCGATGAGTATCATGGGGGCTCTGCCATTCTGGTTCAGCGGAGAAATCCCCAGCCTGATCGATGCGATCTTTGAGACCGTTTCCGGATTCACAACGACGGGAGCAAGCATTTTAAATGATGTGGAGGCACTTTCTAAGTGTATGCTGTTTTGGCGCAGCTTTACACATTGGGTTGGAGGAATGGGCGTTCTTGTATTTTTGCTTGCCGTTCTGCCTATGGTGGGAGGTTCCCAGATGAATTTGATGAAGGCGGAAAGCCCGGGACCTACCGTCAGTCGTCTGGTGCCGAAAGTAAAATCGACAGCAAAGATTTTGTACGAAATTTATATCGGAATGACGGTACTGGAGATCATCTTGCTTCTGCTTGGAGGAATGCCGGTATTTGATGCGCTGACGACAGCATTTGGAACGGCAGGGACAGGAGGCTTTGGAATTAAAAACGATAGTATCGCTGGCTATTCTGTCTATATACAGGTCGTAGTGACGATTTTTATGATTCTGTTTGGGGTTAACTTTAATATCTATTACCTTATTCTGATCGGAAAAATCAGACAGTCGACAAAGAATGAGGAGGTTCGCTGGTACTTTGGGATTATCGGCGCAGCGATTCTTCTGATTACATTCGATATCTATCACCTGTATGGAAGTGTGGGAAAAGCAGTGCAGCAGTCTGCTTTTCAGGTTGCGACCATCATCACAACCACAGGTTATTCAACCACAGATTTCAATCTCTGGCCTCAGGCATCTCGGACGATTCTTGTCATCTTGATGTTTGTGGGAGCGTGCGCAGGGAGCACAGGAGGAGGAATCAAAGTCTCGAGACTTTTGATTTTGTTTAAGACGGTGAAGAAGGAACTACACCAATTTTTGCATCCGAGAAATGTCACAAAAGTCAAGATTGATGGAAAGACGGTTGAACATGAGGTGGTGCGCCAGACCAATGTATTTCTGGTTGCCTATGTGATGATTTTTGCGATATCAGTGCTGTTGATTTCGATTGATGAGAAAGATTTGATTACGAACTTTACAGCGGTGGCTGCAACATTCAATAACATCGGACCAGGACTCGAGCTGGTCGGACCGGCATCGAATTTTTCGATCTTCTCAAATCCGGTGAAGATGGTGTTGACTTTTGACATGCTTGCCGGCAGGCTGGAAATCTTTCCGATGTTATTGCTGTTTGTGCGTGACACATGGAGAAAATTTTAAAGATAACCGATGAGATTTCTCGGGACATGAGACATCAGATCACTGGCATTCAGACGCCAGTCTGCTTCTGTGATTGGGGAGTATGTCTCGGGATGGAGGGGCTGATAGCGGCGGATCAAAGAGATGAGATCCGTGCCGTCTATCAGCCCTACTTTTGTCTGGCGGGCAAATTCTATGGCAGGGTATGTAAAGGAACTGGTGGTGACAAAGAGCATATGGTCAGCACATTCTTTCCGATTGGCACCGACTAATTTTTGGATCAGTGGTCGGTCGACTTTGTGTGCTGTGGAGTAACATTTACATTCCACGAGTGTCGTCTCCTTGCCGTGGAAAAGGCGGATATCGTATCCACCGTCATTGGAAGGCGGGGTGACGACGGCTCGATAGCCCATATGGGAAAATAAATCAGCACAAAATTTTTCAAAGTCGGTGGGAACTGCCATAAAACGGTTGATGATGTCTTGAGGAGAGGAAAAATTTCTGATCTTTTCGATGCGTGCTTCTAAGGCATTTGCCTTTTCAAGCTCTTCTCTGCACATAGCAATCAAGAGTCCTCGTTCTCGTAGCTGAGAGACAAACTGAACCATGATCAGAGGACTTTGGGATTTCAGGATATAGCGGTCGATATAGAGACAGCTGTAGGGGCGGACCACTGCCTGATTTTTCAGCGGATTTTTGTAAGGATAGGAGAGAAGATAAAAATTTTTTGCAGCAGGACGAGAGGAAAATTCTACTTCGATTTCAGAGGGAAGAAAAGGAAGAGAATAAGCTTGCTGGAAAAGTATGCGTGCCTTGGATGGAAGGAGAGATTTCAAGTTCACGGGAAAGACCTTCTTTCTGGTGTAATGGGATAGCTGCCAAAAGGTGATGGATGTTAGGCATGGATGATGATAGGGACAGCGTATTTATGGGAGAAGCTGATATTTAGCGGCGAGCATTTCGACAATCTGATCGCTGGAAAATTTAGAGCTGTTGATACACAGATCATACTGCGTCATGTCTAGCCAGGAATGGTCAGTGAAATATTCATAATAAGATCGACGCTGCTTGTCCATTTTTCGGACAAGAGATTTTGCGCTTCGCTCTTCTCGACCGAGACGATCCATGATCGTCTTGATGCGATCTTCCACTGGCGCATAGATGAAGACACTCAGACAGTCATTTCCCAGAACATCATTGGCACAGCGACCGACAATGACACAGTCTTCGCTGGCAGCGATAGAACGGATGATTTCGCTCTGTGCCTCGAACAGAACATTATTGATAGGAAAATAATGGTATTGTTCTCTCATCTGAATTTCGCTGTTAGAAGGATAGCGCCAGATGCTGACACATTTTTCGTCTACTTTCTGGAATTCCTCGACCGGGATGTCTTTTTTTTCACTGGCAAGATGGATGAGTTCCTGGTCATAAAATGCGATGCCGAGTTTTTCGGCGAGAGCTTTGCCGATCAGACGACCATTGCTGCCGTACATACGATTGATTGTGATGACACGATGTTTCATGAGAATACCTCCATTCTGAAAGTCCTTTTTTTAAATATACCATAAAAAATAAGAAAATACTATAGAGTATAGAACAATTTTTCGACAAATCTTTCTTTTTTGGAGCTTTCTGCTATAATAGATGATAAGACGATACCAGAAAAAGTCGAGAAAAAATGAGAGTTAGGAGACAGGGATATGAGTTTATCAGAGAAAGTGTACCGGACATATTGTGAAATTTTGAGAGAGGAATTAATTCCGGCGACGGGATGCACAGAGCCGATTGCGATTGCATATGCCGCAGCGATCGCGCGTGACCGTCTTGGATGTATGCCCAAAAAGATGAAAGTGGGACTGAGCAGAAATATCATAAAGAATGTAAAGAGCGTGGTCGTCCCTGCCACCGGTGGCATGCATGGGATTGAGAGCGCAGCTGCCGCCGGAGTGATCGCAGCACAGCCGGAGAAGAGATTAGAGATTCTTTCGGTGCTAGGTGAGAGCGATGTGGCACGCATTTTAGATTTTCTTGCGCAGTGCGAGATCACGGTGGAGGAGATCGACACAGGACATATTTTTGAGATTGATCTGACAGCTTATGTTGGAGAAGACATGGCGAGGGTTCGGATCTTAGACCGCCATACGAACGTGGTTTTGATTGAAAAAAATGGCGAGACTTTGCAGGAGATGGGAGAACAGCAGGAAAAAGAAGCCGGAGCGGACCGGTCACTGCTGAATGTGAGGGACATTGTGACCTTCGCACAGGAGGTGAAAATAAAGGATATCGAGGAGCTTTTGGAGAGGCAGGTCCAGTATAATATGGCGATCGCACAGGAGGGACTTTCTGGCGATTATGGCGCATGTGTGGGCAAGGTGATTTATGCGGGCGGTTCAAACGATGTCAGGCAGAGAGCGAAAGCGATGGCAGCGGCAGGGTCTGATGCGAGGATGAATGGCTGTGAACTTCCTGTCTGTATCCTTTCCGGGAGCGGCAACCAAGGCATCACTGCTTCTGTGCCAGTGATTGTCTATGCACAGGAGCGCAAGGCGAGCCGGGAAGAAATGTTCCGTGCCCTCGTGGTCTCAGATTTGGTCACGATCCATCAGAAGACGGGGATTGGCTGTCTGTCGGCATATTGTGGTGCGATCAGTGCAGGATGTGGATGTGGCGCTGGAATTACTTTTTTATGTGGCGGTGGGTATGAGGAAGTCGCGCACACAATCGTAAATGCAGTGGCGATCCTGTCAGGGACAATCTGTGATGGGGCAAAGTCTTCCTGCGCCGCAAAAATTTCGATGGCTGTCGAAGCTGGAATTCTGGGACATGAAATGTATCAGAGCGGTCATCAGTTTTACGGCGGGGAAGGGATTGTCACAAAAGGAGTGGAAAATACAATCCAAAATGTGGGAAAACTGGCGCGCGTCGGGATGAAGGACACCGATAAAGAGATTGTTAAAATTATGCTTCAGAAAAATTAGCAACAAAGGATACGATTTTGCTATGAAGAAGAATAGATGGCTTGTAGGATAAAATGAATAGTGCTAAAATAGGTACGAAAGCGTGGAAAATAAAAAGAAAAAGACAGGCAGCAGTATGGCGGCAATTTTATTGGCACCGATTTATATCGGCGTGAACGTATATGTAATATGGCGTATCTTTTTCTGGATGGCAAAATTCAGCACAGTCTTTCAAAGTTCTGTCTTTCAGTGGAGTTTTGCGGCAATCTATCTGATTTTTGCAAGTTCTCTTTTGACGGGATTTTTGGTCAAAAAGCCGGAGAAGCTTCGGCGTGCCTTAAAACATATGGGAAATTATTTCTTGGGTATTTTTCTGTATGTGCTGATGCCGATCGTCGCTCTGGAAGTTTTTGGGATGATCGGAACAAAGCTGCTGCGGTGGGGATGGGTGCAGGAAGGGCGCACTTTGCAGGTGGCAGGGAGTATCTGTGCTGCCGTGATGGTATGTTTGATTCTTTATGGAATTCACAATGCCAGAAAAATTCGTGTGACCACATATCATGTAAAAGTAGAAAAAGCAATGCAGGGGAAAACGTCTCTTAAGATTGTACTGGCAGCGGATTTGCATTTGGGCTATAACAGTGGAGAGATTCAGACGAGAAAAATAGTCAGCCAGATTAACAGGCAGAAACCGGATCTTGTGTGTATCGCGGGTGATCTGTTCGACAATGAATTTGAGGCGATCAAAAATCCAGAGAGAGTCAAGAGAGCATTGCGTGAGATCAAGGCGGAATGCGGTGTGTATGGATGCTGGGGTAATCATGACATCAACGAGAAGATTCTTGCGGGCTTTACGTTTCACCATGCTGATGGAAGCGGTCTGATCGATGAGCGGATGGAGCGTTTTGTAAAAGATGCCGGGATTGTGATGCTCAATGATGAGGTGCGCTTGATAGATGGCAAATTTTACCTTGCCGGGAGAAAAGATGCGACGAGAGCAAAAAAGATAGAGAATGGGAGAATGACGCCGAGGGAACTTTTAGGCGATCTTGACAAATCAAAGCCGATTTTTGTGATGGATCATCAGCCGAAAGAACTGCAGGAGATTGCCGAAGCGGGGGCAGATCTTGATTTGTGTGGTCACACGCATGGTGGTCAGATTTTTCCGGGAAATCTTGCAGTCGATTTGGGCTGGGAGAATGCCTGGGGATGCCTGAAAAAAGGTCAGATGTACAACATTGTGACATCGGGTGTGGGAATCTGGGGTCCGAACATGAGAATCGGGACAAAAAGTGAAATCTGTGTGATACAGGTCGAATTTGAGGAAGAAAGGTAACGTGGAGAAAATGAAGAAACCAGTGATAGGAATTGCAGGAAATATTTTGATTGTGGAAGGAGGAAAGACTCCTGGTATGTACCGCAGCTATGTCAACCATGACTATGTAGTCAGCATAAGAAATGCGGGGGGAATTCCTGTGATTCTTCCAATTTGCCATGATGAGAGAGATGTGGAGGAGGTGCTGGAGCATCTGGATGGCATTCTCATGTCAGGCGGATATGATATGGATCCAGAATTGTACGGTGAGGAGGCACTCACAGAGCAGGGCTTTATTATGAGGGAGGTGGACGACTCGGACTTGCTTTTGATCAGAAAAGCATATGAGAAAAAGAAACCCATCTTTGGGATCTGCAAAGGAGTGCAGTCGATCAATGTGGCGTTTGGGGGAAACCTGTATCAGGATCTGAAAGTACAGAGACCAGGCTGCATACGCCATAACCAAAAAGGACCAGGTGCAGATGCTGCTCACATGGTCACGATCCATCCTGAGAGTTTTCTGCAATCATGTTTTGGCGATCATGTGCGGGTCAATACACATCATCACCAGGCAGTCAAAGCCGTCGCAGAGGGATTTTTTGTGGCGGCACAGGCAAAAGATGGCGTGGTCGAAGCGATTGAGAAAAAAGAGGGAAGCTTTGTGCTCGGTGTGCAGTGGCATCCGGAGATGATGGCATCCGCAGGAGACAGGCAGATGCAGAGGATGTTTGAGAGATTTATCGAAAAATGTATGGAATGAGAGAGAATTAAGGACATGAAAAAGTCGTATGAGATGGATATGTGTAACGGACCACTTTTCGGGAAAATTTTGATCTTTGCGATTCCTCTGATGCTGTCCGGAATCTTACAGCTGCTGTTTAATGCGGCAGATATTATTGTGGTGGGAAGATTTTCGGGAAGTCAGGCGCTGGCTGCGGTTGGCTCTACGAGTGCTTTAATCAATTTGCTGATCAATGTGTTTATCGGTCTGTCGATCGGAACGAATGTGTTGGTGGCACAGTATTACGGGGCAAAAGATGCCAGACATGTATCTGAGACGGTTCACACTTCGGTTTTACTCAGCGTGCTGTGCGGGTGTTTTCTGATACTGGTGGGATTAGTCCTGGCAAAACCGATTTTGGAGTTGATGGGAACACCGGACGATGTGATCGATCAGTCTGTGCTGTATATTCGTATTTATTTTATGGGAATGCCAGTGGTGATGCTCTATAATTTTGCCGCAGCAATTTTAAGGGCAATCGGTGATACAAAAAGACCGCTCTATTTTTTGTTTGCATCAGGGATCGTAAATGTCGGTCTGAATTTAATTTTTGTGATTGTGTTCAAGATGGGGGTGGCGGGAGTAGCCCTGGCAACGGTGATCTCTCAGGCGATTTCAGCAACGCTGATTGTGCGCTGTCTTGTCTTTATGGATGGGATGTGCCATCTTAATTTGAAGGGATTACACATTCATTCTGGTCAGCTTTTGAAAATGATCCGCATTGGTCTGCCGGCAGGAATGCAGGGAGCTGTTTTTTCACTCTCCAATGTTTTGATCCAGTCGTCCATCAACTCGTTTGGCTCGGTAGCGATGGCAGGCAGCACGGCAGCGTCAAATATCGAGGGTTTTATCTATAACTCCATGAATTCGGTTTATCAGACAGCGCTGAGTTTTACAAGTCAGAATGTGGGCGCAAAAAAATATGACCGAATCGGGAAAATTTTAGGGAGATGTCTGATTCTTGTCACGATCATCGGGATGGTCATGGGTTTTAGCGCATATGCAGCCGGTCATCAGCTCTTACACATCTATTCTTCGGACTCGGAAGTCATCGAGGCAGGGCTGGCGCGCATGCAGGTGATTTGTCTGACCTATTTTTTGTGTGGAATCATGGATGTGATGGTGGGAAGTATCAGGGGAATGGGGTATTCTGTCAT
Source organism: Robinsoniella sp. (assembly GCA_022788205.1). Classification (GTDB taxonomy): domain Bacteria; phylum Bacillota; class Clostridia; order Lachnospirales; family Lachnospiraceae; genus JAGZHZ01. Next base: position 4,822 of record JALEVQ010000046.1, on the reverse strand, counting down.
GCCGATGCTTGTCTCCCTGACGGGAGCCTGTGGATTCCGTGTGCTGTGGATTTTTACCGTGTTTGCATGGAACCATTCGCTGTTTATGCTGTATATTTCATACCCCATTTCGTGGATCATCACGGCAGCAGCACATATGGTCTGTTATGCGGTTGTGAAGAAAAAACATTTCTCTGGTGCGCTGAAAGCGGAATGAACAAAAGAGAATCTTCTTGCAGTTCAGAGATAACCGTGTTACAATAATCACATTCTTTGGACAGAGAGAAGGGATAAAGATTATATGGACGTAAGACAATTGATTGCATTTGTCATAACGGTTCTGCTTGCGGGGCTTGTGGTGTCGAAGTGCAGCAAAAACAAGGGAAAAATCAGTCAGGACGGTTTCAGCGCGGTGGGGTCTCTCTCGGGCAGACACCATGTGCAGATGAGAGTGAAAGACTATGGGACAATGGTGATAGAGCTGGATGCGGACAATGCGCCGGTCACGGTGACAAATTTTGTAGGTTTGGTGCGCAGAGGGTTTTACAATGGGCTGACCTTTCACCGTGTGATTGACGGGTTTATGATTCAGGGGGGCGATCCGAACCATGACGGGACGGGCGGCTCAGAACAGAGAATCGTGGGAGAATTTCCAGACAACGGGGCAAAAAATCCACTGCTTCATAAAAGAGGAGCGATCTCGATGGCGCGTTCTGGCGACATGAACAGTGCCAGCTCGCAGTTTTTTATTGTGCAGAGAGACTGTGAACATCTCGATGGAAGCTACGCTGTCTTTGGGCATGTGACAGAAGGCATGGAAATAGTTGACCAGATTTGTGCACAGACACCGATCCAGGACAATAACGGGGCTGTTGCGCGGGAAGATCAACCGGTGATCGAGGAGATTAAGATTTTAGATTAGAAGAGAAAACACAGAGGACAAGGGCGTTGCGGGTGATACCGCAGCGCCTCTTTTTCCACAGGGAGGTAACCGATGAGGGTTCTAATTTTATCGTGTAACACAGGAGAAGGACACAATGCGGCAGGGCGTGCCATGGTGGAGCAGATTGAGAGAGAAGGCTCCCAGGCAGTGATGTTGGATATGATGAGTCTGGCGGGGGAACGGACTTCGAAGATCGTAGGAGGGACATATGTCAAGATTGCAAAGGATTTTCCGAGGATTTTTGGGGGAGTCTATCGCCTTGGAATGATGATTTCTTCGGACAAGCGCAAGTCGCCTGTCTACTATGCCAATGCACTGATGGCGAAACGTCTTAAGAATTATCTGGAGAGGGAAAGATTTGATGCGATCCTGACGCCCCATCTGTACCCGGCGGAGACGCTCACTCATTTGAAAAGACAAGGTATCGATCTACCGCCGGTGGTAGCGATCGGTACAGATTACACATGCATCCCTTTCTGGGAGGAGACCGAGTGTGACCGGTATGTGATTCCGCACAGAGATCTGGCAGATGAATATGTGAAGCGCGGTGTACCGAGAGAAAAGATTGCGCCGCTTGGGATTCCGGTCTCGGGCAGCTTTTCCATCAGCGGAAATCGGGAGGAAGAACGCAGAAGAAGAAAACTTCCCGAGAGTGCGCCTCTGTACCTGGTGATGAGCGGAAGCATGGGATTTGGAAAACTCCAGGTTTTTGTTCATCTCCTGGCACGCCAGCTGACCGATGGGGAACAGATCATTGTGATCTGCGGAAATAATAAAAAACTGCGCAGCGTGCTGCAGAGACAGTTCTTGGACAATCCGTCTGTCCATATCTTGGGCTTTACCTCTCATGTGGCAGAATATATGGATCTGTCGGATGTGATTTTTACAAAACCTGGCGGGTTGACTTCCACTGAGGCAGCAGTCAAGAAGATTCCAATCATCCATACAAGACCGATTCCGGGCTGTGAGACAGAAAATCTTCGCTTTTTTGAGAAACGTGGGATGTCGTTTGCGAGCAGCAGTATGAGTGAGCAGATTGCGATGGGAAAGAAACTGGCGGAGGACGCTGGACTGAAAGAAAAGATGCGCAAAGCACAGGGGGAGCAGATGAACCCGGATGCGGCAAGACAAATTTATGAATTGCTGCTGAGTTTGACGCAGTGCGGCAGACTATAAAAAGATAGAGCGGCAGCGATAGCTCCGCTGAGAGGAAGTGGGAAGATGAAGTATATACTGATGAGCTTGATAGGATATCTGTCTGGGAGTGTTATGTGGGCTTACCTAATCCCGAGGATTTTCCTGGATATGGATATCTGTGAACTGAGCGAGGATCACAATCCGGGAAGTGTCAATGTATTTTTAAATGCCGGCGTCAAATGGGGGATTTTGGTGCTGTGCTGTGAGCTGGCAAAAGGATTTTTGCCGGTGATGTTGGCAAAAAAGTGGCTGGATACGTTCAATGTCAGATTTACGTTTGTCTTGGCGGCGCCTGTGCTGGGACATGCTTTTCCTGTCTTTTTCCCTAAGAAAGGAGGAAAAGCGATCGCGGTATCTTTCGGAGTTTTGCTGGGACTGACACCGTACTGGGGTGCAGTGGTGATGCTGGCATTTTTCTATGTATTTTTCTCTGCGATTCTCGTGATCACACCACATATATATCGCTCTATTGTAACGTATTTCTGCTTTGGCGTTACGTGTTTGTGGAAAGTGACAAACCCTGGCATAAAATTAGGGTGTGTGGCGATCGCGCTGATTGTGATTGGAAAGCATTGTGTGAAATATCACGGGGAGAAGATAAAAGTTTTATTTCTGGGACATGACAGAGCACAGAAGGGCAATGAGCAGAAGATACAAATGTAAGAGGGCATAAAATGATGATTACACCCTCTTTTTCAGATAAGAAAAAACGATATTTTATGCTTTTACAAGAACTTTTGTGATCTCAGCAATGTACATGGTATGGTAATCTTTTGTGGGATACCATTTTTCATCCATCTCTTTTGCGATAAATTGTCCTGCTGGCATCTCGTCGGCATATAACTTTTTACACACAAAAACCATGGAAGCTTCTTCGAACGCAGTGGTCTCATCGACTGCCACTGGTGTGAGGGAAGCTTCTTTTATTTTGTCGCAGTCACGCCCAGAGACAGAACCGCACAGAGACAATGCTTTTCGGTAGGATTCATCGAAGAATGAAATGGTGAAGGTATCGTTTTGATCGACAAATTCTTTTGTGTAGCGGCTTTGGCGAATATAGCAGGTGATGGCGTTTTTGCCCCACCACACACCGAGAGCGCCCCAGCTTGCAGTCATAGTGTTACAGTGCTCTGAATTTCCGGCTGTGATCAGCATCCACTCTTTTCCTATTTTGGAAAATGGGTTAAAGTTGAGATCTTGGATTGAAATTTCTTTGAACATATCTTTTCTCCTTTATGATTTTATCATTCTACAATAGTGTACTGCATCCATTCATAGTGAAGGATGCTGCCTTCTGTGATTTCCATGGGAAGTAAGGCTCTTGCGACTAATTTTAAGTCACCGTCCGGTTCATCCGTGCGGCGAAGGTTGGCGTAATCTCCGTCTATGGAGACAACTTCATAATCACAAACTAACATAAGTTTCACACACACCTCCTTGCGTATATGGGAACATTATAGCGCATTTGTATTTTTTTCACAAGCGATGTCACACAGTCATCGAGATTGCGGACTGGCGCTCGACCAGACTGACTGCGGTGGTCAGGTGAGGCTTGGCGATCGAGATGTTTTTTAAGCGGTTGAGCAGAAGTTCTACGCCGAGGTGTGCTTTTTCGGGGATATTTTGAGAAATACTGGTCAGCTTCGGATAAGTGTAGTTGCACAGGGAAAGGTTGTCATACCCGACGATGGAGATTTGTCCGGGGATGCGCATGCCTCCCAGGCGGAGACCTTCCATGCAGCCGACAGCACAGATGTCAGCGGTTGTGACGATCGCTGTGATGCCGCGGGGGTCAGCGGCAATGCTTTCGCCAGCTCTGATACCGTCATCGTAGATAGGCTGGATGGGGAAGAGCAAAGAGTCGTCGAAGGGGATAGCTGCCTCCTCGAGTGCTTTTTTATATCCGGCAAAACGGTTTTTGATGACAGGTGAGATGGGATTGGCGAGAAAGGCAATTTTTTTATGACCATGTGTGATCAGATAGCGTGCCGAGAGATAACCGCCGTGGAAATCGTCCGTGTCTACAGAGAGAATGTCGGGATCAGAACTATTGCTGTCAAAGAAGACAAGCGGCATAGAGAAATCATGGCGCAGATTTTCAATGATTTCATGATTTTGGGGGTTAAAGAACAAGGCGCCGTCACAATTCCAGTTTTTTAAAAAAGAAGCGATTTCCTCATAGGTTTTGACGACGCGGATCATGACATAGTAGCCGTTGTTGCGCAGCTCATGTTCGATGATGCCAAGCATGGAGCTGACATATGGATTTTCAAATATATTTTCATAATTGCCTGTCTGATTTGTGAGAATGCACCCGATGATATGGCTGGAGCGGGCAGTCAGACTGCGGGCAGTCAGGTTAGGAACGTAGTGATATTTCTCAATGACAGCCTGTACTTTGTCGATGGTTTTTTGGGAGACACGGTCATATTTTTTGTTGATGACATTTGAGACGGTCATCATGCTGACTCCGGCCTCCTTTGCAATATCTTTTAAAGTCATAGCGTAGAAAAAAATCCTTTCTTTGATTCTGTTTCTGTTTTTAGGTTTATCGCTAATATTTTGAACCTCTCATGGCTAAAGCCACGAGATTCTTGGAAACTCCTTTCTACTGAAAAGATATTTACCAAGCTATCCCCGTAGTTCCTACGGTTCTTATCCATAGTTTCTATGCTACTTCTAATATTCTCACTCCTTCATTTA
>JALEVQ010000022.1 GCA_022788205.1 Robinsoniella sp. | reverse complement strand
GGTTGGAGAAGATCATTTTTGAAAATACGACAACGATCGGGATTCGACGCGTGGCGATGGAGAGAACCATCTTAAAGCGCGAGACGAAAAAAATATCGACTGCCTGGGGTGAGGCAGAGGTAAAAGTGTGTGAGCTTGAGTTTGGACAGAGGTGTTATCCGGAATATGAGAGCGTGGTAAAATTGTCACGAAAAAGCGGCATTCCTTATCTCCAGATGTGCCGGATCGTTGAGGAACAGTGTGCGTCACAGCAGGAAGAGGATAGAGTGTCAAGAGAAAAATAACGCAAGAAATGAGAAAAATTTTCAATAAGTTTCAAGGAGGATTCTTGACATCTATATTCGGTTAGAATATACTAACTAATAAAGCGAACAAAAGATAGCAGCGCAAAAGAGTGCTGAAAAATCAGATATGTCTGATCTTTACAGCACTTTTTTTGGATCACGAGGTTAGGAAAGACTAATTGAGGACGTAGAAAAATGTAACATGCAACTCTGCCTTTTGGTGCAGAGGTGTCAAGGAGGAATCAGATGAAAGATGGACAGAAAAAGAAAAGAGACGCAGCAGGAAATTCTGAAAGAATCTGAAAAATATCAGAGAACCCAAATGCAAAAGGATATGATTTTGCAAAAATTAAGAGAGAGAGGATGCAGAATCACAAAACAGAGAAGTATGCTCCTCGACGTGATTCTGGAAAATGAATGTTCAAGCTGTAAAGAAATTTTTTATCAGGCAGTCAAGAGGGATCGAAAAATAGGAAATGCTACGGTTTACCGCATGATTAATATACTGGAAGAGATTGGAGCGATCAGCCGCAGAAATATGTACAAGGTCTCATGTGAGGAACGTGCTATGTTTGAAAATGGCTGCGTGGTGATTTTGGATGATGATACCATTTATCATCTGTCGCCGAAAAATTGGGATTCTGTCATCGAGGCAGGGCTGAGCGCATGTGGCTATTTAAAAGATCAGAAAATCGCCTCAGTGATGGCAGAGGTGCCTGGGACATAGAGAGCAGACAGAGGAAAGGGATGAGAGGATGCACGAATCCGGAGAAAATTATCTGGAGACCATTTTGATTTTAAAAACAAAAAAAGCAAAGGTTCGTTCTGTGGATATTGCCAGAGAACTGGGATACAGTAAGGCGAGTGTCAGTTATGGGATTGCTCTTTTGAAGCAGGAAGGCTGCGTGACAGTAAAAAAAGGCGGATCCGTCGAGCTGACAGAAAAAGGACATGAAATTGCGCAGAGAATTTATGAACGTCACCAGACGTTGACCAGCTTTTTTGAAATTTATGCGAAAGTGCCAAGAAGTGTGGCCGAGAAGGATGCGTGTAAAGTAGAACATATTTTGAGCGAAGATACCTATCAGGGTCTGAAAAAAACAGTGGGATCCCTTCTGCTTTGAGGATTTTTTACACATGGTCTCTCTCGTAGCACGAAAAGAAATCACCCACTTGACTTTCCGTCTGGCTGTGATACGATGGATGAGAAACTTTGGAAGAGAGAGGAGAAGATGGCAGGCGAGATGGTTGAAATTCATCAGGAGTGCTTTAGCTTAAAGAAAATTTGTGATTCAGGACAGTGTTTTCGCATGAGAGAGATCGGAGAAAATCGGTATGGTGTCATTGCCTTTGGAAAATATCTGGAAATGGAACAGAGAGAAGAATCAGTGAGATTGTTTTGTACACAAGAGGAATATGAAGCTCTGTGGCGCGATTACTTTGATCTCGATGCGGATTATGGTATCATTTTGCGTGGGGTTGACAGGGCAGATGTGTATCTGTGCGAGGCGATGCAATATGGAAGCGGAATCCGGATTCTCAATCAGGATTTGTGGGAGATGATGATTTCCTTTATTATTTCCCAGCAGAACAATATCAAGAGGATACGCAAATGTATTCAGACCCTCTGTGAGCGATTTGGAGAGAAAAAGATGGATGAATACGGAGGAGAATATTTTGATTTTCCTACGCCAGATTCCCTTGCCAGGGCAACAGAGGAGGAGCTAAAAGACTGCAATCTGGGCTATCGAAGCCGCTATATTAAGAAGACAGCACAGCAAGTGGTGCAGAGAGGCGGGCTGAGTGACCTGGCAGCGATGAGTTATACACAGGCGCAGGAGGAGCTGATGAAGTTTTGTGGGATCGGAGAGAAAGTTTCAAATTGTATCTGTCTGTTTGCACTGCGAAAAAAAGAAGCGTTTCCTGTCGACACACATATCCGGCAGGTACTGCAGAAACACTATCCACAGGGGTTCCCATTTGAACAGTACAAAGAAAATGCCGGGGTGATCCAACAGTATATTTTTTATTATGATCTGATGGATCAGGGATGAAGGGAAAGCATGTGATAGAGTAGATCAAGATATGGGAATTGATTCAGTGTAATACCATGGAAAGGAAGATGGGAAGGATTTACGCCGCAGGGAAAACTGTGGCGTTTTTTGTACTTTAAGGGACAGTGAAAATTTAGAAAAAATTAAGAGAATAGACACAGGAAAATGAAGAAGATACGGTATGGTAATCTTAGTGGGGAAATATTCGTGATGTAAAGAGGAGGAGTGGAAGTGACAGAAGAGCAGTATTACGAGATGATTATACCGTATCAGGACGCAAAAAATTTGTTGATGGCAAGATTTGAGGTGTTGAATCATACATTATATCAGAATTCCGTTTGGCAGCCGATTCATCATATTGAGTCCAGGATCAAGAAAAAAAAGAGTATCGAAGGAAAGATGAGACGAAAAAATCTGGATGACACGGTCGAAAATATAAAAGAAAATTTGAGAGACATCGCAGGAATCCGCGTGATTTGCTATGCGGAACAGGATATCAATTTTCTGTCGGATGCGCTTAAGACACAGAAAGATTTGATCGTGATTGAGGAGAGGGATTACATTCATATGCCAAAACCAAACGGTTACCGCAGCTACCATCTGATTTTAGGGGTCCCTGTCTATTATATCGATCAGAAAACGTGGAGTAAAGAGGGGAAAGAGGAGAGAAAGGCGAGAGAAAAAAGGAAAGAAATATTCAATGGCAAGAACCGTACTTTTGAGACAAATATGGAATATTACCCTGTGGAGGTACAGTTGAGGACGCTTGGCATGGATTTTTGGGCAAGTATGGAACACCGTGTCTGCTATAAAAAAGAGAGGGAAGATGAAAAAGAAGTCAGAAAGAAATTGCTGTCCTATGCCAAGGCAATCGAATCGATCGAAAGTGAACTGGAAAAACTACTGTAGATGGACAGAGAGATTTATGCTATAATGTCCGCGTAGGTAATAAATACTGCCATAGAGCGAAGCCCACGCATGATGTATGGCGGGAAAAAAGAAAGAGAGGGTGAGAGGATGAACTATTCTGGGGAAGTTGGACTTCAGTATCATTTGCAGATTCGGGAAGGGGATGTCGGGAAATATGTGATTTTGCCGGGGGATCCTAAGCGGTGCCAAAAGATCGCAGCTTATTTTGACGATGCGAAATTTGTGGCGGATCACCGCGAATTTGTGACATATACAGGATACCTGGAGGGAGAGAAGGTCAGCGTGACTTCGACTGGAATCGGTGGACCTTCAGCGGCAATTGCACTGGAGGAGCTGGTCCAGTGCGGGGCACACACGTTTATCCGCGTCGGAACCTGCGGCGGTATGGATCTGAAAGTAAAAGGCGGTGATCTGGTCATTGCCACAGGCGCGATCCGAATGGAAGGGACGAGCAGGGAATATGCACCGATTGAGTATCCGGCGGTCGCAGATTTTGAGGTTGCAGCTGCGCTGCGACAGGCAGTAAAAGATTTGGGATATCCTTTTCACATGGGCGTGGTGCAGTCAAAAGATTCTTTCTTTGGGCAGCATGATCCGTCATCGAAGCCGGTCGGATATGAACTGCAGCAAAAATGGCAGGCGTGGCTTAAGATGGGATGCAAAGCGTCGGAGATGGAGGGTGCAGCGCTGTTTATTGTGGGTGCATCTCTTGGAGTCCGTGTCGGTGCAGATTTCCTGGTGATGGGAAATCAGGAGAGAGAGAAGGCAGGACTTGACAATCCGATCCGGTATGATACGGAGGCGGCCATCAAGACGGCGGTGGAGGCAATGAAAATTTTGATCCGACAGGACAAAAAAGTGGCAGAAAATCAGGAGGAAGTGTGATGTATCGAAGAATTTTTACGATTGTGCTGGATTCTCTTGGAATCGGAGCAATGCCGGACGCAGAACAGTACGGTGATGCGGGGACCGATACGTTTGGACATATCGCTGAGAAAAGAGGCGGACTGAATATCCCGAATCTGCAAAAGCTTGGGATTGCGAATCTCCATCCGCTTAAAAATATATCTCCGGTGGAAAAACCGCTCGGGAAATATGCGGTTCTCAAAGAGGCGAGCAACGGGAAAGACACGATGACAGGTCACTGGGAGATGATGGGGCTGAAGACGACGAAGCCGTTTCAGACTTTCACGCAGACAGGATTCCCGAAAGAATTGATCGAGGAGCTGGAAAAGAGAACTGGGAGAAAAGTGATTGGAAATAAAAGTGCCAGCGGGACGGAGATTTTGGAAGAGTTGGGTGAGGAAGAACTGAAAACGGGAGCTCTGATCGTCTATACGTCTGCTGATTCTGTGCTGCAGATCTGTGGAAATGAGGAGACGATGGGACTTTCGACACTGTATCACTACTGTGAGATCGCGCGAGAGTTGACGATGAAAGAAGAGTGGAAGGTCGGTCGTGTGATTGCCAGACCGTATGTGGGAAGAAAAAAAGGTGAGTTTAAAAGAACAGCAAATCGCCATGATTATGCCTTGAAGCCATCCGGAAAAACTGTCTTAAATGCGCTCAAAGATCATGGATTTGATGTGATTTCAGTTGGAAAGATTCAGGACATTTTTGTCGGGGAAGGTATCACAAAAGCATACCATTCCGAGAGTTCTGTCCACGGTATGGAACAGACGATTGAGATTGCAAATAGTGATTTCTGTGGGTTATGCTTTACAAATCTTGTCGATTTTGATGCACTTTGGGGGCACAGAAGAGACCCAGAAGGCTATGCGAAAGAGATTGAAAAATTTGATGAGAAATTAGGAGAGCTGCTCTCTGTGCTGAGAGAAGAGGATCTTGTAATTCTGACGGCAGATCATGGCAATGACCCGACACACACGGGGACTGACCACACGAGGGAAAAGGTATTCTTTCTCGCTTATTCCCCTTCGATGCAGGAAGGAGAAGCACTGCCTGAACAGGATAGTTTTGCTGTGATTGGCGCGACAATCGCCGACAATTTTGGCGTTGAAATGCCGCAGGGGACAATCGGAACTTCCCTTTTAGAGAAGATAAAATAAAAGTTTTGAATGGAGCAGGATAATGGAAAAACAGGAGATTTTAAAATACGTGGATCACACGCTGCTGAAGCAGACAGCGACATGGGAACAGATCAGAAAAATCTGTGATGAGGGGATGAAATATCACACGGCATCCGTGTGCATTCCACCGTGTTTTGTGAAGCGTGCAAAAGAATATGTCGCAGACAAACTGCCAATCTGTACGGTGATTGGGTTCCCGAACGGCTACATGACGACGAAGGCAAAGGTGGCAGAGACCGAGGATGCGGTGGAAAATGGAGCCGATGAGATTGACATGGTGATCAATGTAGGGATGGTGAAAGAGGGACAGTACGGAGAAGTCCTTGAGGAGATCAAAAAGGTTAGGGAAGCGTGTGTGGGAAAACTGTTAAAGGTGATCATTGAGACGTGCCTTCTGACCGAAGAGGAAAAGATCAGAATGTGTGAAGTGGTGACAGAATCAGGCGCAGATTACATTAAAACTTCGACAGGATTTTCCACGGGCGGTGCGACCTTTGAGGATGTGGCGCTTTTGAGAAAATATGTGGGAGAGAATGTGAAGGTAAAGGCGGCAGGTGGAATCTCCTCTCTTGAGGATGCCGAGACCTTTTTAAAGCTGGGCGCAGAACGCCTCGGAACAAGTCGTCTGATTGCCCTGTGAGAAAGGTCAGAGAAAAAATTACGGTGTCCGTCACCGCTGGAGGAAACGATGATAAATCTGGAATATGCAAAGAAACAATTTGATCTTTATTTGAAGAATTATGATGCAGAAGATGAAAAGATCCATCTGAAAAAAGTACACACATTTGCTGTTCTGGATGCGGCCAGGTATATCTGTGAAAAAGAAGGAATGAGCCAGGAGGATACACAACTGGCTCTTTTGATTGCACTTCTGCACGATATCGGACGCTTCGAACAGCTCAAAACATTTCAAAGTTTTGATGATCAGAAGTTTGATCACGCGAAATTTGGCGTGAAGGTTTTATTTGAGGATGGGAAAATCCGAGATTTTGTGAGAGAAAAGACGTATGATGACGTCATAGCAAAGGCGATCGCTTATCACTCGGCATATCAGCTGCCACAGAATCTGACCCCGAGACAGAGACTGCACTGCCAGATCGTGCGGGATGCAGATAAGCTCGACAATTTCCGTGTCAAGGAGACGGAGAAGATAGAAACGCTGTTTGACTGTTCTGAGAAGGTATTTGCACAGGAGGAGATCAGTGACTGCATTTTGGAGGATATCAGAGAGGAACAGATTATTTTGTCTTCGACGAGAAAGACGAATATGGACCGCTGGGTGTCGTATCTGGCTTTTATTTTCGATCTGAATTTTCCGGCGAGCTTTCAGTTTCTGGAGGAACACCGGTACATTGACAAAAATATAGGCAGAATCGCTTACACGAATCCCCAGACGAAAAAAAGAATGGAAGAGATCCGGGCTGTCTGCAATGCTTATGTGAGGCGAAATTTGCCGCCCGCAATGCGAAAGACTTGCAGGGCGGTTGTCTTTGACATGGACGGGGTGATGTTTGACTCAGAACGCGTCATCCAGAGGGCATGGGAGAAGGTTGGCGATGAGATGGGATATCAACATTTTGGGGAGCACAGCTACCATACGCTTGGCATGAATACCGCAAGGACAAGACAGTATTTTGCAGAGACGATCGGACCGGAATTCCCGTATGATCTTTTTAAAGAAAAGTATAAAAAACTTGTGGAAGAAGAATTCGCGGAAAAAGGGATTCCTGTAAAGCTAGGATTAGAGGAGCTGCTTGGTTTTTTGAGAGAGAAAAAGATACCGATTGCGGTCGCAACTTCTTCAAGTGAGAGAGATGCGAGATATAAACTGTCACAGGGCGGCGCCTTGCCGTATCTCGATGCGCTCGTCTGTGGAAATATGGTAGAGCATTCTAAGCCAGATCCTGAAATTTATGAAAAAGTGTGTGAGGCGCTGCATGTGGCACCACAGGAAGCAATTGCACTGGAGGATTCGGAGAATGGTCTGAAGGCAGCAATGGCAGCGGGCATGAGAACCATCATGGTGCCCGATATGATACGAGATTTGCCAGAGATTGAGGGAGATCTGGAGGCAAAACTAGATAGCCTGTCTGAGGTGAAAATCTATATAGAGCATTTAGGGGCAGGAGAAGGTCAGTCATAAATCTCAGAAAAATAGTTTGGAATCAAGGAAATTTGACATAGGAGAAGAGAATATGGAGAGAAAACTGGTATTTTTTGACATCGATGGCACGATTGTGGACAATGAGACGCATATCATTCCAGAAAGTACAAAAGAGGCAATCCGCAGGATGAAAGAAAAAGGACATATCGCGGCGGTCAACACAGGGAGAACATGGGTCACGATCGATGAGTCGATCAAGGAGCTTGGATTTGATGCGTATATCTGCGGATGTGGGACGTATCTGCTTTATCGTGGAGAGTGGCTGTTTCAGAACCGGCTTTCGCGAGAGCTGTGCAAAGAGACGGTGGAGCGATTCCGAGATTGGAAGATTCCAGCTTTTTTTGAGGGATATGAGTGCATCTATTTCGATACCAACGCAGGTTTCACGGACGAGAGAGTTATGAAAATTTACCGCTCGATGGGCAGTGTGGCGAAAGAAATACCGTGTGATCTTGAAGAGGCAAATCTGAATTTTGACAAATTTTGTCTCTATTTTTCAGAGGAAAGCCAAAAAGAAGAAGCACTTTGCTGGCTGGAGGAACATTTTTTTTGTATCAAGAGAGAGCATGGGATGATGGAGATTGTCCCGAAGGGATACTCCAAAGCGACAGGGATGGAATATTTGAGAAAATATCTGGGGATTTTGCCCGAAAACTGTTATGCGATCGGAGACAGCACAAATGACCTGACGATGCTTCGCGCAGTGCCAAACAGCATTGCCATGGGCGAAGCACCGAGACAAGTCAAAGAAGTGTGCCGCTACCAGACCAAAAAAGTGATGGAAGACGGGATTTCCTTTATTTTGAATCAATGCGGGCTGATTTAAGCTTGCTCTACAGACAGCTCATCTCTAAAAATTCTTTCATGGCAAAGGAGAGATAACGATTTTTTTTGTGATAGAAATAGATTTTTCTGACACTCTCCTCGAAATCGAGTTTGTAGTAGATCACATTTGGATGGGGTGAGGTCGCACAGATTAAGGTGTCACTCACAAAGCAGATTCCCATGCCGGAACATGCGATATTGTAGGCGGTGATCTGTTGATCCAAATGCAGAAGAATGTGAGGCTGAAAGCCATATTTCTTACAGATTTTCATGCCGCGCTGCATGGTGTCGTTTTCAGGTTTCAGAAACAAAAAAGGCTCGTCGCGGAAAAGCTGAAACGGCACACACGGGGTAGAATCATCGAGATATGTGCCCGATAAGATCGAGGTGGGATCGAGTGCAAATGCGGATAATTTCTGGTTGATGGAAAAAGCGGTCGGGACGGCGGCGAGCAGGTGCTCCGGGCGATAAAAGTGCTTATCAAAGAGCTCAGCATCAAATTGAAAATTGTCGATAATGAGATCGAGAGAACCATCGAGGAGATGGCGCTCGAGACTGGCAGTGTTTTCTTCCGCGAGATCGATGGTGATGAGCGGATATCGCCTGGTGAATTTTGCGATCAGAGGCGGCAGAACATAGGAGGCAAAAAGCGAACTGCCGCCGATGGAAAGCGAGCCAGTCTGAAGATTTTGGAGATTATTGAGATAGTCTTCAAAACTGCGCTCGATTTCCATGATTTGCTGGGCAGCTTTGAGGTACGCAGCGCCACATTCTGTCAGCTGGATCGGCGAGGAGCTGCGGTCAAAAATAGGACTCCCCAATTTTTGCTCAATCCGGCGCACAGAAGCGCTCAGAGAAGGCTGGGAAATATAGAGATTTTTGGCGGCTTTCGAGAAACTTTTTTCTTTATAAACTTCGTAGATATATTCTTTTCCTTCGAACAAGGATAAATCCCCCTTTACTTTCGATTCATTTTTAGTTTCCTTTTTCACTGTGCTCTGCTTGAATGATAACTTTAAAGTTATAACTCTTATAAAAACATTGGTATTTGATTATACTATATTCCTTTTGTATAATAGAGTCAAGAACAAGCAAAAGCAAAAATAGAACGAAAAAAGAGAAAAAAGAAGAGCACAGATATGCGGCGCAGAGGAGAGCCGCCATGTGGGAAAGACGAAAAGAGAGGGCTTGGGAGGAAAATATGATCGAAAAAAAGAGTGAAAATGGAAAAGAGTACCGTCTGGAGAACGATTCGATAGGGGTGAAAGATGTACCGTCCGATGTATATTATGGCGTTCAGTCCATGAGAGCGGCAGAGAATTTTCGCATTACAGGACTGTATATGCACCCTGAGATTATCAACAGCCTTGCATATATCAAAAAAGCATGTGCCATCACGAACTGTGAGGTTGGTCTGCTCGACAAAAAGAGAGCCAATGCGATTGTGCAGGCATGTGACGAGATTGCACATGGAAAACTACATGAATTTTTTATTGTGGACCCGATTCAAGGTGGTGCTGGTACATCGCTGAATATGAATGCAAATGAAGTGATTGCAAACCGTGCGATAGAGATTTTGGGCGGACAAAAAGGAGACTATTCGATTGTCAATCCGAATGATCATGTGAATTATGGACAGTCGACAAACGATGTGATTCCGACGGCAGGAAAGATGACCTCCCTTCGCCTTTTAAAGAATGCGCAGAAAGAGCTCAGAAGACTGTATGAGGCATTGCGTCAGAAGGGGGAAGAGTTTAATCATGTGATCAAGATGGCAAGAACACAGCTTCAGGATGCAGTTCCGATCCGTCTCGGACAGGAATTCAACGCTTACTCTGTTGCGATCATGAGAGATATCAATCGTATGGATAAGGCGATGGATGAGATGCGCATGGTCAACTTGGGAGGAACAGCAGTGGGGACTGGAATGAATGCAGATGAGCAGTATGTCAGAAGAGTTGTCCCGAATCTTTCAGAAATTTCAGGGATGAGTTTTGTGCAGGCATTTGATCTGATTGATGCGACACAAAATCTTGATTCTTTTGTGGCAGTTTCCGGTGCAGTGAAAGCATGCGCAGTGACCCTGTCAAAGATTGCAAATGATCTGCGCCTTATGTCATCCGGACCGCGAGCTGGATTGGGGGAGATTCATCTCCCGGAAAAACAGAATGGTTCTTCGATCATGCCGGGAAAGATCAACCCGGTTATCCCGGAAGTGGTCAATCAGGTGGCGTTTAATATCATCGGGAATGACATGACGATCACCATGGCAGCTGAGGCGGGACAGCTTGAACTCAACGCATTTGAGCCGATCATTTTCTATTGTCTGTTTCAGTCCATCGACACGCTGGCGTACGCTGTTCAGACGTTTGTGGATAACTGTGTGCTTGGCATCACAGCGAATGAAAAACGATGCAAGGAACTTGTGGAAAACAGCGTGGGAATTATCACGGCGATCTGTCCACATGTAGGATATCAGACGGCAGCAGAGGTGGCGAAGGAAGCGATCAAGACAGGAAAATCGATCCGGTCTCTGATTCTCGAAAAAAATCTTCTCACAAGCGATCAGCTCGATGAGATTCTCAATCCGATGGAGATGACAGAGCCTGGAATTTCTGGAAAAGAGCTTCTGCTAAAGAAGATAGTAAGTGAGCCGTGACGCACAAAAAATCTTTTTAAAAGTGTGGAAAAGGGAATTGACACAGAAAAAAAGTTATGATATTCTGTGCTGAAAGAGAATTTGTAACAAAGATCTCTCCGAAATCTGTGGGGGAGTAGCTTGCAGGGAAAACTGTGAATCTGTCAACAAAATGATGAAAATCTGGCAGATTCTGAAATAGCGAGACTCACGGGACGGCGAAATAGAGCCGTCCTGTGGGTCTCGTTTTTTTCTGTCAATCTTCGAAATTCTCTCCAAAATCCAAAAAATTTTAAGAAGGAGGAACAATATGAAAACATGGGAATTATTTGTAATTGCGGTTGGACTTTCGATGGATGCTTTTGCGGTTTCGATCTGTAAGGGGCTTTCAGTAAAGAAAGCAACCGCAAAGGAGGCAGGGATTGCAGGAGTTTATTTTGGAGGATTTCAGGCGTTGATGCCTTTAATCGGATATCTGCTGGGTATCAATTTTCAGAGTCTGATCACAAGCATAGATCACTGGATCGCATTTGTGCTTCTGTCGTTTATCGGTCTTGGAATGATCAAGGAAGCGAGAGGGGAAGAAGAGAGCGTCAGTCAGTCTTTTGGACCAAAAGAGATGTTTCCGCTTGCGGTTGCCACTAGTATCGATGCGCTCGCGGTAGGTGTGACATTTGCATTTTTGCAGGTGGAGATTATACCGGCTGTCTGTCTGATTGGCTGCGTGACATTCGTCTTTTCCGCAGCAGGAATCTGGATTGGAAATTTATTTGGATGCCGATATAAGACATGGTCAGAGATCGCAGGAGGCATAATTTTGATTTTGATGGGAGTCAAAATTTTGCTGGAACATCTGGGAATTCTGCATTAGAGAGAAAAAAGACAAAAAGAATTTTGTCAGAAAACAGAATTGAGGGGTGGAGAAATTCAAAACATTATGATATAATAATTCCATCGAAAAAAGAAACGATCTCCATGCACGGGAAAAACAGCGTGGAATCGAGATGTTTCGTGTGTCTGGTTTACAGGGGTATGTGATAGACAGTCACAAAAATTTTAAGAAAGAGAACGAGGAATTATGGAAAAAGAACGATTAAAAGAACTGAACACTTTATTGCTGAGCAACAAATTTGATCAGGAGGCTTACAAAAAGCTTTCTATGGAAGAGGCATATGCAATGTTTCGACTGGCTGCAATGCACCACAAAAAAGTGGCGGAGAATCTGGAACAGCTGAAAAAAGAACAGCCAGAGAAAGCAGAAAGTGCTCAGGAGACAGCAGAAGAAAAAGAAAATGTCACAGATTTTGCAGCAGGCAAGATAAAGGCACAGGAAAATGCGGCAAAGGTATTGCTGAGCAAGGCAACATTCTTCTATACCCTTTCGATCGAGCAGATGAAGAGATTGGATGCGTTTTATGTTGCATATTCAAAATGCACGAACTCTCCTTTTGTATTCTGTGACCCAACTACATTCGATGATATGACCTGGATCTTCACATCAGAGGAAAAATTGAAACAAGTGATCGAGAAACAGAAGGAAAACAACGTAGAACTGCGTGGCGTAAAGGTGGAAAATGCGAAGTTTTTACAGTTCTTCACAAGCCTGTTCTACATGGGAATTGACAACGTTTTATTTGATTATGGAACAGAGGGAATGATGTACAATCTGAACCGGATCTGTAAAAAACCGGACTTTGAGAAGATGGAAAATAAGGCAGCAGCAGTTGTCAATTCTTCCCTTCAGCTGACAGCGATGTACTTCCTCCAGGAGGCGAGAAAGAACATAGAGCAGAAGAAAAAAGAGAATCTTCCTCAGCTGGAAGAGGAGATGAGCAAAAACCTGGTTGCAGGCAAATATCTGGTACCTTTCATTAAAGTAGATCCAGAGGCAGGCAATGATCCGAAGAATATTCAGATCCCTTATCTGAAAGGTCAGGATGGAAACATGATTTTGCCGGCGTTCACGGATCTGATGGAATTTACCAAATATAACGTAGAGAAGAAATTCAGCGCAGTGATTTTGACATTTGACAAGCTGCAGGGATTTATCGGAAACGGCATCGGAATTATCTTCAACCCGCTCGGATGCAATCTGTTCCTGAAGAAAGAACAGCTCCCTATGCTGGTAAAGCGGTTTGAAAAATAAGAAACCATACGGCGGTCACGCCGAAAAAAGAGCAGCGATGGAGTTGCCGAATAGTTAAAAGAGAAAAAGAGTCGTTATAATCTTTGAGGGGACTGTAACGATTCTTTTTTACAGAAAGGAAGGCATGGCATGGAGACACCAAAGAAAATAAAAGTGGCTTTGTTGGGAGTAGGGACAGTTGGAACGGGTGTATACAAGATCTTGACGAGACAGAGAGAAGAGATGGTGCATAAAATAGGGGCTGAGCTTGAAATTGTAAAAATCTTAGTCAGAGACAGAAAAAAAGAGAGACCGGGAATACCGGCAGAGCTTTTGACAGATTGCTTTGCAGATATCCTGGATGACCCGGAGATACAGATTGTGATTGAAGTGATGGGAGGAATGGAGCCAGCCAGAACGTATATCTTAGAGGCGTTCCGCCACGGCAAACATGTGGTTTCGGCGAACAAAGATCTGATTGCAAATGACGGAAAGGAACTGTTTGAGGCGGCACAGGAAAATCACAGAGACTTTTTGTTTGAGGCGGCAGTGGCAGGTGGAATCCCGATCATCCGTCCACTAAAGCAATGCCTTGCCGGAAACAATCTGACAGAAGTGATGGGAATTGTCAACGGGACAACGAATTTCATCCTGACGAAGATGACAGAGAATGGCATGGATTTTGGTGAGGCGCTCAAGATGGCACAGGAGCTGGGATATGCCGAGGCAGATCCGACTGCGGATGTGGAAGGACTGGATGCGGGCAGAAAAATGGCAATCATGGCTTCGATTGCTTTCCACACACGGATCACTTTTTCGGACGTGTACACGGAAGGAATCACAAAGATTTCTGCGGATGATATCCGGTATGCAAAAGAGATGGGATGTGACATCAAACTGCTCGGTCTTGCAAAAAATACACCGGAGGGAATCGAGGTCAGAGTCCATCCGATGTTGATTCCTAGCAACCATGCACTTGCCTCTGTGCGAGACTCTTTCAATGCGGTTTTTGTTCATGGAGATGCCGTGGGAGACACGATGTTTTATGGAAGAGGAGCAGGAGAAATGCCGACGGGAAGTGCGGTTGTGGGCGACGTGATTGATATCGCACGAAATATTCAATATGGCTGCAACGGAAGAATCGGCTGTACGTGTTATAAAGAGATTCCGGTTAAAAAAATGGAGGATACTTTTAACAGCTATTTCCTGAGAATTCAGGTGCAAAACCGCCCAGGTGTTCTGGCAAATATTGCGGCTGTGTTTGGAAATAATCAAGTCAGCATTGCACAGATTGTGCAGAAGAAAGCGGTCAAGGGCAGAGCAGAACTTGTGGTTATCACAGACTGTGTATGCGAGAAAAATATGCGAGACTCGGTGATGATTCTGGAGGGGATGTCGATCATCCAGGAAATTTCCAGTATCATCCGTGTCTACACAGAAGAAGAATAACACAAAGAGGGAAATTGGCAATGAATGAGACAGAAAAAATGCTTGCGTTTGTGGAGAAAAGCCCAAGTGCATACCATGCAGTAGATAATATCTGTTCAACTTTAGAGAAAGATGGATTTACACGTCTGGAAGAAGAAGAAAAATGGGAGATACAGCCTGGAAAACATTATTTTGTTGTCCGGAATGGTTCCTCTGTGATTGCGTTTAAGGTGCCACAGAGTTCAGCAGAAAATTTTCAGATTGTGGCAGCGCACGATGATTCGCCGGCATTTAAAATTAAGGAATGTGCAACGAACAGCGCATCGAAGCCGTATGTTCTGATCAACTGTGAGCGGTACGGCGGGATGATTTTGTCCACATGGCTGGATCGACCTCTGTCAGTGGCTGGAAGACTGCTTGTGAGAAAAGATGGTGCGATAGAAACTGTTCTGGTAGATGCACAGGAGGATGTCGCACTGATCCCGAACCTGGCGATCCATATGGACCGTCAGATGAATGAAGGGTATGTTTATCAGCCACACAGAGATATGCGACCAGTATTTGGTCTGGGTGAGGATGGAGAGAATCGCTTCCTTGAGCTTCTTGCGAAAAAAGCAGGAGTAGAAAAGAGTGAGATTATCCAGAAAGAATTGATTTTATACAATCGAATGCCGGGAAGTATCTGGGGTGCGGACAGGGAATTTGTCTCCTCGCCAAGACTGGATGATTTGCAGTGCGTCTATGGTGCGCTGGAAGGTTTCCGGCAGGGAGAAAACAAAAACAGTGTGTCTGTACTGGCGATTTTTGACAATGAGGAAGTGGGCAGTGAGACAAGACAGGGGGCAGACTCAGAGTTTTTGAAAGATGTCTTAAAACGGATTTTTCTTGCGCTTGGAAAGACAGAGGAAGAATTCTGCCAGGCGATAGCATCCAGTTTTATGGTCTCTGCGGATAACGCCCATGCGGTTCACCCAAATCATCCGGAAAAGGCAGATGCAGACAATAAGCCATTTATCAACGGTGGAATTGTGATTAAGTTTAGCCCGAAATATGCTACAGACGCTGAGTCAGCGGCAGTCTGGAAAGAGATCTGTGCTCTGGCAGATGTGCCTGTGCAGGTTTATATGAATCGTTCTGATATTGCAGGGGGAGCTACGCTTGGTAGAATTTCAGGTACGCATGTTTCCATCCCTACTGTCGATATTGGGCTTGCGCAGCTTGCCATGCACTCTTCCTATGAGACGGCAGGTACAAAGGACAGTGAGTTTTTGGTGCGTGCGGTGGAAAAATTTTATTCTGTCTGGATCAAACGAAATGGCACGAGAATAAAACTGGTCACAGAATAAGACGGAAAGACAGGAGGAAAAGATGACAAAGGAAGAGTGGAAACAACTGATAGAGCGCGGTCCGGTTCTTCTTGACGGAGCGACGGGATCGAATTTGATGGCGTCAGGAATGCCTAGAGGTGTCTGCACGGAAACATGGATACTTGATCACAGGGAAGTGCTGATCGGACTGCAAAGAGCATACCAGGAGGCGGGCAGCCAGATTATCTATGCCCCGACATTTGCGGCGAACAGGATCGGGCTGGCAGCGCACGGTCTGGAGAATCGTGTCGAGGAGTATAATCAGAGGCTGGTCGAGGTTTCAAAGGAGGCAGTGGGAGGCAAAGCCTTGATTGCCGGAGATTTGACGACAACTGGCAGACAAATCGGGGCAGGTATTACATACGAGGAGCTGCTGGATGTCTATAAAGAGCAGATCATTTGTCTTGCAAATGCAGGGGTAGATCTTCTTGTGGCTGAGACGATGATCAGTATTGACGAGACAATGGCGGCGCTCGATGCTGCACATGAGGTATGTGATCTGCCGGTGATGTGCAGTTTAACGGTCAGCGCCGATGGAAGTGCATTTTTCGGGGGAAATGCGGTGGAGGCGATGGAATCACTCCAGGCGATGGGAGCTGATGCGGTCGGACTGAACTGTTCGGTTGGACCAGACCAGCTTGAGGCTGTCGTGCGCTGCATGAAGCAGGTGGCAGAAGTTCCGGTTCTGGTGAAGCCGAACGCGGGAATGCCGCTGATTGATGAGAAGGGAAACGCCGTCTATACCATGAGAGAAGAGGCGTTCGCCGATGCGATGGAACGCTTGATTGCAGAAGGAGCATGGGTGATCGGAGGATGCTGCGGAACCACCCCGGACTATATCCGTGCGCTGGCAAGAAAAATAAAAAAGAGATAAGAAAGTAGGAATAGAAAGAGTGTCTTATCATTGTGGATAAGTGTATGAATGCGGGGCAGGCGAGAAAATAATAGGGGTAAATACTGTCTGTGAAAGGAGTAAAAAGTCATGAAGAAAAAGCGGACGGAGAGATTGAAGGGGACAGTCGTATGGATGGCTGTTTTTGCGATCGCCTTATCAGGCGGCTATAGTGAGAATGTTCATGCAGAACAGAGAGAAGATGTGGAAAAAGAGACAGATTATGAGAGTGAGCCACATCCGGTGGATGTTTTTGAAGTCACGCCAGAGATGCCATATGAGGAAAAACAGTATGATGGCGGAGGAGAATTATGGGAAGAACTGAGAAGGGAAGAGTGGAGAGAGCCGCACGAAGAATACTTTGAAGATCCAGACCAGGAATATTTTGAAGATTCGGAGTGGGAGGAATCTCAGGAATTTCTCTGGAGTTTTGATGAGAGTGAGATGGAAGGAGCTGATCCAAAACGCGCGGATCTGCTTGAAGAGAATCAAGGGAAAACTGTGATTTTGGAGAAGAATCTGTCTGATCAGATTTGGATCGGAGTCTACCCTCTGGCGCAGTATCCTGAGTTTCCAACAGGATGTGAAGTGACTTCCCTGACGATGGTGTTGAATTATGAAGGATTTGATGTGACAATCGGTGAGATTGCCGACACATATCTGAAAAAAATAGAGCCTACAACAGGAAGTTATCGAGAGGCTTTCTGGGGAGATCCAAGGTCTTCGGAATCATTTGGATGCTTTGCACCGGTGATTGTAGACGCGGCAAACAAATACCTGGAAGATCAAAATTCAGACAAGAGAGCGATTGATTTGACAGGGACAGAGTTTGAGGAACTGTATGAAGAGCTTCGGTATGGCTATCCGGTTCTTGTGTGGGGGAGCATGGATATTGACTGGGATATTGTGGATGTCGGTTCCTGGGAAATCGATGGGGAGACGGTTGTATGGCCGGGAAATGAGCACTGTATGGTCTTGACAGGATTTGATCTGGAAAATGACACGGTGAGAGTGTGTGATCCTCTGCGCGGCATCATGGTTTATGACAGAGAAGCGTTTGAGTATCATTATATTGAAATGGAGCGGCAGGCAATTGTGATCAGGGCAGAAGAAGATGAGATCCCTTTGGCCTCTCAGGAATAATATAGGATCTAAACTCTGTTTTCCATGACGGGAGGATACCGTTTTTGTGGCAATACACTTTACAATGTTTTTTTAAAATGAAGGAGGAAGAAAAATGGACATTATTTGTATTGGAGAAATGCTGATCGATTTTACACCTGGAAAGGAGCCGGGAAGTTATGTGCGCAATCCTGGCGGAGCTCCGGCGAATGCCTGCATTGCGATTGCAAGAAATGGTCTGGAAGCAGGATTTTTAGGAATTTTAGGCAATGATGATTTTGGACGTTTCTTAAAAGAAACACTTGAGAAAGATCATGTCAAAGTGCTTTGTCCGGAACTGACAGACAAGGCAGTGACGACACTGGCTTTTGTCACGCTGTATGAGAATGGAGAGCGCTCTTTCACTTTTGCGAGAAAGCCGGGCGCAGATATGCTGCTCTCAAAAGAAGATGTAAAAGAGAGCGATATAGAAGCAGCTAAAATGATCCACACTGGTTCTGTCGGAATGTCTGCAAATCCAAGCAGAGAGGCAACGGCATATGCGATGAAAATGGCGAAAGAGAAAGGCAAACTGGTCAGCTATGACGTCAATTACCGCGATGCGATCTGGAGTGAGGCAGAATGTAAAGAAGTGGTAGATTCCGTGATTGATTATGTAGATTTCTTAAAAATTTCGGCGGAAGAATTAAACTTTGTAGGCGGCGAGGCAAACATTCCAAACTTTATGAAGGAGCATGGAATCACGGTTGTGATTGAGACTCTGGGGGCAGATGGAGCGCGATATTTCTTTGACGGAAAAGTAGGGCGCGTGTATGGTCACAAAGTTAAGGCGGTGGATGCTACTGGTGCAGGCGATGCGTTCTGGGGCGGATTTTTGTCTAAGATTTTGATGTCTGGCGTCACAAAGACAGAGGACGTAACGGAGGAAATTCTGAGAAGTTCTCTGGAGTACGGAAATGCTTCTGGCGGTCTGTGTGTGCAGAGAATGGGAGGAATCCCGGCACTGCCGACTAAGGAAGAGATCGAAGTATTCCTTCAGCAGACAAAAGCATGATGGAACATAATAGAATCTGGAGAAGGAGATGCGAGAATAATGTATAGAGAACAGATTGACCATTATATTGACACACACAAAGAGGCGATGATCGAGGATCTGAAGACTCTGCTGCGTATTGACAGCCAAAAAAGTGAAGCAAAAGAAGGGATGCCTTACGGGGAGGGACCGGCGAAGGCGATTGCGGCAGCACAGGATATGCTGGAGAAAGCAGGGTTTGTGACGAGAAATTATGAGAATCATGTGGTGACGGCAGATTTCTCGGATAAAGAAAAACAGTTGGATATTCTCGCACATCTTGATGTAGTGCCGGTGACGGATGACTGGACAGTGACGAAGCCGTTTGAGCCTCTCGTTGTGGGAGACCGCATCTATGGCAGAGGGACGAGCGATGACAAAGGTCCTGCTATCGCGGCTTTTTATGCGATGAAAGCGATCAAGGATCTGGGAATCCCGCTGAAAAAGAATGTACGCTTGATTTTGGGAGCGGATGAGGAATGTGGTTCTTCCGACTTGAAATATTATTATGGAATCGAGGAGGAAGCACCGATGACTTTCACACCGGACGCTTCTTTCCCGGTGATTAATATTGAGAAAGGACGGCTTTCCAAAGAGTGGACGGCCGTGTTTGAGAAGAGCGAAGCACTTCCAAAGATTGTCAGTATAGCTGGCGGAGATAAGGCAAATGTCGTTCCGGGAAGGGCATCAGCAGTTGTAGAGGGATTCGATTTCAAACTGGTGGAAGAAAAAGCAAAGCAAACCGAGAAAACCACCGGTGCAGTGTTTACTTTAGAAGAAGAAAATGGAAAAATCAAAATCAACTGTAAGGGGAGTGCAGCACATGCCTCTGCTCCTGAAGGAGGTATCAATGCAGTCACAGCGCTGATCACCATGCTGGTCTCTCTGCCGGCAGCAGACAGCGAAGGATTCGAAAAGCTGCAGGCTGTGGCAAAATTATTTCCACACAACGATCATCAGGGAGAAGCGCTTGGTGTTTGCATGGAAGATGAGATTTCAGGAAAAATCACAGTATGTTTCAGCGTTTTCCACTATGATGAGACTTCTCTGAGAGGAGAATTTGACAGCCGCGCACCGATCTGTGCGAACGATGAAAACCTGACGGAAGTGATCCGAGATAAATTTGCAGCAGAGGGCATCACGATGGAGCCAGGCAAAATGACACCTCCGCATCATGTCCCGGGAGATTCTGAATTTGTAAAGACGCTCTTAGAAAGCTATGAGCGGTACACAGGTATCAAGGGAAAACCTCTTGCGATCGGCGGAGGCACTTATGTCCATGATTTAAAGCGCGGTGTTGCTTTCGGGTGTGAAGATCCGGCTGTCGACAACCACATGCATGGCGACGATGAATTTATGATTTTGGATGTATTGTTCATGAGTGCAAAAATTTTCGCGGATGCGATCATAAAATTGTGCGGTGAAGAATAAAAAACAGGAGGAAATTGATGAATTTAGCAATTTTAGGAGCCGGCGGGATTGCAAGGAAAATGGCAGTCACGGTTGCCGGCATGAAAGAGATCAATGCCTATGCGGTTGCTGCGCGCCAGAAAGAGCGCGCGGCAGCTTTTGCACAGGAATTTGGTTTTCAGAAAGCGTATGGCTCTTATGAGGAGATGCTGTGTGACCCTGAGGTGGAGCTTGTGTATGTGGCGACACCACATTCTCTGCACTATGAACATGTGAAGCTCTGCCTGGAGCATGGAAAACATGTGCTCTGCGAGAAAGCGTTTACACAGAATGCGGGGCAGGCGCAGGAAATTTTAGATCTTGCAAAAGAAAAGAAACTTCTCTTGACAGAGGCGATCTGGACACGATATATGCCGATGCGGAAGACTTTGGATGAAGTGATAGCAAGTGGTATCATTGGAAACGTGACGTCCCTGACGGCGAATCTTGGCTATTCTCTCGGCAACGTTGAGCGGCTCCAGGAACCGTATCTGGCGGGAGGGGCACTGCTGGATGTCGGTGTCTACCCGATCAACTTTGCTCTGATGGCGTTTGGGACAGAGATCGAGCGAATCACCTCGTCGGCCGTTCTGACAGAGAAGGGAGTCGATGCGAGAAACAGCATCACTTTCCAGTATAAGGATGGAAAAGTAGCGAATCTCTACAGCGATATGCTGGCTGTGACAGACCGAAGAGGATTGATTTTTGGGGATCAGGGATGGATTGGGGTACAGAATATCAACAACTGCGAAGGAATTAAAGTCTACAATAAAGAGTATCAGTTGATTGCCTCCTATGAGACTCCGAGCCAGATCACAGGCTATGAGTACGAGGTGGAAGCATGCGCACAGGCAATCAAGGACGGGGCACTGGAATGTCCGCAGATGCCGCATGCGGAGACGATGCGCGTGATGAAAATCATGGATCAGCTCAGAAAAGAGTGGGGTGTCATCTATCCGGGCGAAGAAGGAGAAAAAATATGAATCTGATTGTTGCGGCTGACCAGAATTGGGCGATAGGCAATAAAAATGAATTGCTTGTCAGTATTCCTATGGACAAAAAGTTTTTTCGTGAGATGACAACAGGAAAAGTCGTGGTGATGGGGAGAAAAACGCTGGAAAGTTTTCCAAACGGGCTGCCTTTGCCGAACAGGATAAACATTGTGATGACAAGAAATCGTGACTATCAGGTCAAAGGTGCCATTTTTGTCCACTCAATGAGAGAATTGATGGAAGAGCTGAAAAAATATGACAGTGAAGACGTCTATGTGATCGGAGGAGGAAAGGTATATGAACAGCTGCTGCCCTACTGTGATGTCGCTCATGTGACAAAGATTGAGCACAGCTATGCGGCAGATACGTATTTTCCGAATCTGGACGCGAGTGGAGAGTGGAGAATTACAGCGGACAGCGATGAGCAGACGTATTTTGACCTGGAATATTACTTTTTGCGCTATGAGCGGATCAAAAAAGCGGCGGATCCAGAAGGTCAGAAGAGAGAAGAACCTGTAAAAAAATAGAATAATTTAGCGTTTTAACTTGACAAAGAAAAAAGAAAGTATAATAATTAGAAGAAATTGATAAATTATTCGGGAGGATGAAAAAAATGCTCGAGATTAAAATTGAAAAGACAACAAATCCGAAACCGATCCCAGGACCGGAAAATCCTTTAGTATTCGGAACCATTTTTACGGATCACATGTATGTGATGGAGTACACAGAAGGACAGGGATGGCATGATCCAAAGATTATGCCGTATCAGCCATTGTCCTTAGAGCCTTCCTGCATGGTGTTCCATTATGGACAGGAAATGTTTGAGGGATTAAAGGCATATAAGACAGAGGATGGCAGAACCTTGTTATTCCGTCCGGACAAGAACATTGAGAGAGCAAACAACTCAAACCGTCGTCTGATGATCCCAGAGATTGATCCAGAGGATTTCCTGAACGCAATCAAGACACTCGTCAAGGTAGATGAGGCGTGGATTCCGACAAAGCCAGGCACTTCTCTGTATATCAGACCATTTGTAATTGCAACGGACCCATTTTTAGGTGTCAGACCGTCCAATACTTACAAATTCATCGTCATCCTTTCACCGGTAGGCGCTTACTATCCGGAAGGACTCAACCCAGTCAAGATCTGGATCGAGGATGAATATGTCCGTGCAGTCAAAGGTGGAATCGGAGAGGCAAAGACAGGTGGAAACTATGTAGCTTCTCTTGCTGCTCAGGTAAAAGCGCATGATGAGGGATATTCCCAGGTTCTGTGGTTAGACGGTGTGGAGAGAAAATATATCGAAGAGGTTGGAGCAATGAATATCTTCTTCAAGATTAACGGCACTGTTGTGACACCGATGCTGAACGGAAGTATTCTCCCTGGTGTTACCAGAAACACATGCGTAGCTCTGTGCAAAGAATGGGGTATGCCGGTGGAAGAGAGAAGAATTTCTGTCGATGAACTTGTGGAAGCTGCAAAGACGGGTGCTCTCGAGGAAGTCTGGGGCAGCGGTACAGCAGCTGTCATCTCACCGGTTGGACATCTGCGCTATGAGAATGAAGTCTTCCAGATCGGTGACGGCGGAATTGGTCCGGTGAGCCAGAAACTGTATGACACTGTCACAGGAATTCAGTTAGGAAAAATCGAAGACAAACACGGCTGGACAGTAGAAGTAAAATAATGCGGTCACAAGCGTGAAAAAATAGAAAAAGACTGCCTGGAAAAAGCGTTTCCTGTTTCCAGGCAGCTTTTCTTTTGAGAAAAAACAGTGTAAAAAAAACAGAAGCCATGATATAATGTCCGCGTAAGCAATGAATGGAGGTATGTTTGATGTACAGAGACCATACAAAAGTGATACAGATTGGAGACCGCGTCATAGGCGGTGGCAATCCGATCTTGATTCAGTCGATGACAAATACAAAGACAGAAGATGTAAAAGCGACTGTCGCACAGATCAAACGGCTTGAGGCAGCCGGATGTGAGATCATCCGCTGTGCAGTCCCGACGATGGAAGCGGCAGAAGCGTTTTCAGAGATTAAAAAGGAAATTTCCATTCCGCTTGTGGCGGATATTCATTTTGATTACCGGCTTGCGATTGAGGCGATGGAGCACGGCGCAGATAAAATTCGCATTAATCCGGGCAATATCGGGGGTAAGGAGCGGCTCAGAGCAGTCGTCGATGTGGCAAAAGAACGCGGCATTCCGATTCGTGTCGGAGTCAACAGCGGATCGCTGGAAAAAGAGATTGTGGAGCGAGACCACGGTGTGACGGCAGAGGGGATCGTGGAGAGTGCACTGGACAAAGTACATATGATTGAGGATGCGGGATATGATCAGATTGTGATCAGCATTAAATCTTCTGATGTTCTGATGTGTGCAAAAGCACATGAGCTGATTGCAGAGAAGACTTTGTATCCGCTTCATGTCGGAATCACGGAGGCGGGAACGCTGCTCTCAGGCAATATCAAATCAGCAGTCGGTCTTTCTCTGATTTTGTCAAAGGGGATTGGAGATACCATCCGTGTCTCGTTGACGGGAGATCCGATCGAGGAAGTGAAGTCAGCGAAGCTGATCTTGAGAACACTGGGACTTCGGAAGGGCGGCATCGAAGTGGTATCGTGCCCGACCTGCGGAAGGACACAGATTGATTTGATCGGGCTTGCAAATCAGGTGGAGAACATGGTCGCAGATATTCCGCTGAATCTGAAAGTGGCAGTGATGGGCTGTGTGGTCAACGGTCCTGGAGAGGCAAAAGAAGCTGATATCGGGATTGCGGGGGGAAAAGGAGAAGGACTTTTGATCAAAAAAGGTCAGGTGATCCGGAAACTTCCGGAAGATCAGCTTTTATCGGCTCTTCGCGAAGAACTGCTGAACTGGAGTGAATGATATGGAAAAAAATTTTTTTGATGTATTCTCTACCTTGAGCGTGAGCAAGACACTTCATGCACTGTTTCAGGAAGCAAGAGTGACAAAGGTGAGTGTCACTTCCAGAAAAGATTTTTTGCACATCTTTTTGTGCAGTGAAAAATTGATCAAAAAGAAATATATCTATGAAATGGAGCGGGAGATCGCAAAACAGATTTTTGCGGGGATTGCTATTCAGGTTAAGATCATCGAAAAATTTAAACTCTCCAGACAGTATACGCCGCAGATTCTCCTGGAGGAGTATCGCGACAGTATCCTGATGGAATTAAAACAATACAGTATATTTGAATATAATTTGTTCCGGCAGACAAAATTTACCTTTTTGGGGGAGAGAGAGCTGAAAATGACAGTTCCGGATTCTGTCTTTCTGGAAGAAAAACTAAAAGACCTCGTGCGTATTTTAGAAAAGATTTTTGATGAGCGCTGTGGGCTGCCGATTTTGATTGATGTGGAGATTGAGAAGGCGGAGGACAGCCTGGAAAAACGGAATGGAGAGATTCAGATTGAGCAGGAGGTCGCTGCGGTGATCGAGCAGGTCAGAAGCAAAAAAGCGGAGATTCGCGAGGAGAAGAAGGCAGCACAGGAAGAGAGAAGAGAACAGAGAGAACAGGAAGCCAAGAAAAATGGAGCGTTCCAGGGTGAGAGCGCTTCGACAAAGAAAAATGGCGATTTCCAGAAACAAAAATTTGAACGCCGAGACAATTATTACGGAGGTGTAAAAAAATCCGACGATCCTGATATCATCTACGGAAAGAGTTTTGACGGCGAAGCGATCGCGATGAAGGATATCCAAAGTGAGATCGGAGAAGTTGTGGTGCGCGGACAAGTGCTTGAGGTGGAGTCAAGGGAGCTGCGCAATGAGAAGACAATCTTGATCTTTCAGCTTTCTGATTTTACAGACACCTTTGTGATGAAGATTTTTTTGAGAAATGACCAGGTAAAGGATATGCTGGCAGAGATCAAAAAAGGTGTATTTTTGAAAGTGAAAGGTGTGACTACCATCGACCGTTTCGACAGTCAGCTGACGATCGGATCTTTGGTTGGCATCAAAAAAATTCCGGATTTCCGCGTGGTGAGAAAAGACACATACGCACAGAAGCGTGTGGAACTGCATTGTCACACGAAGATGAGCGATATGGATGGCGTCTCCGATGTCCAGGATATCATCAAGAGGGCAAAACAGTGGGGGCATAAGGCGATTGCTATCACAGATCACGGTGTCGTTCAGGCATTCACA
Source organism: Robinsoniella sp. (assembly GCA_022788205.1). Lineage (GTDB taxonomy): Bacteria > Bacillota > Clostridia > Lachnospirales > Lachnospiraceae > JAGZHZ01. The sequence continues at coordinate 9,890 of JALEVQ010000022.1, read as the reverse complement.
GATGCGAATCATGCTGTCTCGGCGGATGATGACTTTAAAATTATCTACGGCACAGAGGCATACCTGGTGGATGATTTGCAAAATCTCGTTGAGAACTCCAAAGATCAGAGCCTGGACGGCTCTTTTGTGGTGTTTGACCTCGAGACGACAGGTTTCAGCCCGGTGAACAATCGGATCATCGAGATTGGTGCCGTGCGCGTCGAGAACGGAAATATCACAGAAAAATTCAGCACCTTTGTAAATCCCCAGGTTCCTATTCCATTTCGGATTGAGGAGCTGACGGGCATCAATGATGCGATGGTGATGGAGTCGGAGACGATCGAGGTGATTTTGCCGAGATTTCTGGAGTTCTGTGAAGGCGCCGTGATGGTGGCGCACAATGCGTCGTTTGACATGAGCTTTATCATAGAAAATTGCAGGCGTCTGGGGATCGAGCGGGAATTCACGAGTGTCGATACCGTGGCTCTGGCGAGAGTGCTGCTGCCGCAGTTAAACCGCTATAAGCTGGATACGGTGGCAAAGGCACTTCAGATTTCTCTGGAAAATCATCACCGTGCGGTCGATGATGCAGGGTGTACAGCAGAAATTTTTGTGAAGTTTGTCAAGATGTTAAAGGACAGAGAGATCGAGACACTGGATGCCGTCAATGAACTTGGAAAGAGCGACAGCGAGAAGATTAAGAAACTTCCGACGTATCATGCAATTCTACTTGCGACAAATGATGTGGGAAGAATCAACCTGTATCGCCTGATCTCGTACTCTCATCTGCAGTATTATAACCGAAAACCGAGAATTCCAAAGAGCGAGTTTCTGAAAAATAGAGAGGGGCTTTTGATCGGATCGGCGTGTGAGGCAGGAGAATTATATCAGGCGATGCTGAATGATCGACCGGAGGCAGAGGTGGCGCGGCTGGCAGAATTTTATGACTATTATGAGATTCAGCCGCTTGGAAATAATGCTTTTATGATTCACAGTGACAAGACGCCTGACATCCAGTCTGAGGAAGACTTGATCCAGATCAATAAGCGGATTGTAAAGCTGGGAGAGCAGTTTGGAAAGCTGGTCGTGGCAACATGTGACGTCCATTTTTTGGACCCTGAAGATGAGGTATACCGCAGAATCATTATGGCTGGAAAAGGATTTGATGATGCGGACGATCAGGCACCGCTTTATCTGAGGACAACGCAGGAAATGATCGAAGAATTTTCCTATCTGGGCAGTGATAAGGCAAAAGAAGTCGTGATCACAAATACGCAGAAAATTGCAGATATGTGCGAAAAGATTTCTCCGGTCAGACCGGATAAGTGTCCGCCTGTTATCGAGAATTCTGACCAGACGTTGAGAGAGATCTGCTACAACAGGGCGCATGAGATTTACGGAGAAGAGCTGCCGGAAGTCGTAAAAGAGCGGCTTGAGAGAGAGCTGCATTCCATCATTTCAAACGGATTCGCCGTGATGTATATTATAGCCCAAAAGCTGGTGTGGAAGTCGAATGAGGATGGATATCTGGTTGGTTCTAGGGGATCGGTTGGATCTTCCTTTGTGGCGACCATGGCGGGAATTACAGAGGTCAATCCGCTCAGACCACATTATTATTGCCCACATTGTCATTACAGTGATTTTGACTCAGATTATGTCAAACCGTACGCGGGGGGCGCGGGGTGTGATATGCCGGACCGTGACTGTCCGCAGTGTGGAAAGCCTCTGAAAAAAGAGGGATTTGACATCCCGTTTGAAACATTTTTAGGATTTAAGGGAAACAAAGAGCCTGATATCGATTTGAATTTTTCGGGAGATTATCAGAGTAAGGCGCACAAATATACAGAGGTTATTTTTGGTGAAGGACAGACGTTCCGCGCAGGTACAATCGGTACACTTGCCGACAAGACAGCATATGGATATGTGAAGAATTATTTTGAGGAGCGCGGTCAGAATAAAAAGAGCTGTGAGGTGGCCCGCATCGCACAGGGATGTGTCGGTGTCAGGAGAACGACGGGACAGCACCCGGGAGGTATTATTGTGCTTCCACATGGGGAGGAGATCTATTCGTTTACACCGGTACAGCATCCGGCAAATGATACGACGACCGATATTGTGACGACACATTTTGATTATCACTCGATCGATCACAACCTGTTAAAGCTGGATATCCTCGGTCACGATGATCCGACGATGATCCGAATGCTGGAAGATTTGACCGGCATTGATGCCAAGACAATCCCGCTTGACAACAAAGAAGTGATGTCTTTATTTTTGAATACTTCAGCGCTGAAAATTACGCCGGAGGATATCGGAGGCTGTCCTCTGGGGGCACTCGGAATCCCAGAGTTTGGAACCGATTTTGTTATCCAGATGCTTGTAGATACAAAGCCAAAATCTTTTTCAGACCTTGTCCGGATTTCCGGATTGTCTCATGGAACCGATGTGTGGCTTGGCAATGCACAGACCCTGATTCAGGAAGGAAAGGCTACGATTTCGACGGCAATCTGTACGCGAGATGATATCATGACCTATCTGATCCAGATGGGTCTTGAGAGTGAGTTGTCTTTCACCATCATGGAGAGCGTGCGAAAAGGAAAAGGATTAAAGCCAGAGTGGGAGGAAGAAATGCTCAAGCACGGTGTGCCAGATTGGTATATCTGGTCTTGCAAGAAGATCAAATATATGTTCCCGAAAGCGCATGCTGCGGCATATGTCATGATGGCGTTTCGTATCGCCTGGTTTAAGATTTTTTATCCGCTGGCATATTATGCCGCGTATTTCAGCATCCGTGCCTCTTCCTTCAGCTATGAGCTGATGTGTCAGGGGCAGGCAAAACTTTTGTATTATATGGAAGACTACAAAAAACGGTATGATAAGCTTTCAAAGAAAGAGCAGGATACCTATAAAGATATGAAGATTGTGCGGGAGATGTATGCAAGAGGTTTTGAGTTTTTGCCGATTGATCTGTATAAGGCACAGGCGAGAAGATTCCAGATTATCGATGGCAAGCTGATGCCAGCTTTGAGTACCATCGAGGGTCTGGGAGACAAGGCAGCAGATGCTGTGGTGGATGCTGCAAAGGAAGGACCATTCTTGTCAAAGGATGATTTCCGCGACCGCACGAAGGTCAGCAAGACGGTGATCGATCTGATGGCGGATCTCGGAATTTTGAGCGGTCTGCCAGAATCGAATCAGCTGTCACTGTTTGATTTGGTATAATCAGTTTATCAGGCAGAATAAGTGCCTGACGAAGAAGGGAGAAAACACGATGAGAACATTTGAAAAATCGACAAAACTGGATCATGTGTGTTATGATGTGCGAGGTCCTGTCGTGGAAGAAGCAGACCGCATGATCGAGAGCGGAATTGATATTTTAAAATTAAATATTGGAAATCCTGCACCATTCGGATTTAGCGCACCTGAGGAGATTATTCTCGATATGATGCATAATCTGAGAGAATGCCAGGGATACTCACATTCAAAAGGAATTTTTTCGGCAAGAAAAGCAATTATGCAGTATTGCCAGCTCAAAAAAATTCCCAATGTGGGAATCAACGATATCTATACGGGAAATGGTGTCAGTGAGCTGATCGTGATGGCGATGCAGGGATTATTAAATGATGGAGATGAGATTTTAATGCCGTCGCCAGACTATCCACTGTGGACAGCTGCGGCAAACCTTGCCGGAGGAAAGCCGGTTCACTATATCTGCGATGAGCAGGCAAACTGGTATCCGGACATGGATGATATTCGCAGCAAGATCACAGACAGGACGAAGGGAATTGTCATCATCAACCCGAATAATCCGACGGGCGCGCTGTATCCGAAAGAAGTGCTCATGGAGATCGTAGAGATCGCAAGAGAACACGATTTGATTATCTTTGCGGATGAAATCTATGACCGCCTTGTGATGGACGGCGAAAAACATGTCTCGATCGCGTCTCTGGCACCGGATCTTTTCTGTGTGACGATGAATGGTCTGTCGAAGTCGCACCGCGTTGCGGGATTCCGCGTAGGATGGATGTGTTTAAGTGGAGATAAGACGAAAGCAAAGGGATACATTGAGGGTCTGAATATGCTCTCTTCTATGCGCCTTTGCTCCAATGTGCCGGCACAGGCGATCGTGCAGACGGCACTCGGCGGATATCAGAGTGCGGATGAATTGCTGCTGCCGGGAGGAAGAATCTATGAACAGAGAGAATTCATCTACAAAGCACTCAATGATATCCCAGGCATCACAGCAGTGAAGCCAAAGGCAGCATTTTATATTTTCCCAAAGATTGACACAGAGCGTTTCAACATCTATGATGATGAAAAATTTGTGCTTGATTTCCTGAAACAGGAGAAAGTGCTTCTGGTTCACGGCGGCGGATTTAACTGGCATCAGCCGGACCACTTCCGCATTGTATATCTGCCGAGAATTGAGGATTTGCAGATTGCGATGGAAAAATTAGAGCATTTCCTGAGATCCTACAGACAGAAATAAGAGGAGGGATATCATGCGAAACGCTGCGATGATTTTGGAAGGCGGGGCAAACAGAGGAATCTTTACCGGAGGTGTGCTGGACTACTTGATGGAACAGGAATTCTATACAGAGTATGTGATAGGTGTCTCGGCAGGGTGCTGCAACGGGCTTAACTATGTCTCGGGGCAGATCGGGCGCACAAAAGAATGCATGATCAGACTGAATTCCAAAGAAGAACGCATGGATTTGAGAACGATGTGGAAGAAGAAAAGTCTGTTTGATATGGATCGTCTGTTTGACACGTATCCAAATGAAGAAATTCCCTTTGACTATGAAGCATATTTCAAATCAGAAATGCAGTTTGAACTGGTAGTGACAAATTGTGAGACAGGGGAGGCTGAGTATCTGACAGAGCGAGAAGACCGACAGAGACTGATGGATATCTGCCGTGCTTCATGCAGTATGCCGCTTGCCGCACCAATTGTGGAGGTAGATGAGAAAACGTATCTGGATGGAGGAATTGCAGACTCCATCCCTGTAAAGAGAGCGCTTGAGAGAGGGTATCGAAAAGTGATTGTTGTGCTGACAAGAAACCAGGGATATCGCAAGACAATCTCAAAGCGGACCCTGCGCTGCTATCAGGTTCTGATGAGAAAATATCCGAACCTTGCTAAGGCAATGTGCCTGCGTGCAAAGCACTATAACAAGACGTTGGAGCAAATTGAAAAATTAGAGAAAGAAGGCAAGATTTTTGTGATCCGCCCGGAGATGAAAGCGATCGGGAGAATTGAGCGAGATGAAAAGGTTCTGGAAGATTTTTATCAGAACGGATATGATGTGATGAAAAAAGAGTACGGCAGACTTCTCAACTATATGGAGGAAAAGGGCGAAAAAGGAGAACGTGATGTTTGAGAGATTTTTTCCGGATGGAGACAGTGATTCCACGTATCAGATCGACTTTGAACAGCTTTACCGTGAAGGATACCGTGGGCTTTTGTTTGACATTGACAATACGTTGGTGCCACATGGCGCGAAGGCAGACGCGCGTGCCATGGAGCTGTTTGAGCGTTTAAAAAAGATTGGGTTTGTCTGCTGCCTGATCTCAAACAATAAACGGGAGCGTGTGGAGATGTTTAACCGTGATGTCAACGTAGCATTTATCGAAGATGCTCATAAGCCAAGCAAAAAAAATTATCTCCACGCTATGGAACTGCTCGGGACGGATAAGAGCAATACCATTTTTATTGGCGATCAGCTTTTTACGGATATCTATGGTGCAAAGCGAGCTGGAATCCGGACGATTTTAGTCAAGCCGATTCATCCAAAAGAAGAAATTCAGATTGTCCTGAAGCGATATCTGGAGTGGATTGTGCTCCATTTTTACAGAAAAGAGAAAGGGAGAAGAAAATGAATCATATCATTTTGATCGGTTTTATGGGCAGCGGAAAAACTTCTGTCGGTCATCATCTCTCTGAGGCTTTAAGCCTTCCATTCCTCGACACGGATGAGGAGATTGAGAAAAACTCACAGATGAAGATCACGGACATTTTTTCGCAATATGGAGAACGATATTTCCGCAACTTGGAGACGGAGACACTCGAAAAACTTTCCGAAGATCAAGACAGAAAAGTCATCTCGGTTGGAGGAGGGCTTCCTGTAGAGAAGGTCAATCAGCCATATCTCAAAGAGATGGGAAGCGTGATCTTTTTGGAGGCGAAGGAGGATACTCTGGTCACAAGACTGCAAGGAGACACGACACGTCCCATGTTAAAGGGAGCGGATCTAAGAGAGAGAATCCGGACCTTGATGGCACAGAGACAGGAAGCATACGACAAGGTGGCAGATTTCCATATCCAGACAGACGAAAAAACTTTTGAAGAAATTATAGAAGAGATTGTGCGGAAAATGCACATAGGAGGATATCATGAGATATAACAGAGAAAAAATAGCAGCAGTGATAGGTCAGAAAAACGTGGATGCAATTCTTGTATCGGACAGCTATAATATACGCCATATCAGTCAATTTCGAGGAGAAGGATATCTGTATCTGACAAAGAATCGACAGGTCATCTTGACGGATTCCCGCTATACGACACAGGCAAAGGGTGAGGCGGAAGAGTTTGAGGTGTTTGAGATCAATAACGACTGCAGCTATGAGAAGCTGTTAAGCAATCTGATGGAAGAAGATGGCGTAGAAAAAGTTGGATTTGAAGATCAGCATATCGGATATGCCGAATATGAAAGATGGACAAGACAGATTCCAGGAAAAACGTGGATCGAGATGGGGGAAAGCCTGAATGATCTGCGTATGATCAAGGAACAGTGGGAACTTGACTGCCTGGAAAAAGCAGAATCAATCGGAGATGCTGCATTTTCTCATATTTTGAATGTAATCAAGCCAGGCATGACAGAGCTTGCGATTGCCGCCGAGTTGGAGTATTTTATGAAACAAAATGGAGCGTCAGGGACAAGTTTTGATACGATCATTGCTTCCGGACTCAACAGTGCTATGCCGCATGCGATCCCGAGTGACAAAAAAATAGAGGAAGGCGATTTTGTGACAATGGATTTCGGATGCAAGTATAATGGATACTGCTCCGATATGACGAGAACGATTGTGGTCGGAAAAGCTTCTGAGAAGCAGAGAGAGATCTACAGCATTGTTCTGGAAGCACAGCTTGCTGCTCTCGACGCGCTGAGACCAGGGCTGACCGGACAGGAAGTTGACAAGGTGGCACGCGATATCATTGAAAAAGCGGGATACGGTGCATATTTTGGTCATGGACTGGGACACAGCGTTGGGCTGTTTATCCACGAATCACCGCGCCTCTCTCCAAAAGGGATGACTCTGATGCAGGAGAACATGATTCAGACGGTGGAGCCTGGCATCTATTTACCTGGATTTGGCGGAGTCCGCATCGAAGATATGGTCGTTGTGACAGCGGACGGTCACAAGAATTTTGCCCATTCGAAAAAAGAGTTGATTGAACTGTAAAAAAGAGTTGAAAAAGTGATTATTTTATTATAAAATGGAAATAATTATGGGACTTATGTTTCCTATATGTGCAAAATTTAAGGAGGAATATCAAGCATGATATCAGCAGGAGATTTTAGAAACGGCATCACATTGGAAATGGATAATGGAATTTTCCAGATTATTGAGTTCCAGCATGTAAAACCGGGAAAAGGTGCTGCATTCGTGAGAACAAAATTAAAAAATATTATCAGTGGTGGTGTGGTTGAAAAAACTTTCAGACCAACAGAAAAATTCCCACAGGCGCGTATCGACAGAGTAGATATGCAGTATCTGTACTCAGATGGAGATTTATACCACTTCATGAATGTAGAGACATTTGACCAGATTGCATTGAATGAAGAGACAATCGGAGATGCTCTGAAATTTGTCAAAGAGAACGAGATGGTAAAAATGTGTTCCCACAATGGAAATGTGTTTGCAGTAGAGCCACCTCTGTTCGTTGAGCTGGAGATCAGCAACACAGAGCCAGGTTTCAAGGGAGATACTGCTCAGGGTGCCACAAAACCGGCAACTGTTGAGACAGGTGCAACTGTCTATGTACCTCTGTTTGTTGAGACAGGTGATAAGATTAAGATTGATACCAGAACAGGAGAATATCTGTCTCGTGTTTAAGAGATAGGTTAAAATGTGACAGAGAGCCATTGCAGGGCTGACACAGAGTCGGCAGGGCAGTGGCTCTTTTTTATCCCAACAGAAAAAAAGCTTGCATTTTTAGAAGGAAAATGTTACAATAAGTAACGTAAAATATTCAAAAGATACATTTCAAAGTGCAGATCGCACAAATTTCCACAATCATAAGAAAATAAAAAACGGCAGAATGGAATAAAAGAGATAGATGGATAGACTTTGTCTGTCAAAGATCAAAGACGGCTGTGATTTATGGAGATAAAATATAGATTGAAAGAAGTCTGTTCAGATTCGATATAAAATTCGCCAAGATTCCGCTGTTGATTTTGCCAGTTCTGCAGTGAAGAAAAAGAGAAAGGATGAAATTATGGAATATCGCGAATTTATCGAAGAAGTGAAAGGACAGTTAAAAGAACTGGCAGGGGGAGAATTGCGCATTAAGGTACAGAGAGTGCAGAAAAACAATGGGGTTTGTCTTGATGGAATTTCGATCTGGCGAGAAGGAGAGAATGTATCTCCGACGATCTACCTGGATCCGTTTTATGAAAATTATCAAAAGGGTGAAAGTGTCAGCGAGATTGTCTCTCAGATTTTGGAGACCTATGAGAGATATCGGATTGAGAAGCCGGTTGACCCTAAATTTTTCTGCGACTTTTCAAATATCAGAGAACGTATCATGTGCAAAGTGATTAATTATGAAAAAAACTGTGAATTTCTGAAGCAGATTCCGCATCTGAGATACCTTGATCTTGCGGTGGTCTTTTACTGTGTGGTGCAGGATGAGCGGATTGGGAGGGGGACGATCTTGATCCATAATAATCATCTGAAATTTTGGAATGTGACGATCAAGGAGATTGCAGAGATTGCAAAAAGGAACACGATACGAAAGTGTCCGCATGAACTGCTAAATATGATTGAAGTGATCACACAGGGAATGAGCGATGAAGATGAGAAGATTTTTGTTCAGGATATGACAGAGCAGGAGGAAGAGCGGATGCCGATGTATGTGCTGACAAATGGAGAGAAAAATTTGGGGGCAGTCTGTGTCGTATATGATTCGATCCTGGAGGATGTGGGAAAAGCTCTAGGGGAGGATTACTATGTGCTTCCTAGCAGTATCCATGAATGTATTATTGTGCCGAAAAGAGAAGGAATCGACCCGTCTGAACTGAAAGCCATCGTGAGGGAAGTCAATGAAACGCAGGTTCAGCCAGAGGAAGTACTCTCAGATGAGATTTATCAGTATGAGAGGCGATATCATCGTCTGAGTATGGTTTTGGAAAGCGAGGAAGAGTATCCGTTTTTTGAGGCAGAGATTGTGCTTTGAGATGGGATCACACCACCGTAAGAAAGATCAAAGAGTGATATAAATCTTAACAGGGCGGAAGCGACCAGCTGAAGTCACAGTATGATATCACCGCGGAAAATGCAGCCTGTATGCGGTGATATCATCTGTGATGATGGCGTACACGATACGTTGCCAAGGTTTTCTTAAGGCAAACAGAAAGGGTTAGGAAACAGTGTTGAAAGGTAAATTTGACTTATAGCCTGCCAAAATTATGATAATACATTTTTGCACAATTCTCTCTGCTTTTTGACGAGTTATCCACATCGCCTGCTTGCAGAAATCCCTATGACAAAATTTTGTTTATTTTTTTTAATTTCCCTCTTGGCAGGCATCACCTTCTTTGCTATAATTAACTCAGTTGATAACTGAGTTATTCAACTGTGCTGGTATATCTTCTGTTTCTGTTAGTTGCAGTCCAAAGCTTGCTAAC
>JALEVQ010000016.1 GCA_022788205.1 Robinsoniella sp. | reverse complement strand
GGGTAATTTGACGATTTTTACGTTTTTCAGGAATATACATGAGCTTTGTGCCTCCAAAATGCAAAGTTTTTTATCCAAATGTTAATTTACTTATGCATTTATTATAGCACAAAATTCTTGTAAAATCCACTGTTTATTAGTGATTTTAGTTAATGAGCATACACTAATTATACAAGTTTACAACTTTTTCATATTTTTTGTGAAGCATGAGTTTGTCGCACAGGGTCACTTTCCTTTGTAATAGTTGTCGCAAACTTATGATACATCAGAAAGTCCCTGTACGATATTTTTTATTTAAAAAGTTGTAAAGTGGTGATAATGATAATTCTATAAAATTTACAGGAGGGAAAGAATGTGAAATTCAAACAGATTTGCAGTATTTTGTGTCTTGGAGCATTATCCATGTCATTTGGCGCCGTTGCTTTTGCAGACGAAACAGCTGATGTAGTAAATCCTGCAGGAAAGGTTCTTTTTGCGGACCAGTCAGTTCTATCCGACGAAGAGGGTTCCTATATTTTAATTGGAGATCAGTTAAAATTACGTGCAGGCGAGGATGGAGCATTTGAAACCGGAGACGAATATGTGGAATTTGGAAATTATCCTCAGGCAGCAGAAGCATCCGTTGATAATCCTGACAGTTATGAACCGCTGAAATGGTATCTTCTGAATGAAGAAAACGGAGCGGTCACGATGATCACTGAAAAAACACTTGTAAGACTGCCATTTAACACAGACGCTTCAGAAGAAGCAGGACTTGGAAATGACTGGGGAAACAGTAATCTGCGTAATTGGCTGAACAGCTATGAGGGCGGAATCGACAATACTGGAGATACGACAGGCTTTTACGATACTGCTTTCAGTGATGAGGAAAAAGAAATCATTCAGCTTTCTTCTGTATCCATGAGTTCTTCTGAGAAATACTGGGCTTTTAATACTCTGCTGAAAGATTACACTGAAGGTGTAGAGCCTTCTTCCGACGGCAATAAATATGCATATGGCTTTAAAAATATTCTTTACTGGGAGGAATGGTCTACTGATCTGTATGGTTATGCAGACACAGAAGATTACGTATATGCACTGAGCGGCGAGGAAGCATTCCTTTATTTCGGAAGCACGGGAGAAGAGGATGAAGAAATCCAGAGTAAAGACCAGGAGCTGAATGACTGGTATGCAGAGCGGATCAGTGATGATATTGCCAATGGAGCTGATATCCCGGATGTTTGGCCTATTCTTGAATCATTAGGCGTAGTTATAGATGAAAGCACCTACACGGATGGAAAGAGCAGTGTGGGCTACGGCGGTGTAACTGGTGAAGATAGTTACGGAGCCCTGATGGTTGCCTGCAACGACGTCTATCCTGTATTTTACTACAGCAAGGCTGGAACTACAGCCACAGACTACTGCGGTGGAAGCGGAGATTACTGGAGCCGTTCGGCAGGTGTTGATGTAGGTCAGATTGATTCCGGTGTTCTGCCTGGAGATTATACGAGCGATATGATCAAGACAAGAACGATTGAAAATGGGGATACGTCCTACTCCGCATTCTATCACGGCACATTCATTAATCATGGCGGTTCCATCAATGTGGGACGTCCGGTGAATGGCAACTATGGAGCACGTCCTGTAATTCAGATTATGATTGAGACAAACTGACGCGCTGTGTTTCAGCAGTTAATAAGTAGCAGATATTATTGATTAGATTATCATTATACCAGAAGGTATAACTGATCCAATAGGAGGTAGGTGATTCTTTCATCTACCTCCTACTTGGTTCTGAGCCGATTGTTGTGCATTACCGCACCGATGCGGCACTCTCTATTTGAAAATTGCAAACATATCAGTACATCCCGAAGATTCTGATCCCGCTTCCAATGAGCATCCTCTTTCTTTTCGTCTGTTGAAAAATCATAGCACGTATTTTTTTCCTTCTCCGTTCTGGTTTCTATCCATCTCATCAACACTGGCTGGCTGCTTTCACAAACTTTAATACATCTTCGGGTGCATCTTTGCTGTAAAGAAGTCCATAGGGAATGCTATAGTCCCAGTCTACCGGGATAGATACAAGTCCGGGATGGACTTCCTGCCAACATTCAGTCATGAGAAGTACGCGGTCTGTTTCCGCACAGCGATTAAAAACAGCCAGGTCATAATTTTGCGAAGTATCTTCAATTCTGATTTGTGGATGATTCTTTTCCAACTCATCTCGGATAAGATCGTTTACACCGGAATCTCCCCGTGGAACCATCATCAATGTTTCTCCATATAGATCTTCTATATGGAGAATTTTTTTTGACGAAAGCCGGTGTTCTCTTGAAACGGCTATCATTTTTTTATATCTGCCCAGAGGCAGAAACTGACACATGGAAAGCCAGGTCTTAGAATCACACACACCGATTAAAAAATCAAATTTTACCCCCAGTTTTTTTATTTCGGACAGGATTCCCTCATGGTCATCTTCAAAAGGAACCAGGTGGAGTTTGTAGTCAGGAAAACCACTATTTATACGGTACCACAGATCCATAAAAGGTTTTGCTGGATTTAATAATGATGTCCCTACGCAGAATGTAGTGTCATAGGTATGGATTGCAGCTTTGGCGGATGCGATGGATTTTTTTGAATAATCGATCATAAATTTTGCATCATGGTAGATTACTTCGCCAGCAGGTGTCAGATGGATGCCGGAAGGCGTCCTTTCAATCAACTTTAGTTCCAGATGTTTTTCCAGAGTATTCATCTGCTTCATGACAGCAGTTGGTGAAATATATAAATGTTCTGCAGCTTTTGTAAAGCTTCCGCAGTCAGTCACAGTAATAAAAGTATCAAGCAGTGGATGATACATACGTCTTCCTCCCGATATCTATCAACAAAAAGTTCATACTATGGTAACATATCGGAAATTCCCAGTCAAGAAAAAAGCAGATATAATATAGGCAGATAAAAAGAAGGAGGAGATATCATGTCGAATATATTGGTAGCGTATTATTCCAGAGCAGATGAAAATTATGTAAGCGGACAGATAAAAACACTGAAAATCGGTAACACAGAGGTTGCCGCAGGTATCATCGAAAAGTTGACAGGGGCAGATGTATTTAAGCTGGAGCAGGTACAGCCATATGCGAAAGATTATAATACATGTATTGCGCAGGCTCAGTCTGATCAGAAGAGAAATGCCCGTCCTGAATTAGAAAAATACCCGGATTCTCTTGAAAAATATGATGTCATGTATCTTGGCTATCCGAATTACTGGAATACAATGCCGATGGCAGTGTTTACGTTTCTGGAGCATTTTGATTTTACCGGAAAAGAAATCCGACCATTCTGTACGCATGAAGGAAGCGGAATGGGAAATAGTGTCAGTGATATCCGGAAATTATGCCCCGACGCAGAGGTATCGCAGGGACTTGCAATCCGTGGCGGATCAGTGAAAGAATCTGAAAAAGCGATCAAAGAATGGATAGAAGAGTTAAGATGATTGTATGAACAAGAGGTTTATCGTTTCTTATTCATGGTTCAATGGAAATACAGAGGAGGTTTTGATAAAATGGAAAAAATTATACAGACAGCAGGACGGAATGCATTGAAAGAATTTTCACCGGAATTTGCACATTATAATGATGATGTCCTTTTTGGTGAAAACTGGAATAATCAGGATATTGATCTTAAGACAAGAAGTATCATAACTGTGGTGGCATTGATGGCTTCCGGAATCACAGATTCATCTTTAAAATACCATTTACAAAATGCAAAGGCACACGGAGTGACACAAAAAGAAATCGCCGCAATTATCACACATGTGGCATTCTATGCAGGATGGCCGAAAAGCTGGGCAGTTTTTAATCTTGCCAAAGAAGTATGGCAGACAAATGAAGGAGATCTGCCATATGAAGATGAAACAATGAGAGCACATGCAAAATCAATGGTATTCCCGATTGGACAATCCAACAATGCTTTTGCAAAATATTTTGTCGGACAAAGCTATCTTGCTCCGATATCTACAGATCAGGTGGGCATTTTCAATGTGACATTTGAACCAGGATGCAGAAATAACTGGCATATTCATCACGCAAAAAGTGGTGGCGGACAGATTTTAGTATGTGTAGCCGGTCGTGGTTTTTACCAGGAAGAAGGCAAGAAAGCGGTAGAAATGAAACCGGGTGACTGCATTAACATTCCTGCAGAAGTGAAACACTGGCATGGTGCAGCTCCTGATGAGTGGTTTTCACATCTGGTAATTGAGGTGCCGGGTGTAGAATGCTCCAACGAATGGTGTGAGGCAGTATCAGAGGAAACGTATACACAGTCTTGAGATATACTTTGTTGAGCAAAAGAGAGGGATAAATTGTTGGGTTCAGGCAAGACAGCGGCTGCAAAAGCACCAGATGCCGTCATGAAAAATCATAAAAGGATAGAAAATAGAGAAAGTTTGTGATAAAATCTTCTTGACAGGATATACTATCCGGTCGCGAAAGAGAAAGGAGATGATATGAAACTAATAGAAAATTGATAAATATGCTTAAAAGTGATGCTATGGGTCTATAAAAAGAAGGAGTTCATGCATCCAATATCACACACTACAAACCAAGAGATAATCTTGATGAAAAAGGTCGAGCTACTTATCTGAATCAACACAAAGAATAGAAAGGGAGAATACTGTTATGACAGACTTATTAGAAGCACTTATGATACTTTGCTTTGGACTTTCCTGGCCGATTTCTATCCGCAAATCATGGATTTCAAGAACTGCGAAAGGCAAAAGCCTGTTTTTTGAGTTTTTTATCTGGATTGGATATATCTTTGGAATCGCAAGAAAGATCATCCTCTGGAGCAATAGCACTGGATCTTTGGGATGGCTGTTTTATCTGGGATGGTTTTTCTATGTCCTGAATATCGTAGAAATCACCATTGATATGGGTCTGTATTTCCGAAATGTTAAGTTAGATAAAGAAAGAGAATAATGGTATGAAGAGGCTGTCCAATTGAAACGACAGCCCTTTTTTAACACGCCGTGTTAATAAGCAAATATTTTTTTGGCGAAGCTATTTCAATATCGCAAAGAACACATTCAAGTGATAAAAATATTAGATTTCGCAACTTTTTTTCCGGGATTCTATGTGAGATATGCGTTATGATAAGACCATCAGATGAAGCAAGAGAAAAACAAGAAAAGACAAGAAAAAAGCAAATCATCTGATACGAAATGGCTCCCTGATCTAAAGGAAGTGATACCAGATTCTCAATCTGGAAATACGGGTTCGAGTCCCGTGGGAGTTATGATCTTTTTTCCATCCAAAATGGTATGAGAAATTTGGTTTCAAAACAGGAAATACGATATGGGTTCAAATCCCTCAGAAAGATTTAAAGCACTTACAGCAAAATAGGTCCATGGTGCAATCACAGGTTCGAATCCTGTAGTTGTGTATACAACTTGGTCAAGCGGTAAAGACAGTACCCCAAAAAGAAGTGCTTTGTACAGGGCTCCATAGCTTAGAGGCTCAAAGCGCCTGACTGTCTATCAGGAGATCGTGGGTTCAAATCCCACTGGAGTCGCTAAAATGAATGGTTCCTTCGACTAATCGGAAAGGTCACCACTCTTTCAAGGTGGAGAAGCGAGTTCGAGTCTCGCAGGGACTGCTAAAAGCGCATACAGCAATGAATAACAAGGACTCTTAATCCCCGGGTGCAGGTTCGAGTCCTGCAGAGATCTTCGGATCTCTTAGCTTAATAGGAAGAGCAGGTAATGTGAAAAATGCGCTTTGTATGAAAAGGCACGTACAGCAATTATAAGGCGAATACGTCCAGTATTTTAGGAGTTGGTTCGATTCCAACATCAGCATGGGTGCTCCTGCAAGAAAACGTGCCTTGTGTTTTGCAGACTATATGAGAGGAGGATGATTTTATGCAAAACATGAATATTTCTATGCTTCAGGCATTAAAGAAAGAGTCAAACCAAACTATGACAGAAAATGGCGCTGTAACGCCAAAAACTACAGGAGCATCAACATTGGATTTATTTGCTACCATCGGTGCACTTCGCAGCGCAGAGGATGCAGAAATCATCCGCCGATTTGTGAGAGCTTGGGCCGAGGATCGTGATACAGCGATGAAACTGCTATTTTATGCTCGCGATATTCGTGGCGGTCTGGGCGAGCGCCGTGTATTTCGGGTTATCTTAAAATGGATGGCATTTGAGCAGAGAGACAGTGTTATTAAGAATATTCCGCAGGTAGCAGAGTATGGTCGGTTCGATGATTTAATGATTCTGCTGGAAACACCATGTGAGGATTCAGTAATAAACTACATAGACGAGACACTGAGACAGGATATAGAACTTATGAGACAGAATCAGCCGGTTTCTCTTATGGCAAAATGGCTGCCTTCTGTGAATGCTTCAAATGCGGAGACGATTCATCGGGCAAAGAGAATCGCAAAGATGCTGGGCATGACAGATGAACAATACCGAAAAATGCTTTCTTCTCTGCGCGCTTATATTCGTATTTTAGAGAACAGCCTGCGCGAGAAAGATTATACTTTTGATTATGAAAAACAGCCGGCAAAGGCAATGTTTAAATATCGCAGAGCGTTTATCCGAAATGATGAGGAGCGATATGTCTCTTACATCACAAAAGTAAGTAAAGGAGAGGCTTCTATACATACCGGTACTTTGATGCCGTATGATCTGATTCGTCAGGCAATCAATTTTAATGGCACAGAAGCAGAAAAAAACAGCCTGAATGTTACATGGAATGCTCTGGAGGATTTTACGGATGGTCGTAATGCGCTGGCAGTTGTAGATGGCTCTGGTTCCATGTATTGTTATGGCAATCCAAGACCTGGTGAGGTGGCACTTTCGCTTGGCATCTATTTCGCGGAGCATAATTCGGGTGCATTTCATAACCATTTCATCACATTCTCCACTACCCCACGACTGGTCGAGATCCAGGGTGAGGATCTGGTAGATAAAGTTCGTTATTGCCGGTCCTATAATGAGGTTGCAGATACGAATATCCAGAAGGTATTTGAGCTTGTTCTTGCGTCGGCAGTTAAAAATCACTTGCCGCAGAGCGAGCTTCCGGAAACACTATATTTTATCTCTGATATGGAATTTAACTATTGTACCAGAGATGCATCTCTCAGCAATTTTGAGTATGCAAAACGACTCTACGAAGCACATGGCTATAAACTGCCGAAGGTAGTGTTCTGGAATGTGCAGAGCCGTAATGAGCAACAGCCTGTAGAGATGAATGAGCAGGGTGTTATGCTGGTTAGCGGTGCATCGCCAAGAGTATTTTCTATGGTGATGGAGGATAAACTGAATCCATATGACTATATGATGAGTATTCTTGGAGCAGAAAGATATGCACCAATCAGGGCATAAGAACTGTAAGCAATCGAAAGGTTCATGTACCATAAATGGCACAATGCTATAGAGAGAAATCTGTGGGCGCATTTGGCATGTTTGAATACATGCCGAATGCGCCCTTTTACGGTAAACCGGATAGTCAGAATGTGGAGGTAGACGGCATATGTTCCGATAACGGAATCGACATTCACGATACTATTCTGTGAAAGGGCAAGTACTTTTATTTTTTATTATCTTTTTGTT
Organism: Robinsoniella sp.; assembly: GCA_022788205.1. GTDB lineage: Bacteria > Bacillota > Clostridia > Lachnospirales > Lachnospiraceae > JAGZHZ01. The sequence goes on along the minus strand of JALEVQ010000016.1, from coordinate 38,492 downwards.
TGCAGGCTTATTGTTTAAAAGAAAAATATAAATAAAGTTTGTATAGTTACGCTAAGCAAGGCACTGTCTATGATCATCCAGGCGACGCAGCAGCTGAAAGGCAATATAAAGCGTAAAATAGACTGAGAAAAAAGATGTTTATGCGAAATTGATCAGCCTTGAAATTTGTAGAGTATATATTTTTAGAAATATATTTTGTCAAGATTGCAGTCCGGAATAGCAAAAATGAAATCTTACAAAAAACGGGATGTTTTGATATTCTACAACTAGCTCAAAAATAATTTCATATCAGGAGGGTCAACATGAAAAGAAAAATTTTGGCAGCAACGATCTGTGCAGCAATGTGTATTTCGCCTATGACAGCATTTGCATTGGGAGAGGATGTGGCAGGAGTGGCAGATCCGGAGAATGTGGAACTGGATCTCGCCGTGGCGATTGAGAACGGTGTGTACAGTTGGGAAGCCATCGATGAGGATACCGATGGAAACACGGATTACTATATACTGCGTTATGTGGCATATGAGAAGAACATTACTTCCCCGCAGTATCAGTACATGAACATTGTGGTGCCGGCTGGCTATTTTACGGTTGAGGACGGTGCAGTGACAGGAATTGATAAAGAAGCTGAAATCAACGGGTATTCGGCAGACAGCGCTCCGATCATCTTTAATAACGAGTGCAGTGGCTGGAATTCCAGCACACCTTTTGCCCCAGGCGGATGGCGTGGCGTAAAAGGATACACGGAGAACGGGTTTGTATACATCAGCTGTGGCGCAAGAAGCAGAAATGATACAAACGGCGGAACAGTAGGTGAAGATTACGAAAATTATGGAAAAGCACCTACGGCAGTTGCTGATCTGAAAGCTGGTTTAATGTTTGTGAGAGCAAATGCTGATGTCATCCCGGGCGATAAGGATCGCATCTTTTCTGAAGGAACGTCCGGAGGCGGAGAGATGAGTTCTGTTCTCGGTGCTTCTGGAAATATGGAAGAGTATTATCCATATCTGTATGCAGCAGGTGCTGTAGGTGTCACCTACGATGAGGCGACAGATACCTATTCCAGCGAGTATGAGGATTCTGTCTTTGGATGCCAGTGTTTCTGCCCGATCGCAGATATTGAAAATGCAGATATGGCTTTTGCATGGATGCACATGAATGACGATACCGCTGGTTTTACAGACAACAGTACTCCGCAGAGTTCCGGTGAAAGTTTTGAATTCACAGAGTTCCAGATGGAGCTTCAGAAGGATCTCGGATATGCATTCTGTACTTATATCAACAGCCTGAACCTTGTAGATTTTGAAGGAAATGCGCTGACCTTCGATGAGAAGGAAGATGGCACTCTCGATCCGCGCTCTGGATCTTATTATGATGCAATCTTGAAGAATATGGCAAGTGCGCTGGAGGCATATCTGGCAGCTATGGATGCAGATGCGGCAGCAGAATTGGTTCAGACGATGCTTGAGACAAACAGTGATGAGAACCCGTGGCTGACGGAGAATGAGGACGGAAGCTTTACGATCAATGACCTCGATGAATTTATCCAGGCTCCGATCTTTACTGCTGTAGCAAATCGTGAAACGGGAGAGACTATTACGCAGAGTCTGGCAGAAAAGAGAAATAAAGATATTCCTTCCTTTGATACATTCTACGCTGCCGGTGAGGGAGACAGCTTTGGATATGCAGATCAGGCCGGAGTTCATTTCTCTACATCAGTAGCTCAGGTTCTGAAGGATCATTATGATAAATATCAGGCGTTGGATGGATTTGAGGCGGCAGATGTGGATGAATATATTGCATTTGTCCTGGAAAGTGAAGAGGCTGCTTATGTAGCAAATCAGGTGTCACTGATGAACGCAACTCATATTCTGCTGGATGACGCGGCAGGACTTCAGGATTCCACACCGGCACAGCACTGGAGAACAAGAAATGGCACGGCAGATGAGCATACTTCCTTTACGATTGCCTATGATATCTGTCTGGCAGCAGCGATGAACGGTTTGGATGTAGATTATTCTCTGGTATGGGCTATGACACACGGTTCCAACGAGGGAACTACAACAGGTACACTGACTGAGTGGATCAACAGCATTTGCCAGTAAACTTACGTGCGACATGACCGGCGCATGACAACGGAGCGATTGCCAAAGTAGTGAAAGAAGCTACTTTGACGGTCGCTCTGTTTTTGCGGTGTAGTGCGCTTGGTGGTATAGATTTTTAGCCGTGAAAAGTCTGGAATCCGCCTTTTGTATTGGAAATAGATATGCAGAGCTGAAAGAAAAAAGAAAAACTGACATGGAAAAAAATATTAGAATTGGATCTTAAAAAGAAGACAATTCTATGTATAATATCTATTATATATATATGAAAGGTAGGAAAAACGGATGGAAGATAAAAGATATGAGTTGAATAAACAGCTGGCGCAGATGCTCAAAGGCGGTGTGATTATGGATGTGACGACGCCAGAGCAGGCAAAAATTGCAGAGGCAGCAGGTGCATGTGCAGTCATGGCGCTGGAGCGTATTCCGGCAGATATCCGTGCGGCAGGGGGCGTCTCGAGAATGAGTGATCCGAAGATGATCAAAGGAATACAGGAGGCGGTTTCTATCCCTGTAATGGCAAAGTGCCGTATCGGACATTTTGTCGAGGCTCAGATCTTAGAGGCAATTGAAATTGATTATATCGATGAAAGCGAAGTGTTGTCTCCGGCAGATGATGTCTATCACATCAATAAACATGAGTTCAAAGTTCCTTTTGTATGTGGGGCGCGTGATCTCGGGGAAGCGCTGAGACGCATTGCCGAGGGAGCATCTATGATCAGAACAAAAGGTGAGCCGGGAACAGGGGATGTGGTTCAGGCAGTTCGCCATATGAGAGCGATGAATGCAGAGATACGCAGAGTGCAGAACTTACGCTCAGATGAAATTTTTGAGGCAGCCAAACAATTGCAGGTTCCGGTTGATTTACTTCAGTATGTCCATGATCATGGCAGACTTCCAGTGGTAAATTTTGCGGCAGGCGGAGTGGCAACGCCGGCGGACGCTGCGCTGATGATGCAGTTGGGAGCAGAAGGTGTGTTTGTCGGATCCGGAATCTTCAAGTCAGGAAACCCGGCAAAGCGTGCGGCAGCGATTGTCAAGGCAGTCACAAATTATACGGATGCAAAACTCATCGCAGAACTTTCAGAGGATTTAGGGGAAGCGATGGTCGGAATCAATGAGCAGGAAATAGAACTTCTGATGGCAGAGCGGGGAAAATAGGATGACAGTAGGAGTTTTGGCTTTACAGGGAGCCTTTGTGGAACACGAATCTATGCTGGAAAAATTAGGGGCAGACTATTTTGAGATCCGCCAAAAGAAAGATTTGGAGCGACCATTTGACGGGCTGATTTTACCGGGGGGAGAGAGCACAGTGATGGGCAAGCTTCTCTATGAATTAGAAATGTTTGAGAGTATTCAGAAGAAAATTCGGTCTGGACTTCCAGTGTTTGGAACGTGTGCAGGTCTGATTCTTCTTGCAAAAGAGGTCGAAAACAATCCATCCTATTTCGGCACAATGAGTATCCGGGTAAAAAGGAATGCTTACGGCAGACAGCTGGGCAGTTTTTGTACGGAACAGGAATTTAAAGGAATCGGCAGAATACCGATGTCCTTCATACGCGCACCTTACATTGAAAATGTGTATGATGATACAGAGATTCTTGCGCAGGCAGATGGAAAGATCGTTGCGGCGCGCCAGGGAAATCAGCTGGTGACGGCATTTCACCCGGAAGTGACAGATTGTTTGGAGGTTCACACGTATTTTCTGAACATGATTGCGGAAAATCGATGAAGATAGAAAGAGAGACAGACTTCGAAGATCCTCTTTGCCAGACTCGGTGAAAAGGAATGGAGAGTAAAGATGAATGAAGAATTAAAAAAACAGATAGAACAGTTGAGAAAAGAGAAGAATGCAGTGATCCTCGCGCATTATTATGTGGATGGGGAGGTGCAGGAAATCGCAGATTTTGTGGGAGATTCTTATTTCCTGGCAAAGAAGGCGACAGAGATACCTGCCGATGTGATTATTTTTTGCGGTGTATCGTTTATGGGAGAGAGTGCGAAGATATTGAACCCAGAAAAAAAAGTGGTCATGGCTGATCAGTATGCGGATTGTCCGATGGCACATATGATTGATCTGGACAGAATCCGTGAGGTGCGCAGACAGTATCCGGATGTCGCCGTGGTATGTTATGTGAATTCAACAGCACAGATCAAGGCAGAGTCTGATGTCTGTGTGACTTCATCAAATGCCGTGAAGATTGTAAAAGAACTTCCTAATAAAAATATCTTTTTTATCCCTGATAACAATCTGGGACGCTATGTGGCAAAACAGGTGCCAGACAAGAATTTTATTTTTCACGACGGATTCTGCCATGTTCACAAGAGCATTCACAGAGAGGAAGTGCTGAAAGCAAAAGAGGCGAAGCCGCAGGCGATCATTCTGGCACACCCTGAATGCACAGAAGATGTGCTGGAGGAGGCTGATTTTGTCGGAAGTACGGCACAGATGATTGAGTTTGCGTCACAATCTGAGAAGCGTGAATTTATCATCTGCACGGAAATAGGAATCTTTTATGAATTACATTTGAAAAATCCAGACAAACAGTTTTATTCTGTAGGGCATCGCCAGTTTTGCCCTAATATGAAGCGTATAAAATTAGAAAGTGTGCTGCATGCTTTGGAAAGCCTTACACCGGAAGTCCAACTGGAAGAGGAGATAAGACGGAAGGCAGAGATTCCTCTGCAGAGAATGCTGGAACTGGCAAAGTGATTTTCATAGAAAAAATGGAATGATGTCTCGAAAATGAGTTTTTTAAAGGGCGCTGCAAAATAGATGGATATTCCTCTACTTCGCAGTGCCCCGTTTTGTTCTAATTTGCGATTTTACCTAGAACAGCTTTGCGATACAGCGATTTGCAGACAGATCAGTTTAAATTTCCAACAGTTTTCCAAGTTCTTTGTCATATCTGCAATATTTTCCATGCTCGGAGATAAATGGAGAATAGGTGCCTTTGCGCACATTTTTAATGTAGACAATACCTGTAGCAATCATATATACCAGAGAAAATTTTTCGCTAAGGCTTGAAATCCATTCATATGTCTTTGCATTTCCGTCATCTGCAATGACAAGATTGTAACCTCCCTCGCACGATTCCAGCTGGAAATAGATTTTTTCTTTGCCATGCTCTCCGTCATCGGCAAAAACTTCGCTGCTTATGTAAGATGAAAAGTTGTCATCCAAAAATTTTCTAAAAGATTTCTGGGTTAATTTGGTTCCGTTCTGTTCAAGGACAATATGATCTCCGCGCTCGATTCTTCTGCGGATAATTTTCAGTACAAAGACAGTGTCATTAATAAAAGAAATGCTGCTGTATTCCAGCCACTCCTTCAGTGTATCGATAAGTTGATTCGATAACTGCGGTGAACGCAATGCTTCCTCGTGTAATTGTTGATCCATGAAATTATCTCCTTTCCATATAGACCTCAGATCAATGATTGCTGTGATGCCTATCTGAATTATAGCAAAAATATATAAAAAATAATAGAGGATTTTTGGATTTTTTTGATAAATTATATGAAATGACAGGGCAATATTGAGAAAAACAATCTCGGAAAGGAATGGTAAGCGGACATGAGACCTGACGGCGTCACCACTAATCATAAAAGCCCACCGGATTGCGCCGTGCCTGCGTCACTCTCACAATCCGACCCCGTATTCGCTATCGTCCCGCTTTTTTCATAATAAACAGAAAATAGATCAGGAAACCGTCCTTTACAATAACAAGGCGATCGCATATAATAAAATAAATACCTTTGCAAATGTACGGGCTTATCAGATAGAGGTTTTCAATGAACTGTATTTTAAGTGAAACGGATGAGAAAAAGGAGAGTAGAGATGGGAAAAAGGAAAAAAAGAAGTACAAAGATAGTGAGTCTGCTCTTTGTCATATGTAGTATGTTCATGTCTGACGTGAACGCAAGCTATGCGCAAGAAGGAATAGACGAAGGATATATGCAGGAGGAGACTATTGAGGCGTATGCGCTTCCGATCGAGTCGAACGATATCCAAGGCTGGCCGGAGGGACCTCAGATTGAGGCGGAAGCGGCGATCGTGATTGAACAGGAGACCGGAACGATTTTATATGCAAAGAATATAGAAGCGAAAGAATATCCGGCGAGCATCACAAAGCTGATGACGGTTCTGGTTGCGCTGGAAAATGGTAATCTGAATGACACGGTGACCTTCTCACAGGAGGCCGTATACAGCATTGAGCCCGGGAGCAGCCATCTGGGGATACGTCCAGGCGAGCAGCTCAGCCTCAGACAGTCGCTGTTCGGCATTATGCTTGCATCTGCAAATGATATCTCAAACGGTGTGGCGGAACATATCGGAGGGACGATCGATCATTTTGTGGAGATGATGAATGAGAAGGCAGAAGAGCTTGGATGCATCAACACGCACTTTGTGAACGCACATGGTCTGCATGACGACGACCACTATGTATGTGCCTACGATATGGCTTTGATTGCGAGAGAAGTCTACAAAAACAGATCTTTCCGCATCATCGCAAAGACGGTGGAATGCAGTTTCCCGCCGACAAATGTGGTAGATGAGGCGCGGTATTTTGTGAATCACCAGAAGATGCTGTATGATGATTATTATAAATATGAAGGGTGTGTGGGCGGAAAAACCGGATTTACCGATGAGGCATTGAATACGCTGGTGACATATGCGGAGCGTGATGGAACGGTTTTAATATCTGTTATTTTAAGACTGAATGGAGTTTATAGGACTTTTGAGGAATCGGCACTTTTATTAGATTATGGCTTTGACAATTTTGAAAAGAAAACTTTTTCAAACCAGAGTACGGACGAAGATTTTACGGCTGTTATGAATGCAAATGCGTCGGAAGAGTTCGATGCAGTGGCTTCTCTTGCAAATCAGTCCCTCCAGATGGATGCGACATCTACGGTTGTTGTTCCAAAGGGAACGAACATGGCGGACTTAAAAACGGTAGTGACCAAAAATGAGGACGACACAGGAAGTTTGAAATACTGTTACAATGATTGGACGGTCGGAAATGTCACACTGGGTTTCCAGGAAGTCGAGACACAGACGGAGACAGTCTCTGAGAGTGAATCGCAGGAGAATACGGAAAATCAGGGGTCAGATGCGACGAAGAGCGGTGAGGAGGAGCAAAATTCAGAGAAAAAGAGTATTTTCTTGATGATTGAGAGAGGGATCACCAAAGCTGGAGAGCTGATCGAAAAGGCAGATGAATACATCTTAAACCATAAGGTACTTTGCATTGTGATTTGTGTCATACTGCTGCTTATCTTTGTACCGATGCTGATTTTAACGTATTTCCGGGCGAGAAAACTCAGCAAGAGAAGAAAAGCTCTGGAGTGGGAGAAAGAAGAGATCGCACGCATAGAGAGAGAGATTGACGAGAAATCTACAGAGGAGATAGAGATGGAACTTCGCGCTGCGATGAAGAGAGAACGGCAGGCGCAGGAGAGAGCAGATAGAGCGATAGAGGAGCTTGAGGAGGCGAAGAGACGTGTCAGCGAGATAGAACAAAAAAGAAATGAGATGGAATTCTATCCCGATGACGAGGAATATGACGAGGAGTATGACGAGAACGATGACGTGGATTATGAAGAAGAGGTTATTATTGACAGCACGGCAAAGGAAATCGAGTCAGACGATGACGAGAAATGAGGAGGAAGAAAGATGAATTGGGTGTCACCGATTAAAGACGAAGAGACATTGGAAAAATTTAAGCAGAAATTAAGGGAAGTGGATGATAAATATTACATTATGTTTGAGATTGGAGTCGGAACAGGTCTTCAGCTTCAGGAGATTCTGAAATTCAAAAATAAGGATATCCGCGGAAAGTCCAGTATCGAGGTTCATATCGGATCAAAAAATGTGAAAAAGGTATTTGATATTCCCGAAGAACTGCAGAAGATTATCATGGACTATACAGAAGAAAAAGATCCAGATGATTATCTGATCGTCGGTCATGCAGGATCAAAAGCACCCCTCTCAAGAGAACAGGCATACCGTGTATTCAAGAGTGCAGGCAAACAGATTGGATTGAACTCTGTGGGTGCACAGACGATGAGAAAGACCTTTGCATGGAAGTATTACAAGGCGACCAACGATATTTATTATCTGCAGAAGCTTTTGAGCCATGCATCGCCTTCTATTACATACCGCTATATTGGGGAGAGACCAGAGGTAGACATGGTCCTGAAAAAGATGACAGCGGAAGAAAATGAGCGCAGCAGATACCTTCTATATAAAGATAATAATGGAAAGAAAAGAATCCAGAACCTTCGAGAGCTTTTGGATGAGATCGAGAAGGAGATGGACAATCCGACCAACAATGACGCATACTACGGAAGAGTCGACTGTCTGCTGACAGAGTGGGAGACATTGGCTTCTAATTTTAAAAACAGCAAATAGCACACAGGATGGCGGCAAGTGGAAACACACAGGAGTTTTCATAATAAGGAAGAGACGTAAGAAAGAAGATATGCTTCCGATATTTCTTTACAAAAGCAGCGAATGGCTTTTTGGGGGAAATATCGGAAGCATATTTGATTTTTAAGGAAAGTTTCGGATTCTGACCTTTTGAGATGTCTCTGATTTTTGCGATATCCAGCCGCAATCAGTGGAATGTGTGGCTGGCAACAGGGTCTTTCTTTTTCTTCAACTGTTTTTTTACACGGATCTCGGTGTGCATTTGGCTGACACCCAAAGCAGTGTCAGGGTTTACCTGTTTGATGGTGCGGATGCAAAAGATTTTGCCATCGTCCGATTTTTTAAAACGAATTTTTCCCCTGAGATAGCCGTGTGTCTCACAGTGTGCGAGACAGTGATAATTCTTGGCAGGACCGACAAACCATGGGATTTCCAGTGCAGCATTTTTTTGGCAGAGATAACATGGAATCTGAAACAGTTCTTTCTGTCTCAGCGCATCCTGACGGCTTTCAAATTGTCTGGAAATATATTTGGAATAAGTCTCATAGACGACGTAGATTTCTTCGTCTTGTGTCCGCGGAAGCTGATAGCAGTCAATAGAATAATTTTTTAAGATGTCTCTTTTACTCATTTCCCTCATGATCATAGCGGTGTAAAAAGAGTCGGACAAGGCATCATGGAAGGCATGATCTTTGGGAATATGGAGATAATCTACGGCAAATTCTAAATTCCGTCGTGTTTTTCTGTCTTCATAGACAATACTGAAAATCTTTTGAATATCATAAAAAAACAGAGGAAAAGGAAAAGGAGAATTCATACCGTGATATGTCAAGTTCCTCTGTAATTCTGTCAAATCGGAAGGTCCCCATGTACAGAAGTAAGTATAAGGTCCGCACCAGGCGAAGAAATCTTTTGCCACTTCTGGGAATAACCTTGCATTTTGAAAGTCAGTAATTTCAATTTGAAGAATCTCCTGAATCTTACCGTGCATTTCAGGATAGACTACAGGGCGGATTTTTTCACTGAATTGATCGATGAGATTGAGATCACGATCTAGCTTGACAGCGCCGATCTGAAGAATCTCAAACGGAATCCGCGGGTTTTCATGCTCCTTGCCGTCTGGACATTGGTTCCATTCCAGGTCTAAAACGATATAGTTCATAAGATCACCCGAGTATGAGTATACACAGTTTTGACGAAAAATACAAGGTTCTTCGTCAACATGTCCATGAAAATAAAAAAGAAATGTGCAAAATCACACAACAATAGAGAAAATAAATTGTTTGTAAGCAGAACTCACAAGGTTTTCTAAAATCTTTGTTTATTTGTGGTATAGAACCAGAAAGATTTTTCGATTATACTAAACACATAACGGAGAGAGACAAATACAACATAACATCTGGAAATATTGTTGATTTAAAGAAAAAGCGGATAATTGGGAAATCTGTTTTTATTTTTCGAGAGAATTTTAGGAGGACAAGTATTATGGCAAGTTTATCACTGCAGCATATTAACAAGACATATCCAAACGGATTTGAAGCTGTTAAAGATTTCAACCTCGAAATTGCGGATAAAGAATTCATCATTTTCGTAGGACCTTCAGGATGCGGTAAATCTACAACACTGCGTATGATTGCAGGATTGGAAGAGATTTCAAGCGGTACATTAAAGATCGGAGACAGAGTTGTCAACGATGTAGAGCCAAAAGACAGAGATATCGCCATGGTATTCCAGAACTACGCTCTGTATCCACATATGACTGTTTATGATAATATGGCATTCGGTCTGAAACTGAGAAAGGTTCCAAAGGATCAGATTGACAAACAGGTAAAAGAGGCTGCAAAAATCCTCGACCTTGAGAAGTTACTTGACCGTAAACCAAAGGCTCTGTCAGGTGGTCAGAGACAGCGTGTTGCTATGGGTCGTGCAATCGTTCGTAATCCAAAGGTATTCCTGATGGACGAGCCGCTGTCAAACTTGGACGCAAAACTGAGAGTTCAGATGCGTATCGAGATCTCTAAGATTCACCAGAGACTGGGTGCAACAATCATCTATGTAACACATGACCAGACAGAGGCTATGACACTTGGTACAAGAATCGTAGTTATGAAAGACGGCGTTGTTCAGCAGGTTGACACACCATTAAAACTGTACAATGAGCCATGTAATCTGTTCGTTGCAGGTTTCATCGGTTCCCCGCAGATGAACTTCCTCGACGCAAAAACCGTTGTCAAGGGAAGCGATGTGGAGCTTCATGTAGGACCATATCACATCCAGCTGCCTCCGGCAAAAGCAAAGAAACTGATCGACGGCGGATACGGCGGAAAGACTGTTATTCTGGGTGTTCGTCCGGAAGATGTACATGATGAGGAGGGATATATTGAAATGTCTCCAAGCAGCGTAATCGAATCCACGATCAAGGTTTACGAGCTGCTCGGCGCAGAGGTGTATCTGTACTTTGATATTGAGGGAACTCAGATGACAGCGAGAGTAAATTCCCGTACAACGGCAAGAACAGGCGACCGTGTGAAATTTGCAATCGATGTTAATAAAATTCATGTATTCGACAAAGAAACAGAACAGTGTATCACAAACTAATCGACGAAGAGGTTGAGGGGTTGCTAGAGGGCGCCCCTCTTTTTTTGTCACTTTTTGTTGTCAAATTCTATAAAATACAATATAATTGTGGTGATGATCAACCGGATAGATCAGATGGCACCTAAACGGATATGACGCCTGACGGCGTCCCCACCAATCATAAAAGTTGATCGGTGCTTCATAGAATATCCAAGTCACGAGTGAAAGGATCATTCGTGAAAACCGTAGGTATACGGAGTTAGCTTGACTACAACTATAAAAGAACAGGAAAGAAGAGGAAGTGAACACATGATTTCAAATCAGGTTTTACAGACAGCAATCGATGAACTGAGAGCGATCACGAGAATAGATCTCTGTGTACTGGATGTGGAGGGAAGAATCATTGTCGGCACATTTTCGGATATGGATATTCCTCAGGAGACGATCCGTAATTTCGCTGACTCAGTGGCAGACAGCCAGGTGATTCAGGGTTATCATTTTTTTAAAGTCTTTGACGATCGCGTTTTGGAATATATCTTGATCGCCAGAGGTTCCAGTGAAGACGTCTATATGATTGGAAAAGTAGCGGTCAGCGAAATTCAAAACTTAATTGTCGCCTACAAAGAGAGATTCGATAAAAACAACTTTATCCAAAATCTTCTGCTCGACAATCTTTTGCTGGTGGATATCTACAACCGTGCGAAGAAACTTCACATTGATGTGGAGGCACGCCGAGTGGTCTATATTATTGAGACGAAATATGAGAAAGACAACCTTGCACTTGAGACAGTCAAGAGTTTGTTTGCATTGAAGACGAAGGATTTCATCACAGCGGTGGATGAGAGAAATATTATTCTTGTGAAAGAATTGAGAGACGATGAAGAATACACTCAGCTGGAGGATACCGCCAAAATACTGCTGGATATGCTGAATACGGAGGCAATGTCGAGTGTGAGAATTGCTTACGGAACCATCGTAAATGAGATTAAAACCGTATCGAAATCTTATAAAGAAGCAAAGATGGCTCTCGATGTTGGAAAGATTTTTTACTCAGAGAAAAATATCATCGCCTATAATACACTGGGAATTGGACGCTTGATCTATCAGCTTCCGATCCCGCTTTGCCAGATGTTCATGAAAGAAGTTTTTGGAGATAATATGCCAGATACTTTCGATGATGAGACATTGATAACCATCAACAAGTTTTTTGAAAATAATTTGAACGTCTCTGAGACGTCGAGACAGCTTTATGTACATCGCAACACCCTTGTATATCGTCTGGAAAAATTACAGAAGAGCACAGGGCTGGATATCAGAGTATTCGATGATGCACTGACCTTTAAGATTGCCTTGATGGTCGTGAGCTACATGAAGTATATGGAAGAACAGGAAAAATAAGCGGCAGCCACTTTTGCGCGGAAAGCGCGAAGAATCTAATCTGTCGCGGTCACAATTACCATGCAAAGAAGCGGGCGTATCACAGCGCCTGCTTTCTCAAATATAAAAAAAATACAATCAGGAGGGACACAACGATGGTAAAATTGTATGATAACGGTGTTTACTTGTTAAACGGAGTGGACATTGTCGAGGACAATCAAGAAAGTGCAGCCATTTTAAAGAGTAAGCTGGGAGATGCGATTCCTGCGAAAGAAGAAGCTAAGAAAAATACAATGGCTTATCGGATTTTAGAGGCGCATAATACTTCTGGAAATATGGAAAAGCTGCAGATTAAGTTTGATAAGCTGACGTCCCATGACATCACATTTGTCGGCATTATCCAGACGGCGAGAGCTTCAGGCCTGGAAAAGTTTCCAGTTCCATATGTTCTGACAAACTGTCACAACAGTCTGTGCGCAGTGGGAGGAACGATCAATGAAGATGATCATATGTTTGGTCTGTCATGTGCAAAGAAATATGGCGGAATCTATGTTCCACCTCATCAGGCAGTCATCCATCAGTTTGCAAGGGAGATGCTCGCAGGCGGCGGAAAGATGATTTTAGGTTCTGACTCGCATACAAGATATGGCGCTCTGGGAACGATGGCAATGGGTGAAGGAGGTCCTGAGCTTGTAAAACAGCTTTTGTCAAAGACATATGATATCAACATGCCAGAAGTAGTCGCTGTCTACTTAGACGGAGAGCCAATTCCGGGTGTAGGTCCTCAGGACGTTGCACTTGCCATCATTGGTGCTGTGTTTGGCAATGGATACGTCAATAATAAAGTGATGGAATTCGTGGGACCTGGCGTAGAAAAGCTGAGCGCAGACTTCCGAATTGGAATTGACGTCATGACGACAGAGACGACATGTCTTTCCTCAATCTGGAAGACGGATGACACAATCAAAGAATTTTATGATATTCACGGCAGAAGTGAAGACTATGCTGAATTAAATCCTGGAGCAGTGTCCTATTATGCTGGAATGGTCTATGTTGACTTGAGTCAGGTGAGACCGATGATCGCTATGCCATTCCATCCAAGCAACACGTACACAATCGAAGAATTGAACAACAATCTGATGGATATTCTGGACGATGTGGAGAAGAGAGCGCTCGTCAGCTTAGACGGAGCAGTCAATTTTACACTGAAAGATAAAGTAAGAGATGGAAAGCTGTATGTGGATCAGGGTATCATCGCAGGATGTGCAGGCGGCGGATTTGAAAATATCTGTGCTGCTGCCGATATCCTGAAAGGTGCAAGCATTGGCTCTGACGAGTTTACACTGAGCATCTACCCGGCAAGTACTCCGATCTATATGGAATTGGCAAAGAACGGAAGACTGGCTGATTTGATTGGAACTGGAGCGATCGTGAAGACAGCGTTCTGTGGACCGTGCTTTGGAGCAGGAGATACACCGGCAAACAATGCATTCAGTATCCGCCATTCAACACGAAACTTCCCGAACAGAGAGGGATCCAAACTTCAGAGCGGACAGATCGCATCTGTTGCTCTGATGGATGCAAGATCCATCGCAGCGACCGCCGTGAACAAGGGATACTTGACAGCAGCTACCGATATCGATGCAAATTATACAAAACCAAAATATTTCTTCGACAAGACAATCTACGAGAACCGTGTGTTTGACAGCAAAGGTGTCGCAGATCCTTCTGTGGAAATTAAATTTGGACCAAACATCAAGGATTGGCCGGCGATGTCTGCTCTGACGGACAACCTGGTCTTGAAAGTAGTATCTGAGATTCATGATCCTGTCACAACGACAGATGAGTTGATTCCTTCTGGAGAGACTTCTTCTTACCGCTCGAACCCGATCGGTCTGGCAGAGTTTACTCTGTCAAGAAAAGATCCTGCTTACGTAGGTCTTGCAAAAGAAGTTCAGAAAGCAGAGAAAGCAAGAATCGCAGGCGAAGATCCTGCAAAAGAATTGGCACCTCTTGCATCTGTGATGGAGACCGTCAAGACGGTGTGTCCAGAGGCTAATTTCGAGAATACTGGAATTGGAAGTACTATTTTTGCTGTGAAACCAGGCGATGGATCAGCACGCGAGCAGGCTGCTTCCTGCCAGAAAGTTCTTGGAGGCTGGGCGAATATTGCGAACAGTTATGCGACAAAACGATACCGTTCGAATCTGATCAACTGGGGAATGCTGCCATTTTTGATCGATGAGGGAGAGCTGCCATTCAAAAATGGAGATTATCTGTTTGTGCCGGATATCAGAAAGGCAGTGGAAAATAAGCTGACAGAGATCAAGGCATATGTGATTGGAGACGAAGCAAAAGAGTTCGTGCTGAAGATGGGTGAACTGACAGATGACGAGAGAACAATCATTCTGAAGGGATGTCTCATCAACTACTATAGAGGATAGAGATACCGTAAATCTTCAGGCACTGCGATCAGTGCATTGCCATAAAGAAAAGTAAAAAGAAGAAATAAGGATGCCGCAAAAGAGAAAAAACGAGATCGAGGATATTTGTCGATGAGATTTCGCATTTTGGATCTTTTGCGGCAGTCTTTGATATTGAGAAAAATTTGTGTCGCCGTCAGGCAATGTCAGATGAACTGATGAATATAATGATACTGAATAAATTATTTGAAAATATAGAAAAAAATAAAAAATAGAAAAATAAAAAGCAAAAAAGAAAAATAAAATAAAAAAATATAAGATAAAATAAAGAAAAATAATAAAAATATGCTTGACAAAAGCGAAAAAGAGTGATATTATACTTACATAAAACAAAACAACATTTCAACAAGTAATCAGGTGACGAGAAAGCTTGATGAAGCAGACAAGAAAAGTTGTTTTTAGAATGAAAGGAACAGAATGGAGGTTGAATCCAATGGACATGGCTGAACATTTAATCGTTCGATATGGATGTGGTATGATAAGTATTTCCTGCGATCAAACCTTTATCTCAAAAAAATAAAGACCAGAATAAGAGTTTAAGAAAAATAATCGGAGAAGAGTTGTGCTGGATAAGAGATAAGGTAAAATTTATCACCATATTGAAGGAGTTACCACAAAAGGACTTCAAAGAATTTTAATGGAAGTGTAAAGAAACGGACGTTAAAGATATGAGTAGATTTTATAATCATCAAAAATCAGAAGAGGAATGGGGAGCTTGTGATTGAGAGAAATTATATCATCAAAAATATGAAAGATAAATATTTACGAAAAAATACTATCATTCGCTTTGAAAGATATATTGAGAGTTTTGATAAAACGCAATAAGGTCGCGTCGGTGAGCAGACTTACGCGAATTAAATATACATAGAAAGCGGGAAATAAAAAAAGAAGAATCCTCCGATTATATTTTTATAAATTGAATAATAGAGGAGTACTGGAGATAATCAATAGATAGTACTCAAGATAAAAGATATAAAATACTTGCAAAAGTAAAATACCAAAGAGAACAAAAGTACATAAGATAAATCAGACAGCCACTATAAGAAATTATAGTGGCTGTTTTTGTAGATATTCTGTTATTTAAATGATTATGATTCTGATACCATCAGTTCTCCCGTCTCAGGATTTCTGCTGAACTGGCTGAGAAATTCCCAGACAATTTCTGCGTCAAAGCCGCTTGGCATATGACCACGGTTTTCTACGATGACGAGGACAAGATCCTCAATGCCATCTTCATTTGTGAAAGAATTATAGTATAAACGATTGTTCTCATAATGAAGGATGGAAGTATTCTCCACACGCATACCAGCGATGTGTTCCACAATATTCAAGGAATCGTTGATTAAAGCCTGAGATTTCTCTGCTGTAACCTGATATTCTTCATATCCCTGCATTGCAAGGAGATCGTTCCATTCCTGAACGGTATTCGGATCCCATGTGGAAGCGCCAAGCCTGCCGTCCACTGAGACTAGGCTTTTGATAAAAATGCGGTAAAATCTTACAATGCTTTTTTAAGATCTTATTTTGACAAGGGGTTATAGGTATGGTACACTAATGTATAATCGAACAAAAAAGATTGCCCACGGTTTTGATGTGTTTGCACGGTACGCAGGTGCGGCTGCCGATATCATAGAGTGAAATTTGACTTGCAATGAAGAGAGGCGGCATTATGCAAAAGATAAGGGAGGGCAGAAGATAGATAATAAGAGGTGGATGAGGTTGGATAAGTACGAATATAATGCAAAGCTCGGGAAGATCAATGAATTAGTGAACGAAGAAGATTATGAGGAGGCAGCAAAAGTTGCCGATACGATAGAGTGGAAACGTGTCAGAAATGTCAGGACACTCTGCATGGTGAGCGAGATCTATGAAGCAGATGGAAGGCTGGAAGACAGTAAGGAAATTTTGCTGAGAGCTTACAGACGTTCACCGAATGCAAGGGCGATTTTATATCGTCTGGTAGAGATCTGTGTAAAAATGAAGGAATTCGATGATGCGGTGGAGTTTTATACGCAGTATGTGCAGAGCGCACCGAATGACAACAGCCGCTATATCTTGAAATATAAAATCTACAAAGGCAGAGGATCTTCTCTGGAAGATCAGATTGCGGTCCTGGAGGAGTATAAAAATAAAGAATATACAGAAAAATGGGCATATGAACTTGCAAAATTGTATCAGAGAGCAAATATGCCTGATAAGTGTGTGGAGGCATGTGATGATCTGGCTCTCTGGTTTCACAATGGAAAATATGTGATCAAGGCGCTGGAACTGAAAAAGAATTATGCGGAGTTGACACCGGAGCAGCAGCATGTCTATGATCAGAGAAATAACATGCAGGATGACGAGGAAGTGATAGAGGAAGCATTGCTCCGCGAGCAGCGCGAGAAAGAACAGCTTCCGAAACTGGAAAAACAGATTGTGAACAATGTTGCAAGTACAAATCTGGCGGACAATATCATCGCTGCGACGGAGAGAGAGATCGCTGAGAGCGTGATGCAGCACACGACGGAACAGAAGAAGAGTGTGCGTGAAGAAGAGCGCGGAGATAGCGGACAGGAGTGGGATCTGCTGCAGAAGAGTGCCAAGCTTCATGCGGAGACTGTAAATAAGGCACTGGAGGAATCTTCCCAGAAAGAGAAGGAAGAGAGAGAAAAATTTGAACAGAGATTTAACACGGCTCAGCTCCAGGAAGAGTTGGCGAAGAGCATGCGCCAGATTGTTGCAGGTTTAGGCAAAAAACAGGAAGATCTTGTGGAGAGCAGCAACATTGTCCAGCCGACAGAGGCAGGCACGGTTTATACAAAAGAAGAGAAGGCAGAGATCTCTGAAGAGCAGCAGGCACAGGCAGCGCAGATCGATGATATTTTGACATCGTTTGGCAATGAAGAAACTGTGGCGGCGGCGAGAGAGACAGAGAAAGAAGAAAAGGCGGATATTTCGGAAGTTCAGTATGAGGAAGAACAGAAGGCAGATATTCCCGAAGTTCAGTATGAGGAAGAACAGAAGGAGGATATTTCGCAGGATGTGCCCGCAGAAAAAAAGGAAACGGACACCTCTGAGAACGGGTATAGAAAACAACAGATCTTTGAAAAAGAAATGGAGGAAGAAAAACTGGCAAGGCAGCAGGAGAGCAGAAAGAAGACAGAGCAGTTTGAGCCAGTGAGAAGAAGCTCGATTCAGGAGAAAAAGCAAGATGCACAGGTTGTATCAGAGAAGGAGAGCGAAGACAGAAAGATTGTCCAGGAGTCGAAAGACAGTGAGGAGATTGATTTGTCTGCGGCAATCGAAGCTGCGGCAGATGTCTGGAATTTAAAGAATAAAGAAAACGAAGAGAACAAAGAGAGCGCAAAGACCCAAACGCCGGAGCTGGAGCGAGGAGCAGAACCGGTTCAGCCTCAGAAGAGAGTCGTGGACGAGAGGGTGGCAGAAAATAAGGGAAGGACAGCGCAGGTCAAACCTTCGAATCCGAGAGGTTTTTCGAGGACGGCTCCAAGAAGATTATCGAGAATGCAGGAATATTACTTCCCATTTTTCCGTGAAATTCCTCTGCTCAATGAGCAGATTGCAGTGGCGCTGGAAAACGCCAGAAAGACAGAGAATGACAAGACTTCCAGAAAGGGGAATGTCATTATCCTGGGAAATCGGGGAAGTGGAAGAAGTACGATTGGAATTGGAATCGCCAAGGCGCTCGCAGCAGAGAAAAAAGTTTCTGCCGTGAAGGTGGCAAAGATTTACGCGGCAGATTTAAATAAAAAAGATATTCCAGCCACGATCGGTAAGATATCAGGAGGCGTGCTGATTATCGAGGAAGCAGGGGATTTGAATGATACTGTGATTGAGACGATGACGAAAGCGATGGATTTCCGCACAGACGGTCTGGTCATTATTCTCGAGGATGAACCGAAATATATCTCCGATATGCTGAAGAGACATCCGGTCTTCAAGGAAAAATTCAATTCAGAGATTGTAATCCCTATTTTTACGAACGAAGAATTGCTGATGTTCGGAAAAATTTATGCTTTAGACCGAGACTATAAGATTGCGCAGGGCGCAGAGGAAGAATTATATAATCGCATCCGCGAAGGACAGACAGATCCGACACAGCCAAGTACCATCCAGAATGTGAAAAAGATCATGGATGCAGTGATCAAGAAGGTTGAGAAAGGCGGTCTCAGGAAGATCACGATGGGATTTTCGAAGAAACGATATGATGAAGAAGATCGAGTGATTTTGTTCGAAAAAGACTTTAAATAAACATCTCCCAGAGAGGATATACTCGGAGTATAAAATCAGTTGATGCGGAGAAAACTGATTTTATACTCCCTTTTTTGATATTCCGATATTGACAGCTTATATACCGAGCGGTATAATGGTGATATAAGGAGGTCGGATATGGAGAACAAAGAAAATATTTTGAAATGTGCTTTAGATTTGTTTTACGCAAAGGGATACGATGCAGTTGGAGTGCAGGAAATTGTGGAAAAAGCAGGCATTACGAAGCCGACCCTTTATTATTATTTTGGGAGCAAATATGGATTATTGGAAACTCTTCTCACAACAAAATTTCAGCTCTTCAGCACAACATTGAAAGAGGCTGCGAAGTACAACGGAGATATCGCAGACACGCTAAACCGTGTGGCGGCTGCATATGTCAACTGCGCTATGGAAAATCAGAAATTTTATATGTTGTTGATGTCAATGTTTTATCTTCCAAGGGAGAATGAAGCGTATAAGGCGGCGAAGCCTTTGATCAGTGAATTTTTTCATATTATCGTGAAAATATTCGAAGATGCCAGAGAGCAGCTTGGAAATATGAATCATAGAGAAAAACAGTTTGCGGTGGGATTCATGGGCGTGATTAATTACTATCTGATCCTCGTCTGTGAACAGGGAGAGGGAAAAGAAATTCAGATGACAGAAGAGACCATCAGATCTCTTGTACATCAGTTTATGCATGGGATTAACTCATAAATAACGGCTTCTGATAAAATATTGTTGACTGGAGGAAGAAATATGAGTTTTTGGTATAACGAGGCAGTTTTTTATCACATGTACCCGCTGGGAATGCTTGGCGCACCAAAGCAAAATACAGGGGAAGAAATCGCGCATCGATTCGATGAGCTGAAAAGCTGGATCCCTCACATCAAAGAAATCGGATGCAACGCAATTTACATCGGACCATTGTTTGAGTCGAGCACACATGGATATGACACCAGGGATTACAAGAAGGTGGACAGACGCCTCGGTGACAATGAGGATTTTAAAGAGTTTGTGAGAGAAGCGCACAGTCAGGACATGCATGTCATTGTCGACGGCGTTTTTAACCACACGGGGCGAGAATTTTTTGCCTTTCAGGATATTCAGAAAAACAGGGAACATTCAGCATATTGCTGTTGGTATAAAGGAATTAATTTTGGGTGGAATACACACTATAATGACGGATTTGGATATGAGGCGTGGAGAAATTGCTTTGAACTTGTCAATCTGAATCTGCGGGAGAGAGCGGTCAAGGATTATCTGTTTGATGTGATCCGATTCTGGATCCATGAGTTTGATATTGATGGAATTCGCCTGGACTGCGCGGATTGTCTGGACTTTGACTTTATGAAGGAAATGCGCTGTATCACCACACAGGAAAAACCAGATTTCTGGCTGATGGGCGAGGTGATTCACGGAGATTATGCGAGATGGGCAAATCAGGACATGCTGCATTCGGTGACAAATTATGAACTTCACAAAGGACTTTATTCCGGTCATAACGATCATAATTATTTTGAGATCGCACATACCATCCGAAGACAGTTTGACGAAAATGGAGGAATCTATAAGGGGAGAACCTTATATTCTTTTGTGGACAATCATGATGTGGATCGGATTTACAGCAAATTAAATGAAAAGCGTCATATTTTTCCTGTCTATATGCTTTTATATACACTTCCTGGCATCCCGTCGATCTATTATGGATCGGAGTTTGGAATAGACGGAAGAAAACAGGGAGGAAACGATGATCCTCTGAGACCTGCGATGGATCTGGAACAGATGGAGAGGGAAAATCCGAATGAAACGCTGACAGAGTGGATCTCAAAGTTAGGAAAGATCAAAGCAGAGAATAAAGAATTATCTAACGGAAAATACAGAGAACTTTTGCTGACAAACCGCCAGTATGCCTTCGCGAGAATTTTAGACCACGAGGCAGTGGTGACGGCAGTGAATAATGATGAAAAGGAAACAACAGTATCGATTCCTGTTCCGCTTTCAGCACAGACATGTATCGATCTTTTGACAGGGAAAACAGTTACGGTTGAAAATGGAAGAATTTGCACAGAATTGGGGGCATGTGAAGGAAAAATGTGGAAAGTGACAGATACTCTGTAAAGAGTGTCATGGCAGCAGCTATCGGGAGAGGGAGATTCTCAGAAAACGGTGGCAGATCAGTGAGCAATTAATGATAGAAAGAATCAGCGAAGCGGATGGAGAGATCCGTTTCCACATGAAATGAGGAGTGAAGGTATGGCAACAGTAAAAGAGAATAAAAAGAAAAAAACAACAAAAACTGCAGAGAAGACGAAAAAAGTAACGGTGCCAGACAAGCCAGAGAAAAAAGAAGAGACGCTGTATGTTTCAGAGCTGGATCAATATCTCTTTGGTCAAGGAACACATTACGATATTTATAAAAAAATGGGTGCTCATCTGACCGTCAAAGATGGAAAAAGCGGTGTGTATTTTGCCGTGTGGGCTCCAAATGCACAGGCAGTTTATCTGACAGGTGATTTCAATGAGTGGAGTGAAACTTCGCATCCGATGAAACGGTTAGAGCCTCTGGGAATCTACGAATTGTTTGTGCCTGAGATCGGAAAGGGAGCAGTCTATAAATATCTGGTAGTCACAAAACGTGGAGAAAAGAAATATAAATCAGACCCGTTTGGAAATTACTGCGAGATGAGACCGTCGAATGCGTCGGTAGTGACAGATATCTCTCAATTCCGCTGGAGTGACAGTGCATGGCTGAAAAAAAGGGAGACGACAGATTTAAACAAGAGTCCGATGGCGATCTATGAGGTTCATCCAGGTTCCTGGAAGAAACATGAAGCAGCTGAGGGCGCACCGGAAGGATTTTATAACTATCGAGAGCTGGCACATTCTCTTGCTGATTATGTCAAGGACATGGGATATACCCATGTAGAGCTGATGGGAATCGCAGAGCATCCGTTTGACGGGTCCTGGGGATATCAGGTGACGGGATATTATGCTCCGACTTCCAGATATGGCACACCAGAAGATTTCATGTATTTTATCAACTATATGCACAAGAAAAAAATCGGCGTGATTCTGGATTGGGTTCCGGCACACTTCCCGCGCGATGGTCACGGTCTTGCAGAGTTTGATGGTTCCTGCCTGTATGAGTATGCAGATCCGAGAAAGGGAGAACATCCGGACTGGGGAACAAAGGTGTTTGATTTCGGAAAAAATGAGGTGAAAAATTTCCTGATCGCAAACGCACTGTTTTGGATGGAACAGTTCCATGTCGATGGTCTGCGCGTTGACGCAGTGGCTTCGATCCTGTATCTCGACTACGGTCGTCAGGCTGGTCAGTGGGTTCCAAACATTTATGGAGGAAACAAAAACCTTGAGGCGATTGAGTTCTTCAAACATCTGAACAGTGTGGTTCTGGGAAGAAATAAAGGTACAGTGATGATCGCCGAGGAGTCGACAGCATGGCCGAAAGTGACAGGAAAGCCAGAGGAAGACGGACTGGGATTCTCCATGAAATGGAATATGGGATGGATGAATGACTTCATCGAGTACATGAAATTGGATCCATATTTCAGACAATATAATCACAACAAAATGACGTTTGCGATGACGTATACATACTCAGAAAAATATGTTCTGGTACTCTCACACGATGAGGTGGTCCACTTAAAGTGTTCGATGATTAACAAGATGCCAGGATTTTATGACGACAAGTTTGCTAACCTGAAGGCAGGATATTCGTTTATGCTCGGACATCCAGGCAAGAAGCTGCTGTTTATGGGGCAGGAGTTCGCACAGCTTCAGGAGTGGAGTGAGGCGAGAGAACTCGATTGGTATCTGCTCGGAGAAGAGAAACACAGACAGATGCAGAACTATGTCAAAAAGCTGCTGCATTTATATCAGAAAGAGAAAGCGCTGTATGAGTGCGACAATGAGCCGTGTGGCTTTGAGTGGATTAACGCAGATGACAACAGCAGAAGCATTTTCAGCTTCGTACGCCATTCAGCAGATAAAAAGAACAATCTGCTCTTTGTCATCAATTTCACTCCTGTGGCGAGACCGGATTACCGTGTAGGCGTTCCGAGAAGAAAACAATATAAATTGATATTGAACAGCGATGATATTGAATTTGGAGGAAGTGGAAAGATACAGCCGGAAGTTTACAAAGCAGTGACACAAGAGTGTGACAGAAGAAAGTATTCTTTCGCGTATGATTTGCCGGCATATGGTGTTGCAGTTTTCAAATTCTGATCGAGAACAAAAACAGTGAAAAAAACGGAGATGCCAGATTGCGGCATCTCCGTTTTATGGTATAATTAGCACGAAGTGCTCTATGAAAAAAAGAGAAAAGGAGAAAATTATATGCTGAAATTTGCACATTTTAATTTTAATGTATTGGATTTAGACAAAAGTATCGAGTTTTACAAAAAGGCACTTGGATTAGTGATCGTAAGGGAGTTCGAGCCGGAGGATCATTCGTTTAAGCTGGTTTATCTGGGAGATCAGACGACAGGATTTACGCTGGAATTGACATGGCTGCGTGATCGCACAGAAGCTTATAATCTGGGAGAGTGTGAATTTCATTTAGCTTTTGAGACAGACCAGTATCAGGAGTTTTATGAGAGACATAAAGAGATGGGATGTATCGCTTTCGAGAATCCGGCAATGGGAATTTACTTCATCACAGACCCGGATGGATATTGGATTGAGATGGTACCTGCCAAGTAGAGCAAAGATTTTCTTTACATGAAAAGAAGAGTGTGGTATGATATAGAACATAAGTTCTAAAAACAGAGGTGGCAGTGTGAGGACAATTTATGAAAAGCTAGTGGAGTATGGAAATTCTGATGCCTATCCGTTTCATATGCCAGGGCATAAGAGGAGAATGGGATGGCTGGAGAAACCATTCGCAGTGGATATCACAGAGATTGATGGGTTCGATAATCTCCACCATGCGGAGGGGATCATTCTGGAGGCACAGAAGAGAGCTGCGCGTCTTGCGCATGCCCAGGAGAGTTTTTTTCTTGTCAATGGCAGTACCGGCGGAATTTTGAGCGCGATCTCGGCGAGTGTGAAAAGGGGCGGAAGAATTTTGATGGCGCGCAACAGCCATAAGTCAGCGTATCACGCAGCATTTCTGAGGGACTTGGAGGTTGTGTATCTGTACCCACAGGTGATTGAGGAATATGGGATTCATGGTGGATATGATCCTGAGGAGATCGAGAGGCAGCTAAAGCGAGATGAGAAGATCGAGGCAGTGTTTTTGACTTCACCCACGTATGATGGAGTCGTCTCGGACATTGAGAAGATCGCACAGATTGTCCACGGTTTCGGTATTCCGCTTATTGTGGATGAGGCGCACGGCGCTCATTTTGGGATTGGATGCGGTTTCCCTAAAAGTGCTGTGCAGCAGGGAGCTGATCTTGTGATCCAAAGCTTGCATAAGACACTCCCATCTTTGACTCAGACGGCCATTTTGCACCGCAATGGATCTCTGACAGACAGAGAAAGATTGAAAAAATACTTGCAGATTTATCAGACGAGCAGCCCTTCTTATGTCTTTATAGCTGCGATGGATCAGTGCATCTGTCAGATGGAAAAAAATGGAAAAGAGATGTTTCGAAATTTTGGGGACAACCTGTCTCTTTTTCATAAAAAGACAGAAAAACTTTCGATGATCCAGATTCCTGGGGAAGAGTTAAAGGGGAAAGATGGTGTGTTTGATTTTGACCCGTCTAAATTGATCCTCTCGGTGAGAAGAAGCGGCAAAAGTGGAAAATGGCTTATGGAAAAACTGCGAACAGAATATCACCTCGAGATGGAGATGGCGTCAGGAGATTATGTGCTTGCCATGACATCCGTGGCAGACCGTGCAGAAGGATTTGAGCGGCTTGCGCAAGCTCTGTGCAGCATCGATGAGGAACTGTGCAAGACATGTCCGGATCTGGAGGTGCAGGAGAAAAATGTGGCGCAAAAGACCTTTTCTTTAAAAAAAATGGAGAGTGTCATGCGCATCAGCCAGATGGAGGAGGTACCCTTGGAGCGTGTGAGATGGCAGGAGAGTGTAGGAAGAATTTCAGGAGAATATGCGTATCTGTATCCGCCAGGTATTCCACTGATCGTTCCGGGCGAGAAAATTACAGAAGAGTTTGTGCAGCAGATACAGTTTTATCAAAGCAGACAATTTCAGATTCAAGGACTGGAAGATGAGTCGGGAAGCGCGATCTTAACGGCAGTGCACAAGTGCAGCGGATTAGAAACTGAAAAGAGAGACCAGTAAAGAAAAAGCGGAGAAATCATCGGAATATTAGAAAAAGGGAAACCGAAGAAATATGGGAAAAATTTTTTATATGATGGGAAAAAGTTCCTCTGGAAAGGATACGATTTTTCAGGAAATTTTTAAGAGACAGACGTGGGATCTGAGAAGAATTGTGCTGTACACGACAAGACCTGCAAGGGCAAATGAGAAAAATGGTGTGGACTATTACTTTGTAAATGAAACTGTTTTAGATAGGATGCAGCATGCCGGGCAGGTGATCGAGCTGAGGGCATATCAGACAGTCCATGGTGTGTGGAAGTATTTTACCGCAGACGAAGGGCAGATTGATCTGAAAGAATATTCTTATCTGGCAATCGGAACCCTGGAATCGTATTATAAGATGCGGGACTATTTCGGCGAGGAGCGTGTGGTACCGATCTACATTGAGGTGGAAGACGGGGAGAGGCTGTCTCGAGCTTTAGAGAGAGAGAGAAACCAAAGCGAGCCAAAATATGAGGAGCTTTGTCGGAGATTTCTGGCGGACAGCAGAGATTTTTCTGAGGAAAATCTCAAATGTGCAGGAATTAAAAAGAGATTTCAGAACAATGGAACGCTTGAGGCGTGTGTGGAAGAAATTTTAATGTATATTGGGGAAAAATTAAAAGAGGAAGAAAAAAGATAGGCACGCAAGTGCAAAAGCAGACAGGAGAAAGCAGGTGAGGATATGCCTAATTTTGAGGAAATTATAGGACATAAACAGATGATAGAGCATTTGAAACATGCGATTCAGTTAGACAAAGTTTCCCACGCATATATTTTTGAAGGGGAGAAAGGATGCGGTAAGAAGACGATTGCAGAGGCGTTTGCGGCGGCTCTTCAGTGTGAACACCAGAAAGAAGGGACAGACGCCTGTGGTATCTGCAAATCCTGCAAGCAGGCAGCGAGCAAAAATCATCCCGATATTATCCATATTATGCATGATAAACCGAACAGTATCGGTGTGGAAGAAATCCGGGAGCAGGTGGTAAATGATATCCAGATCAAGCCGTACAGCGGAAAGTATAAGATCTATATTATCTCTGAGGCGGAGAAGATGACCGTTCAGGCACAAAATGCACTCCTGAAGACCATCGAAGAGCCGCCGGCTTATGGCATTGTGATGCTGCTGACAGACAATGCATCGGTGTTACTTCCGACGATTTTGTCGCGCTGTGTGGTGTTGAGTATGAAACCAGCGGCAGATAATCTGGTCAAGAAGTATTTGATGGAACATGTTCAGATACCGGATTATCAGGCTGATCTGTGCGTAGCCTTTGCACAGGGAAATGTGGGAAAAGCGATCCGCCTCGCAACATCAGAGAATTTCAATGAGATCAAGGCGGCTGCGCTTGATTTGCTGAAACATGCAAAAGAGATGGAGATGAGTGAGATCATCGCATCGGTGAAGGCAGTCTCAGAGTTTAAAATAGATATTCAAGATTATCTTGATTTGTTGGCAGTTTGGTATCGCGATGTCCTGTATTTTAAGGCGACGAAAGATATCAATGGACTTATATTTCAGGATCAGTATAAAGACATCTCAAAGCAGGCAAAGCAAAGTTCTTACGAGGCGATCGAGCAGATTGTGGAAGGTCTCAAGAAGGCGAATATCCGCCTGAAGGCCAATGTGAACTTTGAGCTCACGATGGAATTGCTGTTCCTTCAGATAAAGGAGAATCGGTAGATGGTAAAAGTGATCGGTGTGCGATTCCGAAACGCAGGAAAAATTTATTATTTTGACCCCAGAGATTATGAGATCGACAGGGGAGACCATGTGATTGTGGAGACAGCGAGAGGAATCGAATATGGATATGTCGTGCTGGAGGGCAGGGAAGTGGAGGAGAGCAAAATCACTCAGCCGCTCAAACCTGTCATCCGTGTGGCGACACCGGAAGATGACGCGAAAGCGGAGAAGAACAGAGAAAAAGAGAAAGAGGCAAAAGTGATCTGCCTCGAGAAGATAAAAAAGCATAAGCTGGAGATGAAGCTGATTGATGCGGAGTATACGTTCGACAACAATAAAGTGCTTTTCTATTTTACTGCGGATGGGAGAATTGATTTTAGAGACCTGGTCAAGGATCTGGCGGCAGTGTTTAAGACGAGAATTGAGCTGCGTCAGATAGGTGTGCGCGATGAGACAAAGATTATCGGCGGCGTCGGAATCTGTGGCAGAGAACTGTGCTGCCATGCGTATCTGTCAGAGTTTGCACCTGTCTCCATCAAGATGGCAAAAGAACAGAATCTGTCACTGATTCCGACAAAGATTTCAGGGGTTTGCGGGAGATTGATGTGCTGCCTGAAGAATGAGGAAGAGACGTATGAGTACTTGAACAGTCATCTGCCGGGCATCGGCGATTACGTGACGACGGACGATGGGCTGAAAGGGGAAGTGCAGAGTGTCAATGTCCTCAGACAACTCGTGAAAGTGCTGGTCGATGTGGATGACGAGAAGGAACTGAAAGAGTATCCGGCAAAACAGTTGAAATTTAAACCCAAAAAGAAAAAAGAGAAGGTCAACATTGCAGATAAAGAGCTGAAACAACTGGAAGCTTTAGAGAAAAAAGAAGGGAAATCGAAATTAAATGACGAGTGATCTTTATCCGGGAGAACGATTAGACGAACTGCATAGAAATGGGTATAAAATCATCCAGAATCCGGAAAAGTTCTGTTTCGGTATGGATGCGGTGCTGCTTTCCGGTTTTGCCAGAGTAAAGCCGGGAGAGCGTGCTCTCGATTTGGGGACTGGCACTGGGATCATACCAATTCTGCTTGAGGCGAAGACATCGGGAGAACATTTTACCGGTCTGGAAATTCAGGAGGAGAGCGCGGATATGGCGCGCAGAAGTGTTGCCTACAATCATCTGGAGGAAAAGATTTCAATTGTACAGGGAGACATCAGGGAGGCTGACCATCTGTTTGCGTTGGCTTCTTTTGATGTGATTACGTGCAATCCGCCGTATATGACAGGAAGCCATGGGTTGGTAAATCCGCATCTCCCAAAAGCGATTGCGCGCCATGAGCTTTTGTGTACGTTCGAGGACGTTGCGACCCAGGCGGAAAAGCTGCTCAGACCGGGCGGAAGATTTTATCTGGTGCATCGCCCGTTCCGTTTGGCGGAACTGATTGTGACGCTATCGAGGCATCATCTCGAGCCAAAACGGATGAAATTTGTCCACCCGTTTGTGGACAAGGAACCAAATATGGTTCTGATGGAAATGATACGGGGAGGAAAACCAAGAGTCACAGTGGAGGCGCCGTTGATTGTATATAAAGAGCCGGGAGTCTACACGGATGAAATCTATGATATTTATGGATACTAGAGGAGCGGCAAAGATGCAGGGAAAATTATTTTTATGTGCCACACCGATCGGAAATCTGGAGGATATCACCTTGCGTGTCTTAAGAACGCTGCAAGAGGTGGATCTGATCGCGGCGGAGGATACGAGAAACAGCGTAAAGCTACTGAATCATTTTGAGATCAAGACACCGATGACAAGTTATCATGAGTATAACAAGATTGACAAAGCATATGAGCTTGTGGAGCAGATGAGAGCTGGAAAAAATGTGGCGCTGATCACAGATGCCGGTACACCGGGAATCTCAGATCCGGGGGAAGATCTGGTGCGAATCTGCTATGAGGAAGGGATTGAGGTGACCTCTCTGCCGGGAGCGTCGGCGTGTGTGACGGCACTCACGATCTCAGGGATGGCGACGAGAAGATTTTGTTTTGAAGCTTTTTTACCGTCGGACAAAAAGGAAAAACAGGCGATTCTGGAGGAGCTCAAGACCGAGACGAGAACCATCATCGTATATGAGGCTCCGCATCGACTGGTGCGCACGCTGGAGGAACTGAGAGAAGTTCTGGGAGACCGAAGAATCACCATCTGCAGGGAACTGACGAAGAAGCATGAGACATGCTTTCGGACGACACTTGAGGAGGCATTGCTGTTTTATCGGGAGCAGGAGCCGAAAGGCGAGTGTGTGATTTTGCTGGAGGGAAGAAGCAGACAAGAAATGAGGCAGGAAAAGCAGGAAGCATGGAAAGAGCTTTCGGCGAGAGAACATGTGGATTATTATCTTGCCCAGGGAATGGACAAAAAAGAGGCGATGAAGCAGGCAGCGAAAGACCGCGGAGTCTCGAAGAGAGAAATTTATCAGGAATTGCTCCAGAGTGATGGAAGCAATAGAGAATAAGATGACACAAAAAAGAATGAAAAAGAAAATCCCCACATATAGTTTTTTAAATAACAGTCCAGAATGCGGATGAGAGGTTATGTTAAACTATCTGTGGGGATTTATGATTTTGATCGGGGTTACTTATGGAGCGCTGCAAGGAAAAATGCAGGCGATCACGGAGGCAATTTTAGGGTCGGCAAAGGAAGGAGTTGCTCTGTGTATCACCATGTTGGGTGTGATGGCGCTGTGGTGCGGGGTGATGGAGATTGCGCAGAAATCGGGATTGATCGCTTGGATGGCACGAAAGATGAGACCGTTTTTGCACTTTTTATTTCCGAGAGTGCCAAAAGATCATCCTGCCTTAGAACAGATCTCGATGAATATGATATCAAATTTTTTGGGGCTTGGGTGGGCGGCGACGCCGGCAGGTCTGAAGGCGATGGAAGCGCTGGAAGAATTGGAAGAGGAGAGACGACAGGGGCAAGGGAGACAAAATGCTATGCCGCGCGGGGTGGCAAGCAATGAGATGTGCACGTTCCTGATTTTAAACATCTCATCACTTCAGCTGATCCCTGTGAATATGATTGCCTACAGGAGTCAGTATGGGAGCGTGAATCCGACGGCGATCGTAGGACCGGCGATCGTTGCCACCGCGGTAAGCACAGCGGCGGCGATTGTGTTTTGCAGATGGATGGACAGAAAGTAGATATTCTCATAAATCTGAGAGATTCGAATCAGGCAGAATGTTTGGATACTTTGATTTATAAAGATTTTACGCTTTCTAGATATCAGACTTTACATGTACATATGACAATACTCTTGTATATACGGAAAGGTCGACCGGGTATGATGAAGTAATTCATAGATACAGGAGGAGAAAAATATGAAAAGAATATTCAAATTTCTTGCGCTTGGAACAATGCTCACTTGCGGAGCTTTACAGTGTTCCGCTGCAGAAAGCAGTATTACATATACAAAGCCGTATCTGCTGACACTGAAACCTGACAGTCAGATGGACATTTGCTGGCTGACGGCAGGAGAAGGGGAAGGAAGCATTGAGATAGGCGAGACAGATGCCTTGGGTGAGACCGTAGAAGCACAGCAATATAAAATAAATGGACTGCGCATCTCAGCGAGTGCAGAAGGATATGATGAGGAGCCGTCAAACAATCCCGAACTTGATGTTTATCAGCAGATTGCGACAGTAAAAGATTTAAAGCCTGATACGACATACTATTACAGAGTGACGACAACGATTGATGGAAAGACAGAGACAACAAAGGTATATAATTTTAAGACAGCGCCCGAGAAAGATGGCGATTTTACCTTTGTACTGCTCTCAGATTTACAGCTGAAAGAGGAGAGCCCAGCAACGGTAAAGCAGATTGGTCAGAATAAACCAGATTTTATTATATATGAAGGCGATATGGGGAATACACCGTGGAAAGCAGGAGAATGGTTCGATCTGGACAATTGTTTTGTAAACCCTGAGGAAGATGGCAAGAGCTGGTTTGAGATTATGCAGCAGGAAGAGGATGGGGCAGAACTGTTGCAGTATACACCAATTTTTCCGGTTCCAGGAAATCATGAGGTGGACGACCAGAGAGTATTCAAAGAGAAAGAGAGAGCGGCTCAAAATGATGACTGGTCCTTATCAATCTACATGCAGCTGTTTCGGACACTCTATCCGGATCAGGAGTACACAAAAGGCGGCAAACATTGGTACAGCGTTGATTATGGCGATTTGCACATAAGCAATATATCATGCTTCCGCTGGCAGAGCTGGGATGGCTTTGAGGCACCTGGATGGGCGATGTTTGATGACATTTCTGCGGACAGTGCACAGGTGAAATGGCTGGAGGAAGATCTTGCATCTACTGACGCAAAGTATAAATGGGTAAATATGCACTGGCATATGCTCAACCGCGGTCAGGATGGATATTATCCTTTATCTGACCCTGTCATCGAGGGGGACGAAGCGACCTATCCAAACGGAGATTACGCCTACGATGTGCTGAAGCCGCTGTATGAGAAATATAGTGTGAATGCAGTAAGTTTTGGACACTCACATGTCTATGAGAGATATCTCATCAATGGAGTGAATTATATCGAAGCTGCTTCTATCGGAAATAACTACAGAGGAGAAGACGATCCGTATCATCCATCTGGAAACAAGCCTGTGTTTGAGAAAAACGATATCCGCTCATTTATGATCTTAAAAAAGGATGATACCGGCATATTGGCACAGGGTATAGCTGCAAGCGGCGAAACCAAAGGGCAAGTATTTGATGAGTTCTATGTGGCAAAAAGCAATGACTGATGCGGATATACGAAGCGTTGCATGGTAATAGGTGAGTCCGTAATTGAGAGATAAGAAGTAAAAAATAAGAAATGCCTTTCGGTCTGATGACAATAGAAAACCGAGGGCATTTCTTATTTGTTCGTCTTCTGTCATTGATTAGGAGTTTTCTCCCCTATGGGGGCAAAAAAAGAGTATTGAAGAAATTTTTGTTGATAAAACATGAAAATTGCGATAGTATATAAAAAGATAGATAAAACAGAAAAGCGAAAAATAAACAACGAACTAGGAGGATAACAATGAAAGTAGAATTCGATAACAGTTTGGTAACAGGAAATGATGTGATTGATGGACAGCATAAAGAACTGATCGGCAAGATTGACAAACTTGTGGCATGCTGTGAACAGGGAGGCGGAAAAATCGAGGCTATCAAGATGCTGGATTATCTGGCTGAATACACAGATTTTCATTTTGGCGAGGAAGAAAAGCTTCAGGAAGCAGTTTCCTATCCTGGCATAGAGGGACACAAAGCAAAACATGCAGAATTCAAAAAAGCAGTGTCAGAGCTTCATGAGATGCTGGTTGAGGAAGAAGGACCATCTGAGGCATTCGTGGCAGCAGTGAAGAAGAATGTAGTTGACTGGCTGTTTGATCATATCAAAAATCTGGATCAGGCATTGGCTGCTTATATTCAGAACGAATCGAAGTAGAGTGTAGTGTGCGATAAGAAATTGTTATAAAGGCATGAAAACGTCTCCGAGGACAGAATCTTCGGAGGCGTTTCTTTTTTGGTATCATGCCATAGGGAGACAAACGGAAAAGTGCGAAAAGGTCGATTTTCGGTGTGAATGGTATCTTCGAAGGATATCTAAAAAACAGGTAAAATGCTAGAATACTTCCATAAGTTACAGGAATAAGCAAGGAAAACGGAGAAGGAGGAAATGTTTATGAGGTTAAGACTTCAAAAAGCAGTTGCATGTTCTTTGGCGGGAGCGATGGTTTTGTCCTGTGCACCGACCGTGCAGGCAGTGGAGATTATCCAGGCAAGTGATTACAGTGATGCAAGCAGCACACAGGATACGACAGAAAAGTTTGAGGCTCTGAGCAGACAAGTGGCAAAAGAGAGTATTGTCATGTTGGAGAACAATGGGGTACTTCCACTGGAGAGTGGTTCCAAGATCACCTTGATCTCAGCTGGAAGCTTTAAATTGTCCGGTTCAGGGTCAGGCGGAAGCCGTGCTTCAGACGAAGCAACCATCACACCGGCGGAGGGAATCGAGGCAAATCCAGATCTTGTGCTGATGCGCGAGGTGATGGATGAAGAATCAGGCGGAATGTTCCCGCCAGGATTTGCACCGGAGACAGAAGCGGAAGAGGAAAAAGAGCTGGTAAAAGATTTCACTGAATTTGTGAGCAGCGAAGAGAAGGCAGCTGAGTATGCCGCTGATTCTGACACAGCAGTGATCTGGATCAGCCGTTCACCGGGCGAAGGAAATGACCGCTATGCAGAAAAAGGAGACTGGTATCTCTCGGATAAAGAGGAAAAGGCATTGGAATATGCCACAAAATATTTTGACAAAGTCATCGTATTTTTAAATCTGCCAAATATTGATATGGCATGGGTAGAGCAGTACGATGTGGACGCGGTTCTGCTGTATGGATACGCAGGAGCACAGGGCGGAAACGCAGTGGCAGATATTCTTTCTGGAGCAGTCAATCCATCAGGAAAATTGGTTGATACGCTTGCATCGATCGAGAGTTATCCATCGACCGCAAACTTTAAGACATCTGCACTCGCTGTGGAAGAATTCACGATGGAAGACACCTCTCTTCGTCATTTCCCATGGTGGCTGGATACACCAAACCCGGCATACGGATATGACAATGGAACATGGATCCGTCCTTATGATGAGTACTATTTCACAAAATATGAAGAAGGCATTTACAATGGATACCGTTACTTCTCAACCTTTGAGGATATCGTGGCAGAGTACAATGCACAGGTCTCTGAGGAAGAGCAGGTTCCGTTTAAAGTGTATTATGATTTTGGATATGGACTTTCCTACACAGACTTTGCGATTGAAATTGTAGATTATACATTCCCAGAGGAGATTCCGTCGACAGAGAACGATCTCCAGATTTCGATCACGGCGAAAGTGACCAACACAGGCGATGTGGCAGGAAAAGATGTCGTAGAGTTCTACTATGGCGCACCGGATGGAGTGCTGGAGAACCCATCTATGGAGCTTGTGGCATTTGCAAAGACCGATGAATTAGAGCCAGGTCAGTCTCAGGAAGTGACTGTGACCTTCGATGTGTATGATATGGCTGACTGGTATGAAGAAGACGCAGCATATATCCTGATGGGCGGCGACTACAACCTGTATGTGGGCGACAGCATGGACGGCGCAAAAGAGAACAGTGTAGTATATAGCTTAGACGTAGAAGGCTACACTGCAGTGCGTGAAGGCTCTAATCTGGCAGGACCGGCTCAGGAAGACGGAACATATGACCAGTATCTTGAGGATTATCCAGAGATCGAGCTGACAGAGCTGAGCAAATATGACTATGAAAATACAAAGCCGACAGGATCAGCTGGAATCGATAAGAAAGATACGGAAATTCAGGATAAAGCAGTAGACGCTGACAGTGCGAAGAGAAATCGCTACGAGGCGGCAGTCAACGGAGACGAAGACGTAGCAAACTATGAGAGCCCAGATAAAGAGGTTTCTTATCAGGATTACTATACAGACCTGTTAGATAAGACAAATGCAGCGATCGCAGAGGCACAGGAACTGTATGCATCAGAAGGCAAGGCAGAGTATCAGCTGATCGATGTATATGAAGGAAACTGCACGATGGATGAATTCCTGGATCAGTGGACAGACATTGAGTTATGTACTTATGTCTTAGGCGCAGGAAGAATCGGACAGCAGTTCAGCGGCGAAGAGCAGGAAGAAGGTCAGAGAAATCCAGATGGTGTTCAGGGCAATGCAAGATTAGGCGTTCCAGAGTTCTCTGTATCGGATGGACCAAATAAAGTTGGAACAAGCAATGGATGTACAACGACAGCTTGGCCATGCGGAACAAACCGTTCTCAGACATGGAATGAAGAATTGATTTATCAGGTTGGACTTGCAACAGGATATGAGTGTCTTGCAGGCAGCACAGAGATCCTGTTAGGACCGGCACTGAATATCGACCGCAATCCTCTCTGCGGACGTAACTATGAGTATTTCTCAGAAGATCCTGTAATGACAGGTATTATGGCAGCGGCACTGACAAATGGTATTCAGGAAAGCGGATGCGGCGTATCTCTGAAACATTTTGCGGCAAACCAGATGGAAGGCGAGAATAACGACAGATGGAACAAGCTGGATTCTGTGATGTCAGAGCGTACTCTGCGTGAAATCTACCTGAAGAATTTTGAGATCGTAATCAAAAATTCAGATCCGACAAGCTTGATGACATCTTATAACATGGTCAACGGAAAATATGGTTCCTGTGCAGATGAGATGATGCAGATTGCAAGAGAAGAGTGGGGATTCAACGGAATTTCCATGACAGACTGGTCAGGAGACTGGGGCAACGCAGTGACAATGTTCCAGACAGCAACCGATCTTGGAATGCCATCGAATATCTACATGCTGACCTACATTTATACAGCACTCAAAATCTCTGAGGAAGAGGATAGAGGATTGACCTATCAGGAAGCTGGCGGAAACTTTGATATCGGCAAGCAGCTGACAAGAGAGGATCTGGAAGAGATCGTAAAGAATACACTGAACACAACCATGAGAATGAAAGTCTTTGCCGACTATTATGGACTGGATTACAGCGAGATTTCTGATTATGAAGGAACCTCACAGTTCCAGACAGAGCTGGGCAGTGTACAGTAAAGCTTTCTGCACCGTGGCAGGCGCAGAAGAATAAAAAGTTTTGAAGAGTATTTAGCTCCTTCGAATCCATACTGCGTATGCGGTGGAAATTTTTACAATAAAAAATCCATGTTCAGGAAAATAATCCAGGACATGGATTTTTTATTGAAATAAAACACACTTTTTATAGACAAAACGCAACAAATGATATATAATATAACCAACAAGTCAAAAAGAACAAATCTATTTTCAGCCGTTCGGCAAAATTTATTCAACAAAAAGAAATTCTTAAAAATCGTGAGGAGGATTCGGTGCAGAACATATTACTTGTTTTGATGAGTTTCGGTGCAGTGTTGACAGACTTGCGCGAAAAGAAAATAAAAAATATATGGGTGATTTTTTGGACAATTGTGGGAGCAGCGACCAGAATTTACCACGATGGGATGATGGGGGCATGGTCATCTATATGGGGAATTTTGATTCCTATTTTGCTCCTGTGGGGAGGATTTTGCATGAGACAGATCGGAGCAGGGGACATCAAACTGTTTTCAGCGCTTGGCAGTTTTTTGGGAATCCAGGATATCTTAGAATGTATGATGTTTGCCTTGAGTTTTGGTCTGATATTTGCCATTGCAAATAGAATCATGGGAAAGAAAAAGAAAACGATACGCTTATCTGTGCCTATTTTTTTCAGTGTATTGTGCAGAATAGGGGGACTCTATTGAATAAGATAAAGTTTGTTGTATGTGACAGGGAAGAGCGATATGTAGAACGGCTGACAGAGCATTTTAAGAGGAAACAAGGGATTCCATTTGAGGTTCTTGCATTCACAGAGGAAGAGGCTTTTTGGAGGTTTGAGGAGAAAAACAAAGTGGAATTTCTGATGATAGAATCGGAGATGGCGAATGGAGAAAGGCTGAAAAATTTTCAGGGATGTGTGGTGATCCTGTCCGAGGAGACTGTGAAGTCTGAGATGCTTCAATATCATATGATCGGCAAATACCAGTCATGTGATCAGATCTTTGGGGAAATGATGCGCATTTATTATGAGCAGGGACAGCAGGAAGGAAGAGTGGATAGACCTATGCGTCTGCTGAAGAAAGAGACACAGCTGTTTGCTGTCTATTCGCCGGTAAAACGATGTGGAAAAACAGGATTTGCGCTGACTTTAGGGCAAATTTTGGCGGAAGAAAGACCGACTTTATATTTAAATTTAGAGACGATTGCAGGGTTTGCCCCTGATGGCAAGATGGAAGGGGAGGGGGATATTTCTGATCTGATATATCTGTTTCGCCAAGATCGTTCAAATTTTCTCTATCAGCTTGGAAGAATCACAAAGAAGATCAGAGATCTTGACTATATTCCAGCGGGAATCGGCTGGGATTTGGCGCGAGTAAAGACGGAAGAATGGATAGAGATGGTGAAGGAAATTTTTCAGTATAGTACATACGAAGTGATGATTTTAGATTTCGATGAAAATGTGGGAGATTTGCCATTATTTCTGAGCTTTTGTACTCGAATTTTTATGCCAATCCTGGAAGAGGAGACGGCAAAGAGGAAGGTGACACAGTATGAAGAATTGATTCAAAGAAGCAGAAATACAGAGATTTTTGAAAAGACAGAAAAAATAAAACTGCCGGTCTTCACAGAGTGTGATCCAGAGCGATTATATTTTGGAAAGATGGGAGAATTTGTGAGAAGAATTCTTGGAGAAAAAGAAAAAAGCAGTGGCAGAATTTTTTAGAGATAGCAGGTAGGAGATAGGAAGGAGCGGTGGATACGATGAGCAGTGACAAGAAAAAGATAGAAGAGCACATAGCAGAAAATATCGCAGAGAGCATGAAACAGAAGCTGCGCTGCCAGATGGAAGGCATGAAAAATATTGATGATCAGGAGATTTATCACCAGATTGATCAGCTGATTTTAAAGGAGAGTAAAAAAGAATATATTTGTCTTGACCAAAAGCAGGAAATACGAAAGAATCTGTTCAATGCAGTTCGAAAACTCGATCTTTTGCAGGAGCTGCTAGACGACGATGAGATTACCGAGATTATGGTGAATGGTGTCGAAGGAATCTTTGTCGAGAGGGACGGACAGATCAGAAAATGGGAACATTGTTTTCGGTCAAAAGAGCGTCTTGAGGATCTGATTCAGCAGATTGCAGGGCGATGTAACCGGGTTGTAAACGAAGCAAATCCTTTCGCTGATGCGAGACTTGAAAATGGTGATCGTGTCAGTATTGTTCTGCCGCCTGCCGCAGTGAATGGACCGATTCTGACGATCAGAAGATTCCCCAAACATGCCATCTCGATCGAGAAATTGATCGAGTGGAACAGTATCACAGAAGAGGCGGCTGAATTTTTAAAAAAGTTAGTGCATGCCGGATATAACATTTTTATCAGCGGAGGAACAGGATCAGGAAAGACTACCTTCCTGAATGCCCTCTCTAATTTTATTCCGAAACACGAGCGAATTATCACCATTGAAGACAATGCGGAACTCCAGATTCAGGGAGTAGAAAATTTAGTGAGATTAGAGGCGAGAAAAGGAAATTTTTCAAGGGAACGCGAGATCAGCATCCGAGATTTGATTAAGGCGAGCCTGAGAATGCGCCCGGA
>JALEVQ010000006.1 GCA_022788205.1 Robinsoniella sp. | reverse complement strand
TTTAGCCATATCTGCTCCTTTTCATTTATTACAATCATTCTGAAACGAATATATCAGATATGGCGAGAAAAGAGAATAGGGCATTCTATTCTTTTTTCTCATGTCATTTAACACTTTTGTAATTTTATAAGTTTATCCTGAGCCGGAAACCGGATTATGCAACAAAATTACATAAAATAGAGCGGTTTCTTTCTTTCCTTTTTTGAGGATTAGTGATACACTATAGGCGTAAAGAAAAAAGAAGCCAAGAAAGTTGGCAAGGCGTGAAAAACCGGAGGAGGATATAATATGTCGATCTTAGT
The DNA here is from genome assembly GCA_022788205.1 of Robinsoniella sp. GTDB lineage: Bacteria > Bacillota > Clostridia > Lachnospirales > Lachnospiraceae > JAGZHZ01. The sequence continues at coordinate 5,311 of JALEVQ010000006.1, read as the reverse complement.
TACAGGCGGAGCAGGCTATATTGGAAGCCATACTTGTGTAGAGTTATTGGAGCAGGGATATGATGTCGTAGTTGTGGATAACCTGGTAAATGCAAGCAAAAAATCTCTGGAGAGAGTAGAAGAGATTACAGGAAAAAAAGTGACTTTCTATGAAGCAGACTTATTAGATAAATGTGCGATGGAACAGATTTTTGAGAAAGAGCAGATTGATTCCGTCATCCACTTTGCAGGACTGAAGGCAGTGGGCGAGTCTGTGGCAAAGCCAATCGAATACTATTACAACAATATTACAGGCACATTGATTCTGTGTGATGTCATGAGAGAGCATGGGGTAAAGAACATTGTGTTCAGTTCTTCCGCAACAGTCTACGGAGATCCGGCTTTCGTTCCGATCACAGAGGAATGCCCGAAGGGAAAAATCACAAACCCATATGGACAGACAAAATCGATGCTCGAGCAGATCTTGACTGACATTCACACAGCAGATCCAGAGTGGAATGTGATTCTGCTTCGTTACTTTAACCCGATCGGGGCACACAAGTCAGGAAAAATCGGTGAAGATCCGAAGGGAATCCCGAACAATCTGCTTCCATATGTCGCACAGGTAGCAGTCGGAAAACTGCCATGCCTCGGAGTATTCGGAGATGACTATGATACACCGGATGGAACAGGCGTGCGCGATTACATCCATGTAGTGGACCTGGCACAGGGACATGTGAAAGCGATCGAGAAATTGCAGGAGAAAAAAGGCGTGCTGATTTACAATCTGGGAACAGGAAAAGGCTACAGTGTTCTGGATGTCGTACATGCCTTCGAGAAAGCATGCGGCAAAAAGATCAATTACCAGATCAAAGACAGAAGACCTGGCGATATCGCTACATGTTATGCAGACCCGAGCAAGGCAAAAGCAGAGCTTGGATGGGAAGCAAAATATGGCATCGATGAGATGTGTGAGGATTCCTGGAGATGGCAGTCGAACAATCCAAATGGATATGGCGATCAGGAATAAGAGAGAAATAGAAGAAATTGACAGGGACAAAAGCCTTCTGAGACGAAAAGTTTCAGAGGGCTTTTCTTTACTTTTGTGAAAGCTTATGGCATAATCACCATATAAATAAAAGCATCTAACTAAAAAGATACACACAAGAGCAATGGAGAGAAAGGAAGAAAGATGGAAAATTTCGGAATGATTTTGATCTATGAATGGGAAAAGAAAAAAGAAAAGAAACTTTTAGATTTTTGCAGTGCAAGAGGAATCAGAGTGAAAAATGTGCCATCCAGCTTATATGGAGAGACGCTCGGAGCGCTGGCTGAGATCAGTGGAATCAAAAGCAGTGGAAGAAAAGATGAACAGGGAGCCTTTGGTGAGGAGATGATGGTGTTCGCAGGGATAGACAGTGAGAGACTGGATATTTTTCTGAAAGATTACAAGAGAGAGGGAATCGAGCCAGTACAGCTCAAAGCAATCTTGACACCTTACAATATTTTCTGGAATTCAAGACAGTTGTATGGAGAATTGAGAAAAGAAAGAGAAGCTTTTCAGAAACCTTTTAAATGATAGCCGAACGGATCGATTTGGCATATTCGCAGAGGAGGAGACCATGAAAGAAAAATTCAAAGAATTTTTGAATAGTACAGATCGTGTAGACCTGAAAATGATTCTGGCGATTGTTCTTTTGTGTGCGTTCGGATGTATGATGGTTTATTCGGCTTCAAGTTATGTCTGTGCCACAAGCAAAGATTTTCAGTATGATGGGACGTATTTGCTGAAAAGACAGCTTGCATTTGTCGTGCTGGGATTTGTAGTGATGTTGGGATTACAATTTATCGACTATCACGTTTTGTATTGGATTAACTGGAAAGTGTATGTGATTGCGGTTGTCATGATCTTGCTTCTGAAGACACCTCTTGGTGTGAAAGTGAATGGAGCGGTCAGATGGCTTGAGATCGGCGGGATTACGATCCATGTCGGGGAAGTCACAAAGATTTTGCTCATCCTTTTTCTGGCATATATGATGTCGCAGCACCCGAAAGGCGCAGAAAAATATAGGAGTATGTTCGTTCTGTGGTTTTATGCAGTGATTCTGGCGGGGATGATTTTAGAAATTTCCAGCAATCTTTCCACCTGTCTGATCATGATCATGACGACTTATGGGATGACGTTTATCTGGTCAAAGAAGACAAAATGCCATTTGATCATGGGAGTGGCGGCAGTGGCATTGGTGGCTCTGCTGTTGCTGTATCTGTATCAGAATCTTCCGACTCTGGAAGAGGCACCGAATGTGGACAACTACCAGCTGAAACGAATTTATATCTGGATGGATCCAGAAAAATATAAGGATGTATTCAGTGATCAGGTTCTCCAGTCGCTGTACGCTGTGGGGTCCGGAGGATTTTTCGGAAAAGGTCTGGGAAAGAGTGCTCAGAAGATCAGCAGAATTCCGGAACCACAGAATGATATGATTTTTGCGATTATCTGTGAGGAATTGGGAATTTTTGGGGGAATGATTGTCTTACTTTTGTTGGGATATCTGATTTTACAGCTGGTGCGCGTGGCGATGAGCGCACAAGATATGTATGGAGGATTGCTGGTGACAGGGATTGTCTTCCACCTCAGTTTTCAGACAATTGTCAACGTTGCGGTGGCTTTGAATGTCTTTCCCAATACGGGTGTCAGTCTTCCATTTATCAGCTATGGAGGAAGCTCTATGGTTTTGATGTTGGGGGAGATCGGGATAGCGCTCTCAGTGAGGCGATATCGCGTTCTGAGAGATTTTGAGAAAGAGATAAAACAGAGCAGGCAAAGCAGTGGTGGAAAACTGAGGTAATGCGATTTTTGTGAGAGATAAGATTAGAAATTAGAATAAAGAAAAAAACCGTACGGATGCGGGATGTGGAGGCAGATATGGGAAAAACATTAGTGATTGCGGAGAAACCTTCCGTTGGGAGGGATATTGCGCGCGTGCTTGGATGTGGGAAGAATATCAATGGAGGTCTGGAGGGTGGTCAATACATTGTGACATGGGGTCTGGGACATCTGGTGACACTCGCAGATCCGGAACAGTATAGTGACGAATATAAAGAGTGGAAGATGGAATCACTCCCGATGCTTCCGAAGCCGATGAAGCTGGAAGTCATCAAGCAGACTTCGAAACAGTTTCAGGCGGTGAAAACGCAGATTCACAGGAATGATGTGCAGGATGTGATTATCGCGACGGATGCCGGACGTGAGGGAGAGCTGGTAGCGCGCTGGATTCTGGAAAAAGCGGGGAACAAGAAGCCAACCCGCCGCCTGTGGATCTCCTCCGTAACGGATAAGGCAATCCGGCAGGGATTTGCAAATTTGAGACCGGGAAAAGAATATGACAATCTGTACCGCGCGGCAGTCTCGCGCGCGGAGGCAGATTGGCTGGTGGGAATCAATGCGACGAGGGCGCTGACGTGTAAATATAATGCGCAGCTTTCCTGCGGGAGGGTTCAGACGCCGACACTTGCGATGATTGCCAGAAAAGAGGAAGAGATCAAAAATTTTCATCCGCAGCCGTATTACGGGCTGAAGGCGAGAGTGGAGGGAATTTCCCTGACATGGCAGGATGCAAAGTCAGGGAGCACTCGCTCTTTTGACAGAGAGCGGATCGAAAAGCTTCAGAAGGAACTCAGACAGCAGCAGGCTGTTGTCAGTGAGGTCACGAAAAGCGCCAAAAAGACAATGGCGCCTCAGTTGTATGACCTGACAGAATTGCAGAGAGATGCAAACAAGAAGTATAATTACTCCGCAAAAGAGACATTGAATATCATGCAGAGGCTTTATGAAAATCATAAAATGCTGACCTATCCGAGAACCGATTCAAGATACCTGACAAGCGATGTTGTGGAGACACTCCATGAGAGACTTCAGGCATGCAGTGTGGGACCGTACCGAAAACTTGCCGCACCGCTTTTGAAGAAGAAATTTCAAGGGAAGCAGCCGTTCGTCGACAACAGCAAGGTGAGTGATCACCATGCAATTATTCCGACGGAACAGTTTGTCCAGCTGGAACATATGACAAATGAAGAGCGGAAAATATATGACCTTGTTGTGCGCAGGTTTTTGGCAGTGATGTATCCGCCATTTGAATATGAACAGACGACAATTCAGATGATGATCGGGACGGAGAAATTTACGGCAAAGGGAAAGATTGTAAAAAGTCTTGGGTGGAAAGAAATCTACGAGAATATGGCAGAGGATGACGAGGAAGAGGATGAGAGAGATGTGGAGACGATGAGTCTGCCAGATCTGAAAAAGGGCACGGTGTGCGCCGTGACGTCGATCTCTGTGACAGAGGGCAAGACGACACCGCCTGCTCCATTCAACGAGGCGACGCTGCTCTCAGCGATGGAGAATCCGGTGAAGTACATGGAGAGCAGCAAAAAAGAAGATATCAAGACACTCGGTGAGACAGGGGGACTTGGAACCGTTGCGACGAGAGCGGATATTATCGAAAAGCTTTTCCACAGTTTTCTGCTGGAGAAGCGTGGAAAAGACATTTATTTGACTTCCAAGGCGAGACAGCTCCTCAAGCTGGTTCCGGAGGACCTGAGAAAGCCGGAGCTGACGGCGCAGTGGGAGAGAAAGCTTGCAAGGATCTCAGAGGGCAGTATGCGGCGTGATACTTTTATGGAAGAAATTGTGTCATACACAGACGAGATTATTGATGAGATCAAGACGGGCGAAGGAAAATTCCAACACGACAATCTGACGAACAAAAAATGTCCGCAGTGTGGAAAGCTGATGCTCATGGTGAAGGGCAAGAACAGCACGATGCTGACATGTCAGGACAGAGAATGCGGATACCGGGAAACGATTTCGAGAACTTCCAATGCAAGATGTCCAAAGTGCCATAAAAAGATGGAATTGAGGGGAAAGGGCGAAGCCCAGATGTTTGTGTGCGCTTGCGGGCATAAAGAGAAACTGTCTTCTTTCCAGGAGAGAAGAAAAAAAGAGGGGGCAGGAGTAACGAGAAGAGATGTGAACCGCTATCTGAATCAGATGAAAAAAGAGGAAGAACCTCTGAACAATGCGTTTACGGTAGCACTCCAAAAACTGAAGCAGGAATGACAAGTGTCTGGCATACAGAAAAAGATAAGGATATGGCACAGAGAAAATTCCTTGCAACATATGGGAGAAGAGTTTATAATATATGTCAAGAACACCCGTGACTTTAGTCATGGGATGAATTGACATACATATGTTAATTCAAAATACATCTTAATATGTTGAAAATACTGGATTTTTGAGCATACATATATTATCATAATCTTGAGGTGATAA
>JALEVQ010000133.1 GCA_022788205.1 Robinsoniella sp. | reverse complement strand
ATGATACATATCGCGCATCAGCTTCATCTCTTCCACCACCTGCTTCTGTACCGTCACATCCAGAGCGCTCGTCGGCTCATCCGCGAGCAGCAGAGAAGGGCGCTGCATCATCGCCATGCAGATTCCAACACGCTGGTTCATGCCGCCAGACAGCTCAAACGGGTAACTGGAAAGTACCCTTTTTGAGTCCTCAAGCCCAATCTTTGCCATCATCTCAGCCGCACGTCTTTCCACCTCAGCTCTCGAAACCTTCTCGTGTTCTGAGATACCCTCATAGATCTGATCCCCCACAGTGCGGATAGGACAAAGTGCTGCTTTACAATCCTGAAATACCATGCCCATCTCCGGTCCCAAAAGCTTCCGCAGCCTGCTTTGCGGCATATCTATGACATTCTGTCCCTTATAATAAATATCACCTCTCGTGACAAGACCGCCGCCGCCCAAAAGTCCCATGATCGCCTTGACGATGGTGCTCTTGCCGCTCCCAGATTCTCCCACGATTCCAAGAATTTCTCCCTCTTGAAGTTCAAAGCTGACATCGCAGACAACTGTTTTTCCCTTATAACAAATGGTGATATGCTCTACCCGCAACAATGGTTCCATATCTTTCCATCCTCTCAGTTGATATTCAATTCTGCCGTAATCTCGTAATAATCACACGGATGTGCTGCCATACCAGTCACGTTTGATTTTGTGACGATTCCCATGTTCAGATGAGCTACAAAGAAGAAAGAGCAGTCATCCAAAATCTCCTGCTGAAGTTCGATCGCCAGTTCCCCTCTCCTGTCTTTATCAAAGGTTTGGTGGAGCTCTTCTGTCAGATTTGTCACTTTCTCATTCTGATAATTTCCATAATTCTTTGCACCCACTACCGTGCTTGTAAAGAAATATTCCGGATCACCTGTCGGTGCTGTCGTAGTAGAACTTACATACACATCAAAATCTCCGTTTGCCGCATAGGTTCTGTGGTCAGAAGTATTGTTGATGTCCACATCAATACCGATCTGTTTCAGTGTATCCTGTGCATAGGTTGCAAGCAAAGGCTGCTCCAATCGCGTCGGATAGGTCAGCCATCTGATGGTCAGTTTCTGTCCGTCTTTGTCCACATATCCATCTCCATCCGTGTCTCTCCATCCAGCTTGTGCCAACAATGCCTTTGCTCCTTCCGGGTCATAGGATGGAGCGGTCACTGCATCATTTCCGTAAGAAAAGCTGCTTGGGAAAACTCCGACTGCCGGGACACAGCGCCCATTGGCGAGAACTCTGCAGAACGATTCTTTATCAATTCCCATCTCAATCGCCTTGCGCACATTGATATCCTGGACAATCTCAGAGTCCATATTAAACTGTCCAAAGAAGCAGCGGCTTGTCGGCATTGAGTTGATCGTATATTCCGGATTATTTTCAAACAAAGGATAATTATCATACTGAAGACCATAGGTTCCCTGAATATCACCTGTCTGCAGCGATGCACACAGAGATCCCGCATCTGAGAAAGACTTGACAATCACGTTGTCCACTTTGACTTCCCCGCCCCAGTAATTCTCATTCTTCACCAGAGTCATCTCTGTCGGTGAAACCTCTGTCGCAATATATGGACCGGTTCCTGCCACGTTTGCGCTGCCGCCTTCGCCCTGAATGCCGTATTCCATATCGATGATCGCGCCGTACGGATCACCCAGATAATTGATGATCGCCGGGCATGGCTCCGATGTATGAATGGTCAGTGTCAGCCCGTCCGCCTCGATACTCTCAATCTTCAGATCACTCGGAGCGCGGTCATGAACCGCCACCAGATCTTCCAGGCATTCCTTCACAGCCTGCGCATCCATCGTTCGCCCGCTTGAAAACTGCACTCCTTCGCGCAGCGTGATCTTTACTGTATTGTCATCCACAAATTCGTATCCGGTGGCAAGCCAAGGCTCCGCCTCCATGTTATCATTATATTTAAACAATGTCTCCCCCACGCCATAGCGCAATGCGCTCCAGCCAGAATAGTTATCGTGCGGGTTGAGTCCTGCATCTCCCATCTCCTCACTGTATCCTGTAGTACCATAGACGAAAGTTTTTCCTTCCGCTGATGCCACCATTCCTGTCATTCCCATCATCAATGTGCAGGCAAGTAACGCTGCCATCCATTTCTTTTTCATATTGCTCACCTTTTCTTTCTGTTTTTATTTTTCTCAGACATCCTTTTTCATCTTTTCCACGATGTCTGAGGTCAAAACGGATCTTTTCCATCCGGTTTTTCCTTTTTCATTTGCTTCTCTGCTTTGGATCCATATAGTCGCGCAGCGTGTCACCGAGCAAATTGAAGACCATAACCGTGACAAAGATTGCCATTCCCGGTGCCAGCGCCATCCACGGAGAAACCTGAAGAAGATTTCTTCCCTCATTGATCATGCTTCCCCACTCAGCCATCGGCGGCTTCACACCGAGTCCTAGGAAAGAAAGCCCTGCTAATTCCATCATCATCGTGCCGATATCCAGAACCGCTGTCACAAGAATCGGTCCAGCGATGTTCGGCAGGATATGCTTGATCAAAAGTTTCAGCGTGCTGCTCCCAGACAGACGAGCCGCCATCAGGTAGGTTTCTTCCTTCTGAGCCATCGTGAGTCCTCGTGCAAGCCTGGCAAACTTTGGCCACCCGATCACCGCCAGTGCAATGATCGCATTGTGAATACCACCGCCTAAAACTCCTGCCACTGCAAGTGCAAACACCAGTCCCGGAAAAGCCAAGAACAAATCAGAAATACGCATCAAAACAGTGTCCAATTTGCCTCCACTCCATCCACAGACAATGCCAATTGCCGTTCCGACCACAGTGACAATCGCCACCAAAAGCAAGGTAGAAAAAATACTCGTCGTACTTCCAATAATAATACGGGAAAGCATATCCCTTCCATACCGGTCTGTCCCAAGCCAATGTTCCATGCTCGGCGCCTTCTGCGCATTCATCAGATCCTGTGCATAGGGATCATAAGGACAGATATACTCTGCAAAAATGGCAATCAAAATGAGGATCGCTGCAAGTGATGCAAAAAAAATCAGTTTCCCCTTGGTGTGATTCTTCTTGATCTTCTGTCTGCGGATTGTGATCTGTCTCTCCTCACTCATGCTCCATCACCTCCCAGCCGCACACGCGGGTCCAGATAATGGTAAATGATATCTGTGACCAGATTCACCAGCACATAGATCACCGCCATCCATGCCACATATGCCTGGATGATCGGATAATCGCGCATCATGATCGCGTCCACTGCCATCTTTCCGACGCCATCCCACATAAAAATGGTTTCAACAATCGTCGTACCTCCCAGAAGGCTTCCGGCCGATAGTGCCAGCAGTGTGATGATCGTTAACATGGAAGATTTCATCACACTCTTCCATATGATCACCTTTCCTCTCACACCGCGCGCCCGAGCCCCTGTGACATAGTCCTTGCTCAGTTCCTCCAACACTGTCGCCCTCACCTGTCTCGTATATTTTGCAGCCATCGAGATGGTGAGTGTGAGCGTCGGCAGAACCAGACTCTGTGCCACATTTTTGTTTGTGATCACAGGCAGCCATCCTAGTTTAATCGAAAGGAAATAGATCAGAACCAGCGCCACGAAAAAATTTGGCATGGAATTGCCGATGAAACTTAAGAAACGTATCAGATAATCCACCCACTTATTCTGCTTCACTGCTGACAAAATTCCCAGTGGAATTGCAATCAGAACCGTCAGAGTAATCGATGTGAGTGTCAACAAAATCGTAGCAGGAAGCTTCGACACGAACGTCTCATACACATCTCTGTGTGAGACATAGCTCTCGCCCATATCCCCTGTGATCATCCCTGCGAACCACGTCGCATATTGAACCAAAAATGGTTTGTCCAGCCCATATTTTGCCTTCGCCTCATCGATAATCTCCTGCGAAACGCTCACGCCAGCATTCTCATACATATAAGTGACCGCATCTCCCCCGGCAAGCCTCATCATAGCGAAAGACAAGAAAGTAATCCCGATCAAAATCGGGATCAATTGCAACAATCTTTTCACAATATATCGAAACATCTCTTCTCTCCTGTCATTGCTCTTGCATTTTCATCGAACATGATCAAAGCCTCTGCTTCTCCACGTTGCAATTTTATTCTAACAAACTCCAAATTTCGACACAACCCCGTACCAGGGATCTCATCTATTCTAATTTTTCATGCAGATGTATGCTATTTTGTCATATCATTTTCGCTCTTCTGCAGTCTCTGAGCTAAAAATTCCAAAAAGATCGCCGCCCACTCGGAGATCTCCTCGCCTTTGCGTTTCACATACCCAAACTGAATTCTCGCATCTTTCCCGTCGAGTTCTATCCCCTGTGACACCTCTCTCCATGGAACCCCCTCCAGATATCCGCCACTGATATTCACCAGGTCTGCAAACTCTAAAACTCTCTCCATAATATAATCACTGTTCGTCGTGATCACATTCTCTGCCTCTGCCGCGGTTCTCCCTTTTGCATCTATGATATTCCAGTAATTGTCCGCCGAAAACTCGTCTGCAAACCGCTGTATCAGCTTACAATCCGAAAAATTCACTTCTTCCCGTCCTGCCTTCTGACGCCATCCCTTTCCAGGATAGATCATAATATTGGTTTCCTTCATTGCCTGAAATTCCAGATAATTTCCGGAAAGATACTGCAAAAAACCTGGCATCTGATTTTTCATCACATAGACAAACCCAATATCATCTGTCCGCTCGCGCACCCGTTCTATAATCTGCCTGCTGTCCGCAGAATACACCTGATACTGCACCTTTTCTTCCTGATGAAGCTCATAAAACTTCACAAACATATCTGCAAACCATGAACTGGGATTACAGGACACAGAGAGTCTTGCAGGTGCTTCCTTTTTCTCCTTTTCCTGCATTTTCTCTATATTTTCAAGAACCGCCAGCGCATATGGATATACCTGCTCGGCGTACGGGGTCATCCGTATCCCCTTCGCCTGCCGTTCAAAGAGTGCAGTGCCCATCTCCTCCTCCATTGCTTTTATCATCTTGCTCACGCTAGACTGGGTGGTGAACAATCTTTCCGCTGCCTTGCTGAAAGACCCAGCCTTCACACATGCCACAAAACACTGTATCTCCTTGATATCCACCCTTTTTCACCTTCTCTTTTTCACACAAATCTTAAACATCGGTATCGGATTATAAAACTCATCCTTCTCGATATAAATCCTTTCACTGATTCCCAGGTCAATCGAAAACTCCTGAAAACCTATGCGCCCTAACGTCTCTACATCCCATGCCGGGCGAATGTGTGAGCTGATCGGCAGCTGCCGTTTGATCTCTTCACACTCCCGCATCATCTCATCCCCCAGCGTATGATGTGCATGGCTCTCCGGCAGATCTCCTGTCTCCGTAAAATTGCTTGCACCGTAATTAGCATCAAAGTTGAGAAGGATTCCACCGTTTTTGAGCACACGCTTCCATTCTCTGTAAGCCTGCTCCACATTCGGCAGAGTCCAGGTCAGGTTTCTGGAAATCACCACATCAAAAGACTGATCCTCAAACTCCAGATTTTCCGCATCCATGACAAGGAACTTGCAGTCGACTTGTTCTTCTTTTGCAAGCTCGATCGAATGTTCTACCATCTCCGGTGTCAAATCCGTCCCTGTCACATCGTGACCACATTTTGCCAGCAAAATCGAAAAGAATCCGGAACCGCATCCCACATCGAGAATCTTTAATTTTCTTCCCTGAGGAAGCTGTCTCTCAATCTCTTCCATCCATCGTTTCGCCAGAGGGCTTTTCAGTTCTGCACGCTTCTGATCCATAAAACTGTCGCTTCGTTTACTCCAGTAATAGACAATCCTCTCTTTTCGGTCATCATCATTTTTTACAATTCTTCCGTAGGCAATCATCGGACCATCCTCTATCACCTGTAAGGATCGTGTCTGGTACAAAATCACTCCACTGTACTCCGCACGGCAGACTTCCACCGTATCTCCTCTATAATTTTTGACTTCTCCCAGCACTTCGCCTCTTGCAATCAGATCGCCTGCATTTTTGTAAGGATACCAGCATCCGCTGTGCGATGCCGCCTGGTATGAGACATCCGCCACATCGAGCGGGTAATATTTTCTATAATCCTTCTGCCCACTGTACATACCGAGATGGCAGAGAATATTTCTCACATCACGCCTTGTCGACTGCGCTTCTTCGCGCGTCCACGCTCCCATGCCGCCGCGCTCAATCAAAATACTTGGTATCCCTCTGGATGCCGCATAATTGTAAGCGCCTCCGGCGGCTACATTCGATTTGACCATATACGGCACATCCACTTGCTCTGCCATCTTTCTTGACATCGCGACCACTTCCTCCGGCGCTTTTCCCGCATAGTACACATACGGGGTCAGCTGCTCGTAGTCATCGCCGCTGTGGAGATCAATGTAATAGTCAGCAAACGGCTGCACTTCATTGGTGATCGCCCAGGCAAGCTGTTCCATCTCTGTCCCGTCCCGTTTTCCCGGAAATACACGGTTGAGGTTCTTTCCATCCTCCAGCCCCATACTTCCCGTTCTCTGCTCAAAGGCAGGGCGATTCACCACTTTTAGGATGATGACCGTCCCGATCACTTTCTCTATTTTCAGCTTATACGACAATTCAATCGCAGACTGAATTCCCACATACTCTCCCGCATGGACTCCCGCTGTGATCAGCATCGTCTTTCCCGGATCCTTTCCATGAAAAATCGTGGCTGGCAGATGAAATCTTCCATTTAAAAGTTCCAATTCTCCATCCACCCGCTCACCGCGCCGTGCCTCCATATTCCCCAGACGAAAGATCGTCTGCTTTTTTGCACAGATCATAAACATTGGCGTAGATCCGTAGTTTAGTTTTTCTTCCTCGCTCCAGACGCGCTTCCAGATATCGGAATCCGTCTCAATCTCATCAAATCCAATCTGTCTTAAAAGCTGCACATCCCAGACGGGACGCTCCGTCTTCGACATCGGCACCTGAAGGGCAATCTGCTCCATCGCATCGATATCTGTGCACAGATAATGGTCATCCAGATGATTCTTCGCCACATTTTCCCGGTCGTGCTCGTATGCCGCTTTCTTTTCCTCGTCATAGAGATATCCATACCAGTTCGCGTCGAAATTCATCATCACACCGCCTTTTTTCAGCACGCGGTACCACTCCCGGTAGGCACGCTCCGGGTCCTCCAGATTCCATGTCAGATTTCGTGAAATCACCACATCAAAACATTCATCCTTAAATTCCAGATGCTGCGCATCCATCCTGTAAAACGTCACTTTATCTTCAAAACGCTCTGCATACTCTGTCAGATTTTGCTTCGCCTTCTCAATCATCGCTGCTGTATAATCGATCGCAGTCACCTGATACCCTGCCTCAGCCAGGATAATCGGGAAAAATCCCGGTCCCGTCCCAATGTCCAGAATTTTCAGATCCGCTTTTTTCTTATCTGGAAAATGTTCCCTCAAAGTTGAGAGCCATGCCTCTCTCTGCGTTCCCATCAATTCTTTTTGATTAACTTCTGAGTAACCTTCTGTGCGTGTACTCCAGTATTTTTCGATTTTTTCCAATAATTCAGCCATAGGTTTCCTTTCTCTTTCATCGCTTTTTTTGTGTCTGCACCGCTGCTTTCTATCCTTCACTTTATCAGAATACAAAAAAGCCCACAAGCCCCCGGGGGGGATTGTGAGCCTCTTCTGATAAATTTCATTGCAATGGACTTTCATGAATGTTATACTGATTACATCTATTTTTCAGAAAAAGAGAACAGTTTGCTTCTCTCCTGCTTCCTGTTCCCCGATCTGAATCTATCAAACATCTCAGGAGGTACGAATCTGCAAATGAAAAATCTGATTCAAAAATGGAACAGCATAAGTCTGATTCTGCGTATTTTAGTCGGGCTTATCATCGGTGCGGTCTTAGGCATCGCACTGCCAAACGCCACAGTTGTCGGCGTTTTAGGCGACTTGTTTGTGGGCGCTCTGAAATCAATCGCTCCAATCCTCGTCTTTGTCCTGGTCATGAGTTCTCTGGCAAAGGCAAACAGCGGTATCGGGAAACGTTTCCGCACGGTTATTGTTTTGTATATGCTCAGCACACTGCTCGCCGCTGTCGTTGCGGTCCTCGCAAGCTTTGCATTCCCTGTCACGATCAAGCTGACGGACGCAGCAAGTAACACCGCGCCGAGCGGTATAGGAGAGGTACTGCGTTCTCTGTTAAACAACATTGTATCAAATCCAGTCGGTGCTCTGATGAATGCCAACTATATCGGCATCCTCGCATGGTCTGTCATTCTGGGACTTGCCCTGAAAAAAGGTGCTTCCGACCATACAAAAGAAGCCCTGTCCGATCTCTCAGATGCAGTCTCTCAGGCAGTGCGCTGGATCATCAACCTGGCTCCATTCGGTATTCTCGGTCTTGTGTTCAGCTCCGTGTCAACCAACGGTCTTTCCATCTTCAAAGACTATGGAAAACTTCTGCTTCTCTTAGTCGGATGTATGCTTGCCGTTGCTCTGATCGTTGACCCACTCATTGCAGCGATCTGTCTGCGCCGCAACCCATATCCGCTGGTATTCCGCTGCTTCAAAGAGAGTGGTCTGACCGCCTTCTTCACCAGAAGCTCTGCCGCGAATATCCCGATCAACATGGCTCTGTGCGAAAGACTGGGTCTCGACAAAGATATGTATTCCGTGTCCATCCCGCTCGGCGCTACCATCAACATGGACGGCGCAGCAATCACCATCACAGTCATGACATTGGCAGCGGCACACACCCTCGGCATCACCGTCGACATCCCGACCGCCATCGTCCTGAGTGTGCTCGCCACCGTCGCAGCGTGCGGTGCATCCGGCGTGGCAGGCGGATCTCTGCTTCTGATCCCTATGGCTTGTTCCCTGTTCGGCATCAGCAACGATGTCGCCATGCAGGTCGTCGCCGTAGGCTTTATCATCGGCGTTGTCCAGGATTCCTTTGAGACCGCAATCAATTCCTCAGGAGATGTCCTGTTTGCCGCAACGGCAGAATACCGCGAGTGGATCAAGCAGGGACGAGATGTGAAATTCTAAAGACTTACTGAAAAAAGAAAGAGTCACCGCAAAAGCGAGAAATTATCATAATTTCTATTCTTTTGCGGTGACTCTATTTTTGTCTCACTCTTTCTTCCCCTCAAACAGTACGTAAATCAACGTATAGCACGCCATAATTCCCGAGACAATCGGCGCAATTTTTCCCAGCATACCGAGGTCTGAGGCAAAATATTTTCCAAAGACATAGACCATCGGGATGCGAAGGAGTAATGCCCCCGCGCTGCAGCTGATCATGGTCCACACGGTTTTCTGTTTTCCGTTTAAGTAACCATTTAAGCAAAATACAATCGTGACGAGAAAGTAATCGTAGCTGCACGAGCGGAAAAACGGAACACCTGCCTCAATCACGTTCTCATCGTTTGTGAATACCCCGATCATCGACTGTGGATTAATCTGTGCCCACAGCCAGAATAAAAAGGAAACAAACAGTGCAAAGCTCATCCCATACCACAGAGATTTTCTGGCGCGCTCCGGCTTGCCTGCGCCGACATTCTGCGCTGTGATCGCCGCAAGTGCATTTGATGTTGATGTTGCAGTCAACATGGCAAAAACATCGTATTTGCTTCCGATTCCGACAACCGACGCTGCGTAGACACCACATCGGTTCATCACTGCCATCAGATACAAGAATGAAATGCGCACCATCAATTCCTGAAAAGAGATCGGAATTCCCACAAAAGCAAGCTCTCTTGCGAGACTTCCCGAAATTCGAAAACTGGACAGCTTAAAGTCAAACAGAAACTCTTTTTTCTTCAAATATGCAATCGCGAGAAACATGCCGAATGCCTGGGAGAGCACCGTCGCAAGCGCTGTGCCGCTCACCCCCATGCCGCAATATTTTACAAACACAAAGTCAAGCACAATATTGACAGCACATGCAATGCCCACGAAAACCATCGGTCGCGTTGAATCGCCATAGCCGCGCAGAACAGCACTGATCGCATTGTATCCGCAGATGAAAAAATTTCCGAGCATACAGATCGTCACATATCGCGCTGTCAGCGCAAACGATTCCTCGGGCGTCTGCAAAATTTTTAGCAAGGGGGTCTCGAACAGCATCATTAAAACCGTGAGCAAGATTGCCACAATGGCAAAGACGCTCAGCGTCGTCCCGATCGTCTTCTTGACTCGCTCAAAATCTTTTTGTCCCATATACTTTCCGATTAAAATGGTTCCGCCCAGCGTCAGCCCCGACACTAAGCTTGTGATAATCTGGGTAACTTGTGTCCCTGTGGAGACTGCCGCCACACTTTCCGCATTACAATATTTCCCTACGACAAACAAGTCCACTGCACCGTACAGCGACTGCAAAATATTGGCGATCAAAAATGGAACTGCAAACAAAAATAGGGTTTTTAAAATGCTGCCCTCCGTGAGATTATTTTTTTTCATCATTTCAGCTTCACTTTCTCACTAGCGTTCCATCATGCTGATCGACTCAATCCCGACGCTGCCGCCGCGCACCACCTCGATGCACTCAAACTCTTCCTTCATCAGCTTCACCACCGCGTCGTTCTTTGCCGCAGTCTGCACAAACTCTAGAAGCAGGCTGTCCTTCCCGTAATCGATCACTTTCGCCTTGAACGTCTCCGCGATCTGGAACAGTTCCACCTTATCCTCCGGTGTACATTTCTTTACTTTCACGTACAAAATTTCCTTCATGCGCACAAAAATATCC
Source organism: Robinsoniella sp. (assembly GCA_022788205.1). Lineage (GTDB taxonomy): Bacteria > Bacillota > Clostridia > Lachnospirales > Lachnospiraceae > JAGZHZ01. The sequence goes on along the minus strand of JALEVQ010000133.1, from coordinate 2,636 downwards.
GTAAAATCAATCACTTTGATGACTTCTATCATGCGGTTCAGCTGCTTTTTAATCTGTTCAAACGTCTCATCATCACTGACTGTGGCGATCGTCATTCTCGAGACGGTCGGATCCTCCGTTGTCCCGACCGTCAGGCTGTCCAGATTATAGCATTTTCCAGAAAACAGCCCTGAAATCTTTGAGAGCACACCTACCTGATTTTCTACATAAAGAGAAATCCATCTTTTCTTCATACCTTTTTCCATCTTACATCCATTCCTTCCATTGTTCTTTCCTCAGATTTCTGTATCATCAACAGTCCATGATCATATCTTCCAGTGTTCCGCCTGGCTTGATCATCGGGTAGACCATCTCCTCCGGGTCAATGATAAATTCAATCAAGGTCGGCACTTTTGTATTTTTTCTCGCTTCCTCAAAGGCTGCTGCAATCTCTTCTTTTTTGGTGACACGGATTCCTTTTGCCCCGTAGCTCTCGGCAAGTCTCACAAAATCCGGCGTATATTCTGGATACTCTCTTCCTTCTGTGCGGCGTGACAGAGCACCTGCGCGCAGGTTCGTCATTCCATATCGTTTTCCATAGAACAGTTTCTGCCACTGGCGCACCATTCCCAGGTATTCATTGTTGAACACACAGGCGATGATCGGCAATTCTTCCAGGACAGCTGTGGCAAATTCCTGAATATTCATCTGCATACCACCGTCGCCCGAGATCGCGATGACTGGCTTGCCAGGATTTCCAATCTGAGCCCCGATCGCCCCCGGAAATCCATAGCCCATTGTCCCCAGACCACCTGACATCACAAGCTGCTTTTTCTCCGTAATCTCCGCATACTGGGAAACCAGCATCTGATGCTGTCCGACGTCCGTCACGATAATCGCCTCATCAAACTGTCTGTTGATCTCATCCAGAATATCCATCGGGCTTAAGACATCGTTCGGGCGCATAGTCAGCGGATGTTCCTGCTTCCATTCATAGATCTCGGAAACCCACTTCTTTGTATGACATTCTTCTACATAATTCGTCATCTTCTCCAGTGCTTCCCTTGCGTCTGCCACAATCGGAATATCGACCTGAATGTTTCTGGAAATCGAAGCCGTGTCGATATCGATATGCACAATCTGTGCATTTGGGGCAAACGCGTGGAGCTTTCCTGTGATTCTGTCATTAAATCTTGTTCCGATCGAAAACAGCACATCACAGTTGCTGACCGCCATATTTGCCGCATAGGATCCATGCATTCCCAGATTTCCGATAAACAGCGGATGATTGGTAGGGATCGCACCTCTTCCCATGATGGTTGTGACAACCGGAACCTGTGTTTTTTCTACTACCTCCCGGAAAAGGTCATTGGCACGCGCGATATTCACGCCGCCTCCAGCAAGAAACAGTGGTCTCTTTGCTCCCTGCAGTGTCTTGATCGCTCTCTTTAACTGTCCCATATGGACACCCGTATTCGGCTTATATCCGCGGATATTGACACTCTTTGGATACTCCGCGCTTCCAAGTTCCGCCATCACATCTTTTGGCAAATCAATCAGAACCGGTCCCGGTCTGCCACTGCGTGCAATATAAAATGCTTCCTTGATGATTCTTCCCAGATCTTCTCTGTTTTGCACTGTCACTCCATACTTTGTGATACTTCTGGTGATTCCCACGATATCGACTTCCTGGAATGCGTCATTTCCGATCAGATGGCGCTCTACCTGACCTGTAAAACATACAAGCGGAACGCTGTCATAGTTCGCTGTCGCAAGCCCTGTGACCAGGTTTGTCGCTCCCGGTCCGCTTGTCACAAGACAGACTCCCACTTTGCCCGTCGTTCGGGCGTAGGCATCCGCCTCATGGACCAGAGCCTGCTCATGTCTCGGCAAAACCACCGCGATCTCATTCTGTTTATAGAGCTCATCGCTGATATTGATCGTACATGCACCGGGATATCCGAAGATCACTTCGACTCCCTCTTCTTTTAACGCCTTCACCAATAACTTATTTCCTGAAATTTTCTTCATCAATCGTACCTCCTGTTCTTCTCGCAGCAACCTGGACTTCGCACTCTGCCTTCGCTGAGCGTCAAAAAAACGCCCCAGGCCTTACAGCCTAGGGCGAATAAAATCCGTGGTACCACCTATTTTCAGAGAATCCTCTCTGCACTCTGCCGATACCAGAAATGATATCGCTTCCCTGTAACGTGGGAACTACGTCAAAGTCTACTAAATGATCGAGAAATCATCGTTCGGTTCACTGCTCAAGGGCTACTTCCATCGTCTCTTCGCGGAGATTTACACCACCCATCTCCTCTCTGCGCCTCCGAGGACTATGTACTCCTCCCTGTCACGGCATTTTTCATCTTCAGTTTACCTCTATCTGGTCGAGCGGATCGTCCGCTCAAAAAGTTATGATTATTATAGAAGATAAAAGATCTCTTTGTCAACCAGTTTTTGCCACATTTTGCCCCTTCCCTCCTCCAAGCTTTTCAGGCACAAATTTTGTTCCCCACGGTAAACGCACGTTTTTAGGGATGTTCAAAGAAAGCTAAGTATGATAGATTGTATACAGGAAAACGGTGACATATCTAAAATAATCATGTACAATGGAATCTAGAAAAATAATCTGGAGGAAGCAATGGAAACAAATC
>JALEVQ010000106.1 GCA_022788205.1 Robinsoniella sp. | reverse complement strand
ACTTTTATTCAGCCAGCTCTTCCCATTTTTCGTATAAAGTCTCTAATTCCTGGGCGATGGAGGCTTTTTCCATGTTTAATTTCATACATTCTTTCACATCTGTAAAGATTTCTTCCTGTGTCATCAGCTCATCGATCTGGGCGTCGCGCTCTTCAAGCTCCTGGATGCGGGACTCTGTCTTGGCAAGATCATTCTGGCGTTTCCTTTGACGTGCCTGTTCTTCTTTCTGCTGCTGCCAGTCAAGCTTGGTAGCGCTTGTCTGTTCAGGCGTGACCTGTTCCTGCGGGATGCCAGCATAGATGGCGGTCAGCTCTTCTTTTTTCTCCAGATAGTAGTCATAGTTTCCGATATAGTTGACGAGCGTATTGCCTGTCAGATCCATGATGCGTGTTGCGGTTTGGTTGATAAAATAGCGGTCATGTGAGACGTAGAGGAGCGTCCCGGTATATTTGCGCAGTGCGTTTTCCAGAATTTCTTTTGAGACGATATCCAGGTGGTTTGTCGGCTCATCGAGTATCAGAAAATTTGCCTCGGAGAGCATCAGTTTTGCGAGAGAGACGCGTCCTCTCTCCCCGCCGCTCAGATCAGAGATGCGTTTGAAGACATCGTCCCCGGTGAACAAAAACGCGGCGAGAATATTGCGCACTTCTGTGTTTGTCATGTTTGGATAAGCATCTGAAATTTCCTCGAATAAGGTCTTTTCCATGTGCAGAACGTGGTGCTCCTGATCATAGTATCCGATCTTTACTTTGCTCCCAAGCGTGAAGGATCCGCTGTCAGATGGGAGCTGACCGTTGATGATCTTTAGCAGAGTCGTTTTCCCGGTGCCGTTGTTTCCAATGATGGCAACTTTCTCGCCACGTTTGATGGAGAAATTCAAGTCGGAAAACAGACGGTTGTTTCCGAAAGATTTTGACAAGTGCTCTACGTTTAGCACGTCATTTCCGCTGGGGTAGCGCGGCTCTAAAGAAATATGGATCTCGGAGTTGACGACCGTAGGTTTTTCGAGAACATCCATTTTTTCCAGCATTTTTTCGCGGCTCTCGGCGCGGCGGATGGATTTTTCACGGTTGAAAGATTTCAGCTTTGTGATAACTTCCTCCTGATGTTTGATCTCACGCTGCTGGTTGAGATATGCTTTCAGTTCAGTCTCACGCAGCTGTTCTTTTTTCTGGGCATATTCAGAGTAGTTTCCGAGAAAAGTGATTCCCTTTCCGCCATCCAGCTCCAGAATTTTCGTTACGACACGATTTAAGAAATAGCGGTCATGAGCGACGATCAGGACGGCACCGTTATAATTTAAGAGGAACGATTCAAGCCAGGCGATCGAGTTCATATCCAGGTGGTTTGTAGGCTCGTCAAGCAAGATGATATCTGGTCGTGAGAGCAACAGTTTTCCGAGAGCAACGCGCGTTTTCTGACCTCCGGAGAGGGTGTCGACCATTTTGGAGAATTCTTCTTCCTCGAAGCCGAGACCTTTTAAGACACCGACAATCTCACTGCGGTAGGCATAGCCGTTGACACGGTCAAATTCGCTGCTGAGGCGATGATAGGTCTCCAGTGTCTCGGAGAGCTCTTTCCCGGAAAGAGAGGGCATTTCCTGTTCCAGACGCCTTAATTTTTCCTCCATCTCAATGATAGGGCGTTTGACTTCCAGCATCTCATCATAGATGGTGTTATGGCTGGAGAGTGCCTGGTGCTGTGCCAGATAACCGATGGTTTTTCCCTTGGCGATGATGACTTCTCCCTCATCGGATGAAAGTTCACCGACGATGATTTTGAGCAGAGTAGATTTCCCGGCGCCGTTGATTCCGACAATGGCAGCTTTTTCACGCTCTTCTATATGAAAACATACTTGGTTTAAGATTTGTGATGTTCCAAATGATTTTGAAATATTGTTGCAGGCAAGTATCATAATCTTTTCACCATTTCCTTTCCCTAAATTATGACGCTGCCTCTATTATAACGGAAAACTGTCAAAAAACAAGCGTATTTTTCGGAAAAACAGGAGATTTATTTGACTTTAAGGCAACAATTCGCTATAATAAAACTATCTATGCGATGAGAGGATGGTTTTCGTGGAGGAAAAAGAGATTTCTAAGGCAGTAGTCAAGAGACTTCCGCGCTATTATAGATACCTGGGGGATCTGCTGTCGAGTGGTGTGGAGCGCATCTCGTCAAACGAGCTGAGCGACCGCATGAATGTGACAGCTTCGCAGATTCGTCAGGATTTAAATAATTTTGGCGGTTTTGGACAGCAAGGTTATGGCTACAATGTGAAATATCTTTACAATGAGATTGGAAAAATATTGGGGTTGGATAAGACGTACCACATGATTATTGTGGGTGCAGGTAACCTTGGACAGGCACTTGCAAATTATGTGAAATTTGAAAAGCGAGGGTTTTGGATTAAGGGCATTTTTGATGTGAATCCACGCCTGGAGGGCGTTGCGGTGCGAGGCATACCGATCCGTATGATCGATGAGCTGCCATCGTTTTGCAGGGAGAACGAGATTCAGATCGCTGCGTTGACGCTGCCGAAAGAACAGGCGGCAAAGATGGCAGATATTCTGGTGGAAAACGGTGTGCGCGCGATATGGAATTTTGCGCATATCGATCTGGATGTGCCCGAAGATGTGATTGTTGAGAACGTGCATCTGTCAGAGAGTTTGATGCAGCTTTCTTACAACTTGAATCATTATGAGAGAGATCATCGTAAATCGTAAACATATGCCCCTCGCCGCGGCGCAGGGGAAAAAGGCAGATGATGCGGGATGGTTTTCGCGTGATAAAAAAGGATGAAAAGAGACAGGAAAGTGCTGCAGCAAAGAAAAATCGGATGCAGAGGTTTCCTGTCTTTTTTGAGTATAAGATAGAGAGAAAGGAAGTGAGCAGATGAGATATCTCTTGGATGGAAGGCAGATGAAAGAAATGGATGCAGCGGTGATTCACGAGATCGGTGTTCCGTCTGCGGTTCTGATGGAGAGAGCAGCTTTGGCGGCTGTGGAAGTACTTGAGAAGCAGTTTGATCTGGGACATGTGCTGGTGGTGTGCGGCTCAGGAAACAATGGGGGAGACGGATTTGCGATTGCCAGGCTTTTGCATTTAAAGAATAAGAAAGTGACGGTTTTGTTTGCAGGGAAAGAAACCTCCTGTACGCAGGAGACGGCTCTTCAGAAAAAAATTTGTGAAAAATATCAGATACCAGTTTGCAGGAACTGGGAGGATGGTGAATATACTAGTATTGTAGATGCACTGTTTGGCATTGGTCTTTCACGAAAAGTGGAAGGCTCGTACCGGGAGCTGATCGAGCAGATCAATGCGCATCCGGCAAAGGTTCTGGCGGTGGACATCGCGTCTGGAATCTGCGCAGACAATGGTAAGGTGATGGGGGTGGCGGTAAAGGCAGATGCGACGGTGACATTTGCATATGAAAAAATCGGTCATGTCCTGTACCCGGGAGCATGGTATAGTGGGCAGGTTTTCACAAAAGATATCGGGATTGTGCCGGAGAAAACGACATGTTGTCTCTCCGACTGCTATACATATGACCAAAGCGATTTGTCCCGCCTGCCTAGGCGCAGTGATTATTCAAACAAGGGGACATACGGAAAAACGCTTTTGATTGCAGGCAGCAAAAATATGAGCGGTGCAGCTTATCTGTCAGGGCTTGCAGCCTACCGCGTAGGAACGGGGCTGGTGCAGATTGTCACAGAATCTTGCAACCACAGCATTCTTCAGCAGCTCTTGCCTGAGGCAATCTTATCGGCAGAAGAATGGGAGAACCTGGATGAAAAAAAGATTGCAGAAAAGCTGGGGTGGGCAACTGCGGCTGTCGTAGGACCGGGGCTTGGAATCTCAGAAGAAAAGAGAAAACTGGTGTGTGAAGTCATAAGAAAAGCGCGCACACCGCTTGTGGTGGATGCGGACGCTCTGAATCTGCTGTCAGGACAGATGGAGGTGCTGACAGAAAAAGGATCAGATGTCATTTTGACGCCGCATATCATGGAGATGGCGAGGATCAGCAGACGGTCAAAAGAGGAGATCCTGGAAGACCTGATCGGTGCGGCAAAAGCGCTTGCCAGCCGGTATGATGTGATCTGTGTCCTAAAAGATGCGAGGACGATTGTCACAGACGGAAAGGAAGTGTATATTAATAAGAGTGGAAACCATGGAATGGCGGTTGGAGGTTCTGGCGATGTGCTCTCAGGGATCATCGCAGGGCTTCTGGCTCAGAAGATGGAGCCATTTGAGGCGGCAAAACTCGGAGTCTATCTGCATGGCATGGCAGGGGACAGAGCGAGAGAGGAGATTGGCGCGGCTGCGATGATCGCGTCAGATCTTTTGAATCAAATAGGAAAAGTTGAGAAGACAGAGGAGTGCACAAGAAAACAATGAGACAGAACAGCAGAGTGTATGCAGCCATTCATTTGGATGCAGTGGAAGAAAATTTCAGACAGATGAAGCAGAATTTAAAACCGGGAGTCAAGATGATCGCAGTGATCAAGACAGACGGGTATGGACATGGCGCTGTGCCGATCGCCAGGCTGGTGGAACCGTATGACTATATTTGGGGATTTGCAGTCGCGACAGCACAGGAGGCATTCACACTGCGCGAAGAGGGGATCCAAAAACCGATCTTGATTTTAGGATACACGTTTGAGGAGGATTACGAGCAGATGGCTCGACTGGAAATCCGACCGGCGGTTTTCCAATATGAGACAGCACAAAAGCTTGCCGATGCGGCGAAGAAGGTCCAGACAAAAATGAAAATTCATCTGGCGCTGGACACGGGGATGACACGTATCGGGTATGCGGATACGCCGGAAAGTGTCGCAGAGATTCAGAAGATCGCAGCGCTTGACGGAATTGAGATCGAGGGGATGTTTACACATTTTGCAAGAGCAGATGAGATTGATAAGACAGATGCCTACAGACAGCTGGAGCGATATCAGAATTTTGTGAAAATGCTGGAGGAGGTTAAGATTGCGATCCCGATGAAACACTGCTCGAACAGTGCAGGAATCATCGAGATGCCAGAGGCAAATTTAGATGCAGTGCGCGCAGGGATCACGATCTATGGGATTTACCCGTCAGAGGAAGTCAAAAGGGATCAGGTTGTGCTCAGACCGGTGATGGAGATAAAGAGTCACATCGTATATATCAAGACAGTGAGAGAAGGGGTTGCAATCAGCTACGGCGGCACATTTGTGACGCCGAGACAGATGAGAGTGGCGACGATCCCAGTTGGATACGGAGATGGGTATCCGCGCAGCCTTTCAAATAAAGGATGGGTTTTGATTCATGGAAAGAAAGCCCCGATTCTTGGGAGAGTCTGTATGGACCAGTTCATGGTCGATGTATCAGACATCCCGGAGGCAAAAGAACTTGATGAGGTGACACTGATGGGGAACGGACTCTCTGTTGAGACGTTGTCAAAGTTGTCTGGTCGATTCCCATATGAATTTGTCTGCGATATCACAAAGCGCGTGCCTAGAGTCTTTTGCGAGTAATCCGGGCAGGCTGACGAGTGATGAGATAAAAAAGACTGGGGGAAAAAATAAGATCGGCAAAAAATAATCGCCGAAAAAACACACAAGACGCATAGCGAGAAAAAATCTGGACAAAATAAAGGAGAAAAAGAACAAGAAAAAATCGGAGTGTGAAATGTGTGATTATTAAAAGAGGGGATATTTTTTACGCAGATCTAAGACCCGTAGTAGGATCAGAACAAGGTGGCATCCGACCCGTGTTGATCATTCAGAATGACATCGGAAACCGACACAGTCCCACTGTGATCTGCGCAGCGATCACATCAAGGATGAATAAGGCGAAATTGCCGACGCATGTGGAGATCGAGTGCAGTCGATGCGATATTGTAAAAGATTCTGTGATTCTACTGGAACAGCTGCGCACGATCGACAAAAAGAGGCTGAAGGATCGGGTATGTCATCTGGATAAGGAATTACTTCAGCAAGTCGACCGCGCTTTGGAGATCAGTTTGGAACTGACTACATAAGTATGCAGGAGAGTTTTCACAGAGAATCTTGACGAATGAAGGGGAAAATGATATATTCTATTGTTGTGTAATGATTTACCAAGTTTAGCTGATAAGAAGGAGCTAGAAAAATGGATGGTAGTGACAATCCCGCGGTGGGGTTTCTGCTGTTATGTATATTTGTGGTGATCAACGCGATACATTACGGCTTTGGGGCAGCACTGCAGGAAGTGAGTGAAAGCTGGCTGGAAGAAAGTGCAAAAGAAGGAGACAAAAGGGCAAAAGATCTTCTTGCCTGGAAGACAGACCCGATCGCCCTGATCCAGACGATCCAGGTGGTCACGGCAGTGTCGTACCTGATTTTAGGTGCGGTTTTGATTCGATTTGGAGGCATCGGATTTGACGAGATGCTTAAGAACACGAGCGTCGGAACCACATTCGGGGCGGCGCTGCTTTACTGGGGCAGCAGGATCATCAATCTTGTGCTGTACATGTTTATCATGATTTCCTTTGGCACAGTTGTTCCAAAGATCTTTGGGGTGCACCGCCCGCAGAAGTGGGTATTCCGGTACTGTGGTCTGATCAAGAAAAGTATCACAGTCATGAGACCTCTTACATATCTCGTCGCCGGATTTTCTAATCTGACGGTAAAATTGTTCGGGATTGACCCGTACAAGATGCAGGACGATGTGACAGAGGAAGAGATCATCTCGATGGTCAATGAGGGTCATGAGCAAGGGGTACTTCTGGCGAGTGAGGCGGAGATGATCCAGAACATCTTTGAGTTCGGGGACAAAGAGGCTCAGGATATCATGACGCACCGCAAAAATATTATTGCACTGGATGGTGCACAGAGCTTAAATGAAAATTTAAAATTTATGCTGCAGAGCAGTAATTCCCGATTTCCAGTTTACCTGGAAAATATTGATAACATCATCGGAATTCTCCATCTGAAGGATGCCATGAAAGCACAGATGCTCAACCAGTATGGCGATTGGCTGCTGAAGGATATTCCGGACCTGATCCGTCAGGCGGTCTTCATACCGGAGACAAGAAACATCAATGTGTTGTTTAAAAACATGCAGCTAAGAAAAATACAGATGGTCATTGTGCTGGATGAGTATGGGCAGACAGCAGGTCTTGTCGCACTTGAGGATATCCTCGAGGAGATTGTGGGCAACATTCAGGATGAGTATGATGAAGATGAGGCGTTTATCGAGAAAATTGGAGAGAACACGTATCTGATGAAGGGACTGACTCCTCTGGAGGATGTGGCAGAAGTGCTTGACATCGATCTTGAGGAGGAGGAGTATGAGACTTTGAATGGATTTTTAGTCTACCGTCTAGACAAAGTTCCGGAGGAAGATGAGCATTCAGAGATCATTGCAAAGGGATATTCCTTCCAGATCCTAAGTGTTGCCAACAAAATCATCGACAAAGTCAAAGTGACAAAATTGCCGCAGAACCAGGAAAAAGAGAAAGAAGAGACAGAAAAGGAGTAAAGAAAATGTCAGGACATTCAAAGTTTGCGAATATTAAGCATAAGAAAGAAAAGAACGATGCAGCAAAGGGAAAAATTTTTACCATTATCGGGCGTGAAATCGCAGTAGCAGTAAAAGATGGCGGTCCAGATCCTGCAAATAACAGCAAGCTCCGTGATGTCATTGCCAAGGCAAAGGCAAATAACATGCCAAACGATACGATCGACCGCGGAATCAAGAAGGCAGCGGGAGATGCGAACTCTGTCAATTATGAGTATGTGACATATGAAGGATACGGTCCAAGCGGCATTGCAATCATCGTTGAGGCACTGACAGATAATAAGAACCGTACTGCTGCAAATGTGAGAAGTGCTTTCACAAAAGGAAAAGGCAATATCGGAACGCCGGGCTGTGTTTCTTACAGCTTCGACAAGAAGGGGCAGATTATCATCGACAAAGAAGAGTGTGACATCGATGCAGAGACACTGATGATGATGGCACTCGATGCTGGAGCAGAAGATTTCAACGAAGAGGAGGACAGCTTCGAGATCCTGACAGATCCGGATGAATTTTCTGCGGTCAGAGAAGCTCTGGAAAAGGAAGGCGTTGTGATGGCTTCCGCAGAGGTGACGATGATTCCACAGAACTATGTTGAGCTGACAGATGAAAACGCAGTGAAATGTCTGCAGAGAACACTGGATTTACTGGATGAGGATGATGATGTCCAGGCAGTTTACCATAACTGGGATGAATAAAAAATGGCAGTAACTTTGGTGACAGGCTTATCGCGTCAGTGATAAGGGCTCCGGAAGAAGAAAACGGAAGGATGAAGCTATGAACAATTATCTGACAGGGATTGAAGGAATGCCCAGATTGCTTTTGAATGAAGACGACCCGATGGCAAGCTTTAAACGAAATTTGTATGAGGATGCTTTTGAACAGTATTGTAAGAGACATGAGCAGACTTTTGCGGCGATTGAGGCAGGATATCATCAGGTGATTGATAAAGAGCAGTTTATCGCAAATATGGCGGCTGCTCTGGCAGACAAGGCAAAAGAGGCGATTGAAGCGCAGCCGAAAAAAGGAAAACGAGAGCAGATGATGACGGATTTCAACATGTGCATGGTGGTCTATGTCTTGCCTGGAATACGCCATTACAAGGGAGATTCCTCTGAAATTTTGGCGGAGGCAGTCTTGAAAGCATGGAAGACGGCATTTCCAAAGACGAAAGTACAGTCGACGACGTATGAGGAGATTCAGGGAGGATTCCAGAGAAAATTCTGTTATATCACAACAGCGGTCTGTGAGACATTTGGAAAACCGGATGATTGTTATGAGCTGACACTGCTTAGAAACTACCGAGATGGATATCTGAGCAGCCAGCCGGATGGCGAAGAGGTGATCAAAGAGTACTATGATGTTGCACCCACGATCGTAAAGCATATCAATCAGCGAGAGGATAGAGACAAGATCTACCGCAGAGTGTGGGATCAGTATCTGCAGCCTTGCATCCGCATGATCGAAGAGGCAAAACTGCAGGAGTGCAAGAAACTGTACGTGAAAATGGTGCGAGATCTCGAAAAACAATATTTTCCGAGAAAATCCGTGTAACTACAAAAGTATAAATCAGTCATGCGAAAGAAGAGGGGATGGCGCAGATAAGAAGCGGCATTCCCTTTTCTTTTGCAGATGGATAAGAGAGCAAAAACAGGGCATACTGAGAAAAAAAGAAAAGGAGAATTTTTGGTATGCAGAGAGAAGAAAAACAGGAAAAAGATCAGGAGGCGATCCGGGAATTTGGGCAGCTGACGTTGAAACACAAGATTCATCTCTTGAGTGTGATCGGAGAGGTTGAGGGTCATGAATGTCTCCCGGCAAACAGCAAGACGACGAAATATGAACATGTACTTCCACAGCTTGCCGCAATCGAGGACAACGATGAGATTCAGGGTGTTCTGATCCTGTTAAATACCGTGGGAGGCGATGTGGAGGCAGGACTCGCAATCGCAGAAATGATTGCTTCTCTGAGCAAACCCACGGTCTCTCTTGTGTTGGGAGGAAGCCATTCGATAGGCATTCCGATTGCGGTATCTACCGATTATTCGTACATTGTGGAGACCGGGACAATGGTGATCCATCCTGTGAGGATGAACGGCACGATTATCGGTGCAAGGCAGACATACGATTATTTTAAACAGATGCAGGATCGTATCCTTTATTTTATTACTTCTCACTGTAAGGCAAAAAGAGAGCGCTTAGAAGAGTTAATGATGGATACGGGAATGCTGACAAAGGATCTTGGCACGATTCTGGTGGGAAGACAGGCAGTGGAAGAAGGACTGATCGATGCAGTGGGCGGAATCCAGGATGCGCTCTCAAAAGTAAAGGAAATGATTTGTACATCCCGCTGATTTATGCTATAATTAATAACTATGTGGCAGAAACATTTGGACAGTTATGCGGAATAAAATGGGCTGGCGGCGAAGCAAAGTTTCCTGTCAGTCCAAATCTTTGAAGTATGCAGGCACAAAGCCGTTACAAAACGTAGAGAGTGGAGGGATGATATGTCACTGTTGGAATCAATATGGATGGGAATCATACAGGGGGTCACAGAATTTTTGCCGGTTTCTAGTTCCGGTCATCTTGTGATCTTTCAGAATGTGTTTCACCTTGACACAGAAGAAGGTCTGCTGTTTTTTATTTTACTTCACATAGGGACGATGGTTGTGACGTTTGTGGCGTTTTACAGTGATATCCAAAAAATTCTTGTGGAGACAGTCGGTATGATCCGAGATATCGTAGGAAACATCAAGATCTTTTTTTTCAATCAAAAACACGATGAAGCCAAGCGTTTCAAAAAGATTGTACATAATAATTATCGAAAATTTGCAATTTTGCTATTTCTTACCACGATTTCTGCGGCATGCGTTGCAGCCGCGACGAGAGATCTGGCACTATTTTCTAAGACAACGCTGATTATCACCGCAATCTGTTTTTTTGTCACAGGAATTTTGCTTTTGGTGGCTGAGCTGGGAGAGAACGGACACAAGATACCGAGAGATGTCCGGTATGGAAATGGGATCGCAATCGGGATTGTGCAGGGGATTTCTGTCATCCCGGGTCTGTCCAGCTTGGGCATGGTACTTGCGGCATGTCTCTTAAGCGGTTTTCAGAGAAAATTTGCGATAAAATATGCATTTCTCTCTTCAATACCGGTCGTTATAGGAGCTCTGATCTGGGAAATCGGACACATTGAAGATACGGCTATGGTGAATCAAATGATCGGCATTTATCTGATCGGCACAGCCATGGCATGTGTGACAGGATTCCTGATGATACGGCGTGTACTGAATTTTTTGAAAAAGAAAAAACTGCGTGTTTTTTCTTATTATTGTTTTGCGATGGGTGCACTTTCTATCGCAGCGCATTTTGCTATGAAATAAGGAGTGATAAGATTATGGCAGCAACCGCGCAAAAAAAGGATACGGGAAAGGTTTCACAGACGATGGGAAATCCGGCAAAGAAAACGACGGCGAAAAAGACAAACTCCGGCAAAGCTACAAATAAGACAGCATCCGCTAACAAGACAAAAACACAGAAGACGCAAAAGCCGAAAAACAGCACGGCAGGTCAGAAGAAGACAAAGACGCAGAGCCGTCAAAAAACAGAGAGTCGTTCGAAAATACAGTCAAAGTCAAAGGCGCAGAGCGCTGCTGCAGAGCAGACGCAGGCATACAAGACACCGAAAAATACACAGATGCGAGATGAGATTTTGTTGGTGGCGGCGCTCGCTGTCTGCCTTTTTGCTCTGTTGGGCAATGCAGGACTTGGCGGCTTCTTGGGCGAAAAGATTAGCGTGGCTTTGTTTGGAAGCTTTGGCGCTTTTGCATATGTGATGCCGTTGTTTGTTTTCTTTTTGATGGCTTTTTTGATCTCAAACAGAAAAAATAAAATTGTCTGGCTGAAACTATTTGCAGTCGTTCTCATGATGCTGGTCATCTGTGGCGCACTGGAGCTGATGATGAACGGGTATTTAAAAGAGACTACTTTGTCCGATTATTACTATGGCAGTGCAGAAAATAAAAACGGCGGCGGTGCTGTGGGAGGATTTTTACTGTTTGTGTGCTGTCCGGCACTCGGAGTTGCAGGGACGTATGTGATCCTGATTGCTTTGTTCTTGATAGCGGTTGTGCTTTTGACAGAGAAATCCCTGTTCTCGGGCGTGGAAAAGGGAAGTGCCAAGCTGTACCATGTTGCGAGAGAAAATGCCGCACGCCAGGGAGAAATCTGGAAAGAGCGTATAAGAGAACAGAGACTGGAGAGGGAGGCACAGAGAGAAGAAGAAGAGGAAGAGTGGCTTTTGGAGGAAGAAGAGCAGTCATACCACGGTGTCGCCAATATTGTGATTGATGACCGGGAAAATACTCCGAGAATGGAAGAGCCTCAGGAAGACTGGTTGGAGAGAGAGGCATGGCAGCAGGAATCCGAGCAAAGAAAAAAGAAAGAACAGGCAGCTCAAAGTGAATGGGCAGAAGAATATGAGGAAGAACAGAGAGAGGAACAGACACAGGTTGAGGAAGAGTGCCATCAGAAGAATTTCTGGGAGAAGAATGAGACAGAGCAGGAAGAGCCGATCGCTGTAGAGGTGGAAGAAGTTGATTTGATGGATGAAGGTCAGGAGATGCCGCAGATGCCAAGTGTGGAGGAGATTTTTACACCACAGTGCCGTGTGCAGGAGAGAGAGCAAATGTATGAGGAGGCGGATCAGGATACCTTTGAGGAGGCGGCAGCCTTTGACGAGGAGAATGTTTTGGAAGAGCACGGGGAACACAGGCGTGTCTCTGAGACAGAGGCGGAAGAGGAGATCGCGCAGGTTCGGGAAGAAATCGAAGAAGAAGAGCGAGAGCCAAGAAGAGAATATGAATTTCCTCCTCTGGAACTTTTAAGCCAGCCGCAGTCAAACAGAAAATCACAAAATCTTCAGGAATTAAAAGAGACGGGAATGAAACTGCAGCAGACCCTGCACAGCTTTGGTGTCAATGTCAATGTCATTGACGCAAGTTGCGGCCCTTCTGTGACGCGATACGAACTGCAGCCTGAGCAGGGAGTGAAGGTCAGCCGGATTGTGAATCTGGCTGATGATATCAAACTGAATCTCGCAGCGGAAGACATCCGAATTGAGGCGCCGATCCCGGGCAAGGCAGCAGTCGGAATCGAGGTTCCGAACAAAGAAAACAGTACGGTATTTTTGCGGGAACTGTTGGAAAGTCCTGAGTTTCAGAATCATCCTTCGAATCTTGCATTTGCAGCTGGAAAAGATATCGGGGGCAAGGTGGTAGTCGCGGATATCGCCAAGATGCCGCACCTTTTGATTGCCGGTGCGACAGGCTCTGGAAAATCGGTCTGCATCAACACGATCATCATCAGCCTGCTGTACAAGGCAAAGCCTGAGGATGTCAAACTGATCATGATTGACCCGAAAGTCGTGGAACTCAGTGTGTACAATGGAATTCCACATCTGATGGTCCCGGTTGTCACTGACCCGAAAAAAGCGGCAGGTGCCTTGAACTGGGCAGTGGCAGAGATGACGGAGCGCTATAATAGATTTGCGGTCATGGGTGTGCGTGACCTGAAAGGATATAACCAGAAAGTGGCTGCAATTGAAAATATTAATGAGGAGAACAAGCCGCAGAAAATGCCGCAGATTGTCATCATTGTCGACGAGCTTGCGGACCTGATGATGGTGGCGCAAAACGATGTGGAGGATTCAATCTGCCGTCTGGCACAGCTGGCGCGCGCGGCGGGAATTCATTTGATTATTGCCACACAGCGACCGTCCGTCAACGTGATTACTGGTGTGATCAAAGCAAATATGCCTTCGAGAATCGCATTCTCTGTGTCCTCAGGCGTCGATTCCCGAACGATCATCGATATGAACGGGGCGGAGAAACTGCTTGGAAAGGGCGATATGCTCTTCTTCCCACAGGGACTTCCAAAACCGGCGAGAGTGCAGGGAGCTTTTGTCTCGGACAAAGAGGTCTCTGACGTTGTAGAGTTTCTCTCCGCTCAGAAACTGCCCTGTGATACAAAAGCAATCGAGGATAAGATGAAGCAGGCACAGAGTGCAGGCGTTGGACAGGGAGCTTCCTCAGAGTGGGATCCTTGCTTTGAGCAGGCAGGAAAGATTGTGATTGAGAAAGAAAAGGCTTCGATCGGAATGCTTCAGAGAGGTCTCAAGGTTGGATTTAACCGCGCGGCGCGCATCATGGAACAGCTCTATGAGGCAGGGGTCGTCGGGGAGGAGGAAGGAACCAAGCCGAGAAAGGTACTGATGTCCTTAGAAGAGTTTGAGCAATTTGTGGATGAATATATTTAATACACTAGACTATTGAAATTTTTTTCCATTTGTTTTATAGTATAAATGTCTATTTATGTATTTTTTCTGAAATAGTACGGTACAGGAGCTATTCTGTATACTTCGGTACATCGGTATTTTGTGGAAAATTCTGGGATGCCGCGTCTCAGAATGAAAACCGCAAGAGGAAGAACACATTCTGCCATGCCGCGAAAACTGGGTGTCTGAGTAGTCATCAGTGCAAAAAACGTAGATGAGCAATTCACCTGCGAAAAAATAGGAGGATATCTATGTATAAAATACGTAAAGCTGAGAAACTTGCGGACAAAATTTTTCTCATGGTTGTCGAAGCTCCAAGAATCGCAAAACATTGTGAGCCAGGACAGTTCGTCATCGTAAAAGCAGACGAAGTAGGAGAGAGAATTCCGCTGACTATCTGTGATTATGACAGAGAAGAGGGAACCATCACGATCGTATTCCAGATCGTGGGCGCGTCAAGTGAGAGATTTTCGAGACTTCAGGCAGGTGATGCCTTCAGCGATTTTGTAGGACCGCTGGGACAGCCATCTGAATTTGTTCACGAAGACCTTGACAAACTGAAAAATGAAAAGATTTTATTTGTTGCCGGAGGTGTTGGAACAGCTCCTGTTTACCCACAGGTAAAATGGTTAAAAGAGCACGGTATCGATGCAGATGTCATTGTGGGATCAAAGACGAAAGATCTTCTGATTCTGGAAGATGAGATGAGAGCAGTTGCCGGAAATCTTTATATCACGACAGATGACGGTTCCTACGGAGCACACGGCGTGGTGACAAAAGTCATGGAAGATCTGGTATTGAACCAGGGCAAGAAATATGATAAATGCGTGGCAATCGGACCTATGATCATGATGAAATTTGCCTGCCTGACCACAAAGAAACTCGGAATCCCTACGATCATCAGCATGAACCCGATTATGGTCGACGGAACAGGAATGTGCGGCGCTTGCCGTCTGACTGTCGGAGATGAAGTGAAATTTGCCTGTGTTGACGGACCGGAGTTTGACGGTCATAAGATCAACTTTGACGAGGCGATGAAGAGACAGCAGATGTACAAGACAGATGAGGGAAGAGCAATCCTGAAACTGCATGAAGGGGATACCCATCACGGCGGATGCGGACAGTGTGGAGGTGACAAATAATGGCTGATGTATTAAAGAAAGTTCCTGTAAGAGAGCAGGATCCAAAGGTACGTGCTACAAATTTTGATGAAGTTTGCTTAGGATATAACAAAGAAGAAGCAATCGAGGAGGCAAACCGCTGCATCGGATGTAAAAATGCAAAATGTATGCAGGGATGTCCAGTGTCCATCAACATTCCAGCCTTCATCGCACAGGTGAAAGAGGGCAACATCGAGGAGGCATACAAGGTAATCTCCGAGTCAAGTGCTCTCCCGGCAATCTGCGGACGTGTATGTCCACAGGAGAGCCAGTGTGAAGGAAAATGTATCCGTGGCATCAAAGGTGAGGCGATCTCGATCGGTAAACTGGAGCGTTTTGTCGCTGACTGGGCAAGAGAGAATGGAATCAAGCCAACTGCACCGGCACAGAAAAATGGACACAAAGTGGCTGTCATCGGTTCTGGTCCTTCCGGACTTACCTGCGCAGGAGATCTGGCAAAGCTTGGATATGATGTGACGATCTTTGAGGCACTGCATAAGGCAGGCGGTGTGCTGGTATATGGTATCCCAGAGTTCCGTCTTCCAAAAGATGCTGTTGTGGAAAAAGAAGTAGAGAACGTAAAATCTTTAGGCGTTAAGATTGAGACAAACGTCGTGATCGGAAAATCAACAACGGTAGATGCACTGATGGACGAGGAAGGCTTCGAGGCAGTCTTCATCGGATCAGGAGCAGGTCTTCCAATGTTTATGGGTATTCCAGGAGAGAACGCAAACGGTGTGTTCTCTGCAAACGAGTTCTTGACACGTAACAACCTGATGAAGGCATTCCGTGAGGATTACGATACGCCGATCGCCAGAGGAAAGAAAGTTGCTGTAGTCGGCGGCGGAAACGTGGCAATGGATGCTGCAAGAACAGCGCTTCGTCTGGGCGGTGAAGTGCACATCGTATACCGCAGAAGTGAAGCAGAGCTTCCAGCGCGTGTGGAGGAAGTTCACCACGCAAAAGAGGAAGGCATCATCTTCGATCTGCTGACAAACCCGAAGGAAATCCTTGTCGATGAGAACGGCTGGGTAAAAGGTATGAGATGTATCCGCATGGAATTGGGCGAGCCGGATGCTTCCGGAAGAAGAAGACCAGTGGAAGTTCCAGGATCTGAGTTCGAATTGGAGCTGGATACTGTGATCATGTCACTTGGAACTTCTCCAAACCCATTGATCTCTTCCACAACGATCGGTCTGGATATCAACAAGAGAAAATGTATCATCGCAGACGAAGAGACAGGAAAGACCTCAAAAGAGGGCGTGTACGCAGGCGGTGACGCAGTGACAGGCGCTGCTACGGTTATTCTGGCTATGGGTGCTGGAAAAGCAGCTGCAAAAGGTATCCATGAATTTTTGTCAAACAAGGACAAATAAGGATTCGTGACTGTACAGGTACACAAGAGCGATAAGAGAATATAGATTCAGGACAGAGGGATGCTGCCGGAGAGAACGCGCGGTGTCCCTCTGTTTTTTTGCGTTGTGGAGACAATGGAAAAAGTGAAAAAAAGAAGGATCGATAGAATAAAATTTAGAAGGGAGTGGCGCTGAATGAAGATTACACTGATTACGGTCGGCAAGATCAAGGAAAAGTATTTCACAGATGCGATCAGGGAATATGCAAAAAGGCTTGGGAGGTATTGCAGGCTGGAGATCGTGGAGCTGGAGGATGAGAAGACGCCGGACCGTGCCAGTGAGGCGGAGGAAGAGCAGATCAAGCAGAGGGAAGGCGAGAGAATTTTAAAGGGGATCAAGGAGGGAAGCTACACGATCGCGCTTGCGATTGAGGGAAAAAAGATGAACTCAGAACAGTTCGCAAAAAAAATTGAGACGCTGGGAATCCAGGGAAAAAGCCACATCAATTTTATCATCGGAGGGTCGCTGGGGCTCGACGGGAGAGTGCTTGAGAGAGCGGATGAGAAGATCAGTTTTTCAGATATGACGTTTCCGCATCAGTTGATGAGAGTCATCTTGCTCGAGCAGATTTACAGGGGCTATCGGATCATACAGAACGAGCCATACCATAAGTAAAGTGAATTTTGATCCTTGAGGCAGAGAAGTCCTCATTAATGTGGCGATTCCGTTGCTTGTCTTTTTGACGTGGAACTGCACTGTACCGGCGGAGGAAGAGAGATATAAAAATAAGATATAAGAAAATATAGATATTGTATATGAGTGTGGAAGCTTGACAGAGACATAAGAAAAGGTTATACTTTACGCATAAAACATATAGAAATAATATGAAAAAGAAATAGAAGGGATAAAACTGACTGGAGAACCAGAGGTGTGATAAAAAGAAAAGGACACTTCTGGTTCTTTTTTGTCTTAAAAGAGGAAGAAAACGATGTGGAAAGTGTTATCAAAACAGAGAGAAACAAAGAGATGGGGAGGAAGAAAAGCATGAACTTTCAGACAATGTTATTGCATGGGAAAGCGGTGAGAAAGTATTCAGATGGCGCTACACTTCCGCCTATCAGTCAGTCAAACGCATTCTCTTATGATTCATCGGAAGAACTGGAAAAAGTGTTTCAGAACCGAGCGCCGGGATATGCGTATTCTAGGATCTCCAATCCGACGGTGGATGCGTTTGAGAGACGAATCAATGAGTTAGAGAATGGAATCGGCGCTGTCGCGTGTTCTTCCGGCATGTCGGCAGTGGCACTCTCAATGTTAAATATCTTACAGGCAGGGGATGAAGTGATTGCAGGCAGTGCACTGTTTGGCGGGAACTTGGATCTGCTTCATGATCTGGAAGCGTTTGGCATCACAGTGCATTTTATTCCTACTGTAGACACGCAGGAGATAGAGCCGTTTTTGAACACAAAGACAAAGGCGGTATTCGGAGAGGTGATCGGAAATCCTGGTCTGAATGTGATGGATATTCAGGAAACCGCCAGTTTTTTACATGAAAGAGGGATCCCTTTGATTGTGGACAGCACAACTGCAACACCGTATCTTGTCAGACCGATCGAATTTGGAGCGGATATTGTGGTGCATTCCTCCTCAAAGTATATCAACGGCGGGGGAAATGCAATCAGCGGAATTATTATAGACAGTGGAAAATTTGCGTGGGATGTGAATCGATATCCTGGAATGAGAGCATATCAGAGATATGGAAAATATGCGTATCTCGCAAAGCTGCGCAACGGGATCTGGAGAAATATGGGAGGATGCCTTGCACCGATGAATGCGTATCTCAATGTCACAGGTATGGAGACTTTGGGAATCCGTATGGAGCGGATCTGCCAGAATTCACTCGATCTTGCGGAGGCACTCTGCGGGATGGAGGGAATTTCGGTGAATTATCCGCTTCTGAAATCCAGCCCTTATCAGAAAATAGCTGAGAGACAGTTTCACAACAAAGGGGGCGGAATCCTGACCATACGTGCAGGCACGAAAGAGAGAGCCTATAAACTGATCAATGCCTTGCAATATGTAAAAATTGCGACGAACATTGGAGATCTCAGGACGCTGGTGATTCATCCGGCCTCTACGATCTATCTTCACAGCAGTGAGGAGGCAAAGGCAGCAGCAGGAGTATATGATGATACGATCCGTGTGAGCGTGGGGATTGAGGACAGTGAGGATCTGGTAAATGATTTTATAAGAGCAGTGGAGAGTCTGTGATTGAGAATAATGATATGAGGAGGAGACAAAGATGGCAGTAGATTATGGAACATTAAAAAAAGGTGGTTTCATGAGACAGAAACAGAAGAATCATTTTTCACTGCGTCTTCGTGTTGTGGGCGGCACCGTCACGGCAGAACAGCTGGCAAAGATTGCGGAGGTGGCGCAGCGCTATGGTGAGGGATATGTACATCTGACTTCGAGACAAGGGGTAGAGATTCCTTTTATCAAACTGGAGCAGATTGAGGAAGTAAAGACGGCATTAGGAGAAGGAGGCGTGGTGCCGGGAGTATGCGGTCCGAGAGTGCGCACCATCACGGCATGCCAAGGTTCAGCGGTCTGTCCAAGCGGATGTATTGATACATATGCCATTGCACAGGAATTAGATGAGAGATACTTTGGCAGAGAATTGCCCCATAAGTTTAAGTTCGGTGTGACAGGATGTCAGAACAACTGTCTGAAAGCAGAAGAAAACGATGTGGGAATTAAAGGAGGAATCCAGGTAAAATGGCTTCCAGATTCCTGTATTCAGTGCGGAGTGTGTGTGAAGGCGTGCCGCAGCAAAGCAATCACACTCGAAGATGGAAAAATAGAAATCGACCGAGAAAAATGCAATTTCTGCGGCAGATGCACGAAGGCATGTCCAGCAGAAGCATATGAGGAGAAACACGGATACATCGTTTCGTTTGGAGGTACCTTTGGAAATGATGTACATAAAGGGGAGACAGTGATCCCGTTTATCGAAGATCATGACAAACTGCTTGCAGTCTGCGATGCAGCAATCCAGTTTTTTGGAACCTATGCAAACGCAGGGGAGCGTTTCAAAGCGACGATTGAGAGAGTGGGAAAAGAAAAATTCGAGCAGGTGATCAAGGAGGCATATGATGAGTGAATTTGTATTTGATGATCAGGTGGACATCACGGACGTGGTATGTCCTATCACATTCGTGAAGGCAAAAGTAGCGCTGGAGGAATTGGATGACGGACAGATTCTGGCGATTCGGATGAACGATGGAGAACCGGTACAAAATGTACCGCGCAGTATCAAGGAAGAAGGACATCAAATTTTAAAACTGGAAGAGAACGGAGACGGGACTTACACCTTGCTGGTGAGAAAGGTGGAGGAATAGCAAATTTATGGCAGAGAGAATCAACGAGCAACAGTTTCAAGAGAAAATTTTGGCAGGAGAAGGAGTGAAGATTGCAGAATTTTATTCGGATACCTGTATCCCGTGCAAACGCATGGCACCCCTTTTGGCGGAGCTGGAAGAAGCACACAACATCTATGTCGGAAAAATCAATGTCGCCTTTGACCAGGCACTTGCAGAACAATGGAAAGTAAAATCATCCCCCACATTGCTGTTTTTTAAAAATGGGAACCAAGTGGAGAGAGTGACCGGCGCAGCTGTGAAAAAACAGCAGCTGGAAGAAATAATCAAAAAATATCAGAAGTGAGGATAGAAAGATGATTCTTAAAGTGGCAGGAGAAGACAAAAAATATGAAGAAGGGCTGACCTTAAAAGAACTGATCAGTCTGGAAGAAGTACAGATGCCAGAGTATGTGACGGTATCCATAAACGATGAGTTTGTTGAGAAAGAAAACTTTGACAAGACGATATTGTCGGAAGGTGATGTGGTAGAATTTCTGTATTTTATGGGAGGAAGAAGATAATGGCTTTTACGAATGAGCAATTAGAGAGATATTCCAGGCATATTATCTTAAAAGAAGTGGGACCTAAAGGTCAGAAAAAGCTTTTAAATGCAAAAGTGCTGATCATCGGTGCCGGAGGGTTAGGTGCACCGGCGGCAATGTATCTGGCGGCGGCAGGTGTGGGTACAATTGGCATTGCAGATGCGGATGAGGTGGATTTGTCCAATCTTCAGAGACAGATTATCCATGCGACAGACGATCTGGGAAAGGCAAAAGTGTTGTCCGCAAAAGAAACCATTAATCGCATGAATCCGGATGTGACAGTGAACACTTACCGCACTTTTGTGAGCGCAGACAATATCATGGAGCTGATACAGGACTATGATTTTGTCATTGACGGGACAGACAATTTTCCAGCGAAATTTTTGATCAACGATGCGTGCGTCATGGCAAAAAAACCATTTTCTCATGCCGGAATTATCCGGTTTCAGGGACAGCTTATGACGTATGTGCCGGGAAAAGGTCCATGCTACCGGTGTGTATTCAAAAATCCACCGCCAAAAGATGCTGTTCCGACCTGCAAGCAGGCGGGCGTCATCGGAGCTATGGGCGGCGTCATAGGAAGTCTTCAGGCGATGGAAGCAGTCAAATATATTCTTGGAGTCGGAGATCTACTGACAGGATATCTGTTGACATATGACGCTTTAAAAATGGAATTTCGAAAAATAAAACTGCCTTCTGATACTTCAAAGTGCGAAGTGTGCGGAGAAAATCCCACGATCACAGAGCTGATCGACTATGAGCAGGCAGTGTGCGAGGGGATTTAAATGGTAATCACAATAAAGAAGACAGATTTTGAGAACATCGTTGCCTATGCAAAATCAAAACTTCCGGAAGAAGCATGCGGATTGATTGGAGGCAGCCATGGTGAAGAGGAAGATCATATCGAAAAAATATATTACCTGACCAACATCGATCACACAAACGAACATTTTTCCATGGATCCGAAAGAGCAGCTTGCGGCTGTAAAAGACATGAGGGCAAACCATCTTGTCCCGCTTGGAAACTGGCATTCCCATCCCGAGACACCGTCAAGACCCTCTGAGGAAGATATTCGGCTTGCATATGATGAGAAGGCATATTATCTGATTTTATCTCTGATGGATGAGGAACATCCCGTGTTAAATGCGTTTCATGTGCATTCAGGGAAAGTCAGCCGTGAGGAACTAAAAATTTTATCATAGCCGAAAGTGTCGGATCAATATGAGACCAAATGTGGCATACATGAAAAGCGGGCATAGTCGCGGGCATTTCTGCACAAGAACATTTTGTTGTTGTTGCGCAGAAAGCCTTCAGACTATGCCCGCTATTTTTGTGTCGAATCAGATTTTCTGTCAGGAGAAGTCAGTCTATGATTCTTCCTGTGGTGTCAATCGGGCTCTTTTTCTGAATATATTTTCCAACAGAAACTGCAAAACAAAGATTCTGGACGCCATCGATCACCAGGGTAATTCCCATCAAAATCATCAGGGCAGAGACCCCTTTAAAAGGATGGAGAACGAGCAAAAATCCAAAGATGGTTCCAATGATAGAAGATGTAAAGACAAGAAACCATCCACGGACTTGGAAACGTTTCAGTTCCAGCCCTGTCTGAATTTTCCCGAGACAATCGAGGATAATACTGATACCGATGACAATCGGAAGTAGTGCCATGACATCGTCCGGGTGAAAAAACAAAAGCATACTGATGATGATGTAGAGAAGCCCATAAGTCAACTCATGATAAACAGGGAGAACAAAAAAATCACGCTTGACATAGCAGATGATTTTGATCATTCCAATCGCAAACAAAAGAGCACCTGCGATGTAACAGATGGTCAAAGCAGAGGTTTTTGGCCAGATGATCAGGCATGCACCGAGAACGATCAAGGCGATAGAAAATCCCATGAAAGAATATTTTAGTTTTTTTATGATTTGCATAATCATGCCCCCATTATTTGAAAGAATATTTTTAGATGTCAAATATATTATAAACCTGATTTTGGAAATCATAAAGCGACAAAAATCCTTTTTTGTATCTTTTTTGGATCATTTTTTCTGATTTGTATTGTTTTTCCAAACAAAATTGTGGTAGGATGATGGAGTATCATAAAAGGTGAAAGAGAGGAATAGAAAAACATGAATCAAAATGAGACGCTCCGGCTTTTATTAGAGAGAAAATCGATGCGTGTTTTTGAGGAACGTGTGATTGAGCCGGAAAAAAAACAGTTGATTTTGGAGGCTGCAAGGCAGGCTGCCACTGCTGGAAATATGACACTGTACACAATCCTTGATGTGACAGATCCTGAGATGAAAGCGATCCTCTCACAGACGTGTGATGGTCAGCCTATGATCGCCAAAGCACCGATGGTACTTGTCTTTTGTGCCGATTATCAAGGATGGTATGAAGCGTTTTGCGATGGCTGCGTGGACGGCGCACGCACGCCTGGCATGGGTGATCTGTTGCTTGCAAGCTCAGATACTCTGATTGCGGCACAGAGTGCGGCGACTGCGGCGGAGAGCCTTGGCATCGGCTCTTGCTATATCGGGGATATTCTGGAGCAGTATGAGACGCATCGCAGGTTATTTCATCTCCCGGACTATGTGGTTCCGATCTGCATGCTGATTTTTGGATATCCGACCAGACAACAAAAAGAGCGCAGGAAACCAGAGCGTTTGCCGCTTGAACTGATGGTCCATGAAAATACATACTGTTTAGAAAAAGAACAAAAGAGAAGAGAGCGTTACAGACAAAACAACATTGATGCGTTCTGCAAGAGAAAATGGAACAGTGCTTTTTCCATTGAGATGACACGCTCTGCAAAGAAAATGGCACAGAGATGGTGCATGTGTGGGGAGATGTCAAAGACGTATGATGTGAGGAGACTTGGGGAAGAGAAGGTTGATGAAATTTTTGGACTGTGCCAGGGAAATCCGCTGTATTATCAGCATACAGGGGAAACACTGACAGAGGAGCTGATCCGGGAGGATCAGAGGACACTTCCGCCGGGAAAGACGGAAGAAGATAAATGGTATGTCGGATTTTATGAGGGGAGAAGGTTGGTGGCGGTGATGGATCTTGTCTTTGGATATCCACAGGATGAGATTGCCTGGATTGGATTCTTTATGGTGGAACAGCAAATGCAGGGAAAAGGTGTCGGCACAAAAATTATAGAGGAAGTCATAACATTTTTAAAGACGAGAGAAGTAAAGAAGGTACAGCTTGCCTATGTGCAAGGCAATGAGCAGAGCAGAAATTTCTGGCATAAGCAACAGTTTCTGGAGACAGGAAAAGTGACCAGTCGTCTGGTTGAGCCTGGAAAGAGTGTTGTGCCGTGTCAGGTTGTGGTGATGGAGAGAATATTATAAAAAATAAGGTGCTGCAGGAAGGATCGCTCACAGGGAAGAATAAAAAGTGAGAAATCTGGATATGGCAGCACCTTTTTTGTCAGATGGCAGAAAGTTTTTCGGCTAAGTTGGAGAGCGGGGCAAAAGTATAGCCCATTTCTTCCCAGCGGGTGAGAAGCTCATCAAGGATGGCGGCATTGGTGGAGGAAGTGCTGTGGAGCAGGACAATTGCACCGGGATGGATGCGTGTGAGAAGTTTTTCAAAGGCCTCTTCTTTTGTGGGCTGATCATCCTGAATCCAGTCTACATAGGCGAGACTCCAGAAAAAGGTGTAATATCCCATATCCTTTGCCATCTGAAGATTGGCGGTGCTGTATTTGCCCTGTGGAGGGCGATAGAAGCAGGACATCGATTCACCTGTAATTTCCTGATAGAGTTTTTCCACATCTTCCAATTCTTTTCGGAACGATTCCTGCGAGGAGATCTTGGACATATCGGGGTGATGGTATGTATGATTACCCACAGTATGCCCTTCTTCAGCCATGCGCTTGACAAGATCGGGACTCGTCTCCAGAAAAGTTCCAACGACGAAAAAAGTGGCGGGGACGTGATGTTTTTTCAGGGCATCTAAGATAGGCGCTGTGTTTCCGTTTTCGTATCCGGCATCGAAGGTTAAATAGATCACTTTTTCATCGGTCTGATCGACGTAGGCTGCATGGTACGGCGCTAAGTCCTCAGAGGAGGCATTTCCCACCGGGGCAGCACCTTCTTGCTGGAAACTGAGCCCCCAGTTTCCTTCCTGTGATGCGGCAGTCTGTCTGGCACTGTGCAGCAGGACAAGATGTTTGATGCCGATGCCGCTCATATAAGAGAGAATAAAAAGACAACATAGAAGCAAAGCGGTGTTAATCGGAGAATGTTTCTTCATGTTCAGAAAATACTCCTAAAATGTGTTTAACTATGTATATGAAAAAAAAACAAAATTTAGAATGTGTCTGCGGTGATATCATCTGGGACGATGGCGTACATACACGATGGAGCACATGATGGCGCACAGTAAGAAAAGAGCATAGCAATCGGAATAGATTTATAGTATAATTTCAAGGAACAGTCAGACGGACCTCTTCCACTGTTGGCAAACGGCAGGAGA
This sequence comes from Robinsoniella sp., assembly GCA_022788205.1. Taxonomy (GTDB): domain Bacteria; phylum Bacillota; class Clostridia; order Lachnospirales; family Lachnospiraceae; genus JAGZHZ01. The sequence goes on along the minus strand of JALEVQ010000106.1, from coordinate 43,637 downwards.
GAAAAAGAGGAGGAGAAAAAGTGAGGTAGAATATGAGAAAATATAGAGATTCGATTCAGAAATATTTTTACTGCTTTATTTTAGGACCTGTCTTTATGGTGATAGAGGCATGTGGAGAATTTATTTTACCGTATTTGAATGCAGAGATGATCGATAAGGGTGTGGCGAACAGGGATATTGCCTATATTCTTCAAAATGGACTTTACATGGCAGTGATGGCTCTCGTCATGTTGATGGCCGGAGTGCTGGGAGCTTACTTTGCGATTAAAGGATCGTCTCATCTGGCGGCGGACATACGGAAAAAGACATTTGTCCAGATTCAGAAGTTTTCCTTCGCAAATATCGATGAATTTTCTACAGGTTCTCTGATCACGAGAATCACAAATGATATCACCCAGATCCAAAATTTTGCCCAGACGATGCTGAGAGGAATGTTTCGCAGTCCGATCATGTTAATCGGGGCTATCGCGATGTCTTTTGCCTTGAATCGGAAACTTGCCTTGGTTTTATGTGTGATTGTGCCGATCCTGGGATTTGCAATCGCAGTCCTGATCGCCACTGCCTCGCCGCGCTATGAGGTGATGCAGCAGAAGCTGGATGTGCTCAACAACGGAATCAATGAGGCGGTCACAAATGAGCGTGTGATCAAATCCTTTGTCAGAGAGGAGTTTGAAAAAAAGAAATTTGCACAGATGAATGAGGAACTGATGGAAAAAAGTATGGCGGTCTTAAAGATCATGATTCTTATGATGCCACTGTCTGCTCTGGCGGTCAATGTGGCAACGATCGCCGTCGTGTGGGTGGCGGGAAGGCAGATCATGATTGGAACGATGGAGATCGGGACATTGACAGCTTTTATCACTTATCTGAGTCAGGTACTCACAGCTTTGACGTTTCTCGCCAATATTTTTCTGCAGGGAACGCGTGCCTCAGCCTCAAACCGAAGAATCACGGAGATCTTGGATGCGCAGATCGATCTCAGCGATGATCATGCCGCCAGATCAGAACAAGTAGTGGAAAGAGGAGAGATTGAATTTCGCAATGTTTCCTTCCGCTATTTTCAAAAGAACCATGAGAAAGTACTCGATGAGATCAGCCTGAAGATTGATGCCGGAGCGCTGGTCGGGATTGTGGGATCGACCGGAAGTGGAAAATCAACACTGATTTCCCTGATTCCGCGCCTGTATGATGTGGAGGAAGGATGTGTGTCGGTGGATGGAACCGATGTCAGAGATTTCTCTCTTTCCCACCTCAGAGAAAGTGTGGCGGTGGTACTACAGAAAAATACGCTGTTTTCTGGAACAATAGCGGAAAATTTGCGCTGGGGAGATGAAAATGCATCGGAGGAAGAGCTGCGGCAGGCATGCAGAATTGCCCAGGCGGATTCTTTTATCTTGTCACTGCCGCAGGGATATGACACAGAGCTGGATCAGGGAGGCGTCAATCTCTCAGGGGGACAGCGCCAGAGACTTTGTATTGCCAGGGCTTTGCTGAAAAAACCGAAAATTTTAATTCTAGATGACTCGACAAGTGCAGTGGATATGGCGACTGATGCGCGCATCCGAAAAGCATTTCGGGAGGAACTTCAGGGCATGACAAAGATCATCATCGCACAGCGTATCACTTCCGTTCAGGATGCAGACAAGATTCTTGTGGTCGACAACGGAAAGATTGCCGGCATGGGGACGCACAGCGAGCTGATCCAAAACTGTGTGGCTTATCAGGAAATCTATTATTCTCAGAAGGATAAGGAGGAGGCAGAATATGAATGAGCAGAGAAAACAAAGACTTCAGCAAAAATATGATGCAGCCCCTGTGGAGAACACAAAAAAACAGCTGAACATCGGACCGGGGGCAAAGCGAGGACGCGCTATGAGCGCAGGGGGGCGCCCTAAAAATACAAGAGAAACTGTTATACGGCTGATGCGCTATCTGACAAAAGAGAGAACCCTCTTAATTGCGGCGATGATCTGCGTGGCGGTTTACATGGCTTCCACACTTGCCTCTTCCTACCTGCTGCGCCCCGTCATCAACCGTTTTATCTACTATGATCCCAATGAGACGGAACTGTCAGCAAGACTGGCAGGTCTGGCAGGCGGATTGGGGATTCTTTCCCTCATCTATGCGGCAGCTGTGGTGACACAGTGGCTGCAAAAACGGATCATGCTGACGGTATCCCAGCGGTCGCTAAAACGAATGCGCCAAGAATTGTTTGACAAACTTCAGACCCTGCCGATTTCCTATTTTGACAATCACTCGACAGGGGATATTATGAGTCGTTTTACAAACGATGTGGATACCGTCGGAGAAATGCTGAACACAACTTTGATACAGATGATTTCGGGTTTTATCACCATCGTGGGCACAGTTGTTTTGATGCTTTACACAAATGTGATTCTGGGGCTGATCACGATTTTGATGACACCGATTTTGACCTACGCCAGCAGAGCGATCATGAAAAGTGGCAGAGAGGCGTACAAAAAGCAGCAGAAAAATCTCGGGATGCTCAACGGATTTTCACAGGAAATCATCACTGGTCAGAAAGTGGTGAAGGTTTTCGGACATGAAAGCTCAGCGATCGATGAGTTTGAGTATCTTAACACAGAGTTGTGTGAGGCGCAGATTCAGGCACAATTTCGCTCTGGAATTATGGGACCTGTGACCCATCAGCTGTGTAATATAGGATATGCCTTGACTGCATGCGTCGGCGGAATTTTGGTGGTCAAGCAAGGCTTTGATATTGGAGGTCTGACCGTGTCTTTGAACTACACAAGACAGTTCAATCGTCCGATCAATGAAATTTCTATGCAGATGAATACAGTTTTCTCGGCACTCGCCGGGGCGGAACGCGTGTTTGAAGTGCTGGATCAGAAGCCTGAGACAGAGGAAGAAGAACTTGTGGACATGGATCAGATGAAAGGGCATGTGGTGGTGGATCATGTTAACTTTGGATATGTGCCAGGAGTGCCGGTGCTGAAGGATATTTCCCTGGATGCAAAACCAGGACAAAAAATCGCATTTGTCGGCTCGACAGGGGCTGGAAAGACGACCGTGACGAATCTTTTGTCACGGTTTTACGAGGTGCAGGAAGGAAGAATCACGATCGATGGCGTGCCGATCGAAAAAATTGACCGGGCGTTTCTGCGCAGAAACATTGCCATGGTATTACAGGATACGCATCTCTTCACAGGGACAGTGCGGGAAAATATCCGCTATGGAAGGTTGGACGCGACGGATGAGGAAGTAGAAGAGGCGGCGAAAATCGCATCCGCCCACACATTTATTGTTCATCTGGAGAAAGGGTACGATACGATTCTGGAACATGACGGTGCCAACCTTTCCCAGGGGCAGAGACAGCTTTTGAATATTGCGCGTGCGGCGATCTCGAAGGCACCGATCTTGATTCTCGATGAGGCAACCAGCTCAGTGGACACGAGGACGGAGCGCCATATCGAGCAGGGGATGGATGCGATCATGAAAAATAGAACGACATTTGTGATCGCACATCGCCTCTCAACGGTGCGTCAATCCGACGCGATTATGGTTCTGGAAGCTGGAAGGATCATCGAGCGAGGCAGCCATGAAGAGTTATTGAGGCAGAAGGGACGATACGCAGATTTGTACCATGAGATTGCACAGTTGGATTAAAAAGTCTTTAGATAAGGAGGAAGGTAAAGTGGTGAACAAGGACAATGGTCAGGAAAAAGGCACCGTATACAGAACGATGCGCCTGAAAAAAAGAGAAGTGACACAGAGAGAAGAGCTTAGGCAGATTTTGGAGGAGTGTAAAGTCGTCCGCATCGGAACATCAGATGAAGAGGGAATGTTGATCGTTCCTTTAAATTATGGATATGAATGGAAGACAGATGCCGAGGGGAAGGAAAAGCTGCAGATTTATTTCCATTCTGCAAGAGATGGCAGAAAAGTGGAGGCGTTTGCCAAAAATCCAAAGGTTGCATTTGAGTTGGACTGCGCAGGCAGTGTGATCCGGGGAGATTATGCATGTGCCTATTCCTTTGCCTATCGCAGTATCATGGGAAATGGCACGGTGCGTCTTTTAGAGAAGCGGGAAGAAAAACAAAAAGCGCTCGACCAGATTATGTGCCATATGGCACCGGATGCCAAGGTAAAATTTGAAGATGCGATGATCGAGCGGGTGAATGTCTATTGTCTTGAGGCAGAGCATTTCACAGGAAAAATGAGACAAGACGAAAGAGAGAGAAAAAATGATACAGGAAGCACGAATTGAGGAGATTGCGGCAGAGTATCCACTCTGCCAATATGGATTTTTAGACACGAAAGAGCTGGTTTTTTCGGAACAGGTACGCTATATTTGTAAGACAGAGTGTCCGAGGTATGGGAAATCGTGGTCCTGTCCGCCGGCGACAGGAACCGTTGAGGAGTGTCAGGAGCGATGCCAAAAATTTGACAGAGTGTTTGTATTTACGACGGTAGCGGAGGTTGAGGATGTCGCAAACATGGACTGTACGCTGCCGACGCGCCATGCACACGAGGAGGTCATGCGCCAGCTATGCTGCCGGATTGCGGATGAGGCGGAGGAAGTGCTGGGGCTTTCGACGGACTCGTGTGATTTTTGTAAGGAGTGTTCCTACCCGGGAGATGCCTGTCGGCACCCGGAAGTGATGAAGCCGTGTATTGAGAGTTATGGGATTTTAGTGACAGATGCCGCAGAGAAAGCGGGGATTGATTTTTTCTGCGACAGCCAGACCGTGACATGGTTTAGCATGATTTTTTTTCGATAGAAGAATCGCAAGGTATATCCTTTTTGAAAATTCATATATTAAGTAATAAAACAGATGTGGCTGCCGAGGAGAGGTATGAGCCGGAAAAAGAAGCCGTTTTATCAGATGATGGCGGCACAGATGCAGATTCCGAAGGACTTGTCGCAGGGAGCTGTGCTGTTGTCTGTCACTGGGAGAGACGAAGTTTTCATAGAGAATTATAAAAGTATTTTAGAATATACAAATCAAAGAGTACTTTTGCAGACGAAAAGCGGAAAGCTGGAAGTGAGAGGGAAAAATCTGCACATCGTGTACTATACATGTAATGAAATGCGGATAGAGGGAATTTTGGAATCCATTCATTATTGACAAAAAACGGGGAGGACGTCTTTGATTGATCAGATGATGCGCTATGGCAAAGGGTATGTGGAGATTGCGATACGTTCCGAGTCTTATGAACGTTTCTTAAATCTCTGCGCTTATCACCAGATCTTGATCTGGGATTTGAATCATACGGGCGAGCAGTATGAAGGAAAAATCTTCGTGCAGGATTTTCGAAAAATAAGAGAAGTGGCGAGAAAAAGCGGCTCTAAAATCATCATTCTCCAAAAAAAAGGATGGTCATTTTGGGTGAGAAAACACAGAAAGAGGACGGGATTTTTTGGAGGAGCCGCGGTGTGTGCGTTACTGATTTTTGTGCTCTCTCTTTTTATCTGGGATATTCAGATTGAAGGCAATGTCTCCCAGACCGATGAGGTGATTCTGGATTATCTAAAAGAAGAGCAGATCACCTTTGGAAGCCTGAAATATAAGATTGAATGCAAAGAGCTTGCTGCGGATCTGAGAAGAAAGTTTGACCAGTTTATCTGGGTGTCGGTTCAGATGAAAGGAACCTTGCTCAAGATTCAAGTGCAGGAAAATACGGATGTCACTTTAAATGAGGAGATCGAAAAAGAACCGAGCAGTCTTGTGGCGACAAAGGATGGGACGGTGGTGGCGATGATCACGCGCAGCGGAAAACCGATGGTTTCTGTGGGCGACACGGTAAAAAAAGGAGATATCCTGGTTCTGGGAAGACTGGAAATCAAAGATGACGGCGGAGAAGTCATCGCATATCAGGAATGTGCAGCGGATGCGGACATTGTTCTGGAGACGATTGAAATGTATGAGGAAGAATTTTCTATGCAATACCAAAAGAAGATCTACACTGGAAACACAACAAAAAAGTATTATCTCCAGATCGGAAATCGTTTTTTTCGAATGCCGTGGAAGGGATATGGATATGAGACGTATGATGTAGTCGATCAAAAGAGGCAGCTGAAACTGTGGGGAAATTTTTATCTTCCAATTTCTCTGGGGACGTATCTTGTCCGGGAATATGAAATTGTGGAAAAAACATACACACAGGAGGAGGCAACAAAGAAGGCAGAAGAAGATTTTATTGCCTTTTCAGAAAAATTTCAGGAAAAAGGGGTTCAAATATTTGAAAATGATGTTAAAATAGTAGCAGGCATCTCAGTATGCGGTGCCAGCGGACCGTTAATCCTGCGCGAGCAGGCGATCAAGAGGGTGCCGCTGCAAGAAACTTTGGACTTACAGGAAGGAACACGGAGCGAATGAGCATTATAGAAGTCACAGTATCCATCCCGGCAGAACATGAGAGAAATATTTTCGGACAGTTTGATGAACATATCAAGAAGATAGAGAAGACATTGAACGTGACGATCGTGTCGCGGGATGGGATGCTGAAAATTGTGGGAAGCGAGGCGGCTGCCGGGAAGGCGAAAAGGATCATTGAAAATCTCGCCGAGCTTTCGAAGAGGGGAAATATCATTCACGAGCAGAATGTGGATTATGCGATCTCACTTTCATTTGAGGAAAAAGAAGATGCGATTGTGGAGATCGATCGGGAATGCATCTGTCACACTGTGAATGGAAAGGCGGTCAAGCCAAAAACGCTCGGTCAGAAAGCGTATGTAGATGCGATAAAGAGAGACATGATAGTGTTTGGAATTGGACCAGCAGGCACAGGAAAGACATATCTGGCGATGGCGATGGCGATCCAAGCGTTCAAAAACAACGAAGTCGGTCGGATCATCCTGACACGCCCGGCGATCGAGGCTGGAGAAAAACTTGGATTTCTGCCGGGGGATCTGCAGAGTAAAGTCGATCCGTACTTGAGACCGCTGTACGATGCGCTGTATCAGATCATGGGTGCAGAGAGCTTTGCAAAAAATATGGAGCGCGGGCTGATCGAGGTGGCACCGCTCGCCTACATGAGAGGACGTACGCTGGACAATGCATTTATTATTCTGGATGAGGCGCAAAACACGACGCCGGCGCAGATGAAGATGTTTCTGACGAGAATTGGTTTTGGCTCAAAGGTGATTGTGACAGGGGATTCTACACAGAAGGATCTGCCAAAATCAGAGAAATCAGGTCTTGAGGTGGCACAGAAGGTTCTAAAAAAGATTGATGGGATCAGTTTTTGTGAGCTGACGAGTAAAGATGTTGTGCGCCATCCGCTTGTACAGAAGATTGTTCAGGCATATGAGGCATATGAAAAGAGAATGCCCGTCCAGAGGACGAGTTCACAAAAGAGAGGTCAGAGATCAGTATGACGGTAAATTTTGAAAAAGAATGTGAGACATCGTTTGATTTTGCGGAAGAAGAGGTGGCAAGGCTTGTCATCGAGAAGGCACTCGATTATGAAGAGTGTCCATATGAGGCAGAGGTCAATCTGCTGATCACAGACAATGAGGGCATCCATGAGATGAATCGGGAGCACAGAGGGATTGACCGCCCGACGGATGTGCTGTCATTTCCATCCTTGACGTATGAGAAGGCAGGAGATTTTGACTTTTTGGAGAGAGAGGAAGAGATTTATAACTTTCATCCAGAGACCGGGGAGTTGATGCTTGGAGATATCGTGATTTCCAGGGACAAAGTGGCAGAGCAGGCAGAAAGCTACGGTCACTCACAAAAGAGAGAGTATGCATTTTTGATTGCACACAGTATGCTTCACTTGATGGGATATGATCATATGACCGAGGAGGAGGCAAAAGTGATGGAGAAAAAGCAGAAAGAAATTTTGGAACAACTGGGAATTTCAAGATAGAATATAGAACAATCAGGAGGCTAAAACAATGAAAAAATGGAAGATATGTGCGATGACACTCGCTTTGGCAGCGACGGCAGGATTTGGCGTACATGCCGAGGAGAGCGGGGAGACGATGACGAGTTATCTGACAGGAAAACAGGTCAGCACAGAAATCGGAAGCAAAAGACCAGTCGCGATTATGTTTAACAACATTATCGATGCGATTCCGCAGGCGGGGATTGGCAAGGCAGATGTGGTCTATGAGGCACCAGTGGAGGGCGGCATCACGAGACTGATGGGGATCATGGAAGATTACGAGGATGCTTCCCGCATCGGTTCAGTCAGAAGCTGCAGAAATTATTATGTGTATTATGCGACAGAGTTTGATGCAATTTACTGCCACTTTGGGCAGGCAGTCTATGCGCTGGAGCTTTTTGATCTGCCACAGGTCAACAATTTAAGTGGACTTTCGGATTATGGCAGTTCCGTGTACTACCGCTCAGACGACCGTGTGGCACCGCACAATGTGTACACAAATAAGGAAATGCTTGAGCGAGGAATCGAGATCTGCGGCTATGACCGCTATTATCCGGAGGATTACACAGGACATTATCAGTTTGCAGCAGACGGGGAGACGATCAATCTTTCCTGGACAGGGATGAAAGCGAACAGAGTCGAGCCGGGATATTCGTTCAACAGTCCATGGTTTGAGTACAACAGTGAAACTGGAAAATATGAGCGTTTCCAGTATGGAGATGCGCAGGTGGATGAGCTGACAGGTGAGCAGCTTTCCTACGACAATATCATCATCCAGGTTTCTTACTGGGAGCCGTATGATGACAATGGCTATCTGAACATTGACACTTACACAGGTTCCTATGGCTATTATATCACAAAAGGATATGCGATGCCGATCACATGGCAGAAAGACTCCGAGTGGGGAGTGACGCACTATTATGAACTGGATGGCGGAGAAATCACACTGAATCAGGGAAAGACATGGGTTTGTATTGTGCAGGATACGTACCGCGACAGAATTGTTTTGCAGTAGAGGATTTTTCTATGACAGAAAAAAAGTCTGAAGAAAACATAGGATGAATAGAGGTATGTTGTGGGAAAGAAAAAGGATAACAATTATTTAGTTCAGGGAACGATTCTGACGGCAGCGTCCATCATCGCGCGTGTCATCGGCATGATCTATCGAATTCCGCTGAACAGGATTATCGGACCGGAAGGAAACAGTTATTATTCGACGGCAAATGAGATCTACACGATTTTACTGTTGATTTCCAGCTATAACCTTCCCCTGGCGATATCGAAGCTGATCTCAGAACGACTCAATAACGGCGAATATAAAAATGCGTACCGGGTATATCGGTGTGCGCTGAAATTTGCAATCCCTGTGGGCGCTATCTTTGCGATTGTCACCTTTTTTGGCGCAGACTTTATCGCAACAGTGCTTGTCCACAATGAGATGGCAGTCTACGGAATCCGTATTTTGGCGCCAGCGCTGTTTTTTGTGGCTCTTTTGGGAGTGGTGAGAGGATTTTTTCAGGGACATGGGAATATGGTTCCAACCGCAGTGTCGCAGATCATTGAACAGATCGTGAATGCGGTGGTCTCTGTGGCGGGTGCCGCTGTCCTGATTGGAATCGGGGCGAGTGTGGCAGAGAGTGAAAAGAATCCTTCCTTCAAGCCTGCGTATGGGGCTGCGGGAGCTACGATTGGAACGGTGGTGAGTGTGTGTGTCGCGCTGGTGTTTCTGGGAGTGATTTATACTTCCTATATTCAGCGCTATAAGAGAAAAATGCGGCGCGACAAGACGCACCGAAAAGAATCAGAGCAGAAAATTTACCGTGCGATCATCATCACGATCGTGCCAGTCATCTTAAGCAGTGTGCTGTATAACATTACGACCATTTTGGATCAGAGTGTGTTTAACAGCGTTTTGGCATCCCAGGGATATACTTCCGAACAGTACAACATTATCTGGGGAACGTACTCTGGTGAGTTTCGTGTTCTGATGAATGTTCCGCTTGCGCTTGCATCTTGCCTTGCGCCGTCGATTGTGCCAAGCCTTGCAGCGGCATGGGCAGACAGAGATAAAAAAGCAGCAAGGCAGAAAGCCGGTGAGGCAATCCGCTATACGATGGTGATCACCATCCCATGTGCTGTGGGAATGATGGCATTGGCAAGCCCGATTATGCGGATGCTCTTTGCGGATGACGGATCTCTGGTGGAAGGAATCATGCAGGGAGGCTCTCCTATGATGGTTCTGTTTGCACTCTCGACACTGACAACCGGTATTCTTCAGGGGATCGGAAAAATGAAAGTTCCGCTGATCAACACGGTTGTGGCGCTTGTGATCCATGTGATCGTACTGTTGGTGAGTCTGCGAGTGGGGAATATGAATATCTATGGAGTGATTCTGGCGAACACGGTATTTGCGTTTGCGATGTGCGTCTTAAATGCGATTGCCGTCAAGAGATATCTGCATTACCGTCAGGAAATTCCAAAGACTTTTATCGTACCGCTTTTGAGTTCAGCGGTGATGGGAGTTGTGGCATGGGGAGTACATGCCTTGCTGGAAGGACTTGTGGGAAATATTATCGCGACACTGTTTGCTATTGTGGTGGGCGCGTGTGTGTACTTTATCTTTCTTGTGCGCTTCCGAGGCGTCTCACAGAAGGAACTTGCCTCCTTCCCGAAGGGCAGTACGCTGGTATCGTTGTCGAGAAAACTGCATTTGATCTGAGAAAACGAAAAGAATAATTGAGAGAAAAAAGCTGATACTATTTCCAAAGGAGTGTGAAGGCATGAAGTGGAAATGGGGAATCAGCTTTTTTTTTGCTGTTTTTCTGATCTGTGTGGCGTACTGCTATGATTATCAGAGGACGATGTATGAGATGGAAAAGCAGCAGATGCAGGAAATGCTCACAAGACAGGAAGAGGCTGTGAGAAACTAGGCGGATGGGATGCTTTTGGGATGAGAAATATCAGGATGACAGAGAAATAGCAAGAAGCAGAAAAAAAGGTTAGACGTTTAGAGGAAAGTGGTGTAATATAGAAAAGACATAAGGAGGAGGAAAAAGACAGTGAACATAAGAGAAACATTGAAAGAAAAACAGCGCATCGTCATCAAGATCGGAAGTTCTTCGATCACTCATGAACAGACGGGCGGTTTGAATCTGACGAAGCTTGAGGTTTTGGCGAGAGAGCTGAGCGATTTGAAAAACATGGGAAAAGAGGTCGTTTTGGTTTCCTCTGGAGCAATTGCGGTCGGAAAACAGACAGCGGGTCTGAAGAAAAGACCGGGTGAGATCGCGAAAAAACAGGCGTGTGCGGCGATCGGTCAGGCAAAATTGATGATGATTTATCAGAAACTTTTTGCAGAGTACGGTCAGATGGCTGCGCAGATTCTGATCACAAAGAACACCATGGTCAATGATATCAGCCGCAGAAATGCTTACAATACGTTTGAAGAATTGCTGAAAATGGGTGCGATCCCCATTGTCAATGAGAACGACACGGTTTCCACGTACGAGATGCAGTTTGGAGACAATGACACGCTCTCTGCGATTGTGGCAGCCTTGATACATGCAGATCTTTTGATTTTACTTTCTGACATTGATGGTCTGTTTACCGATGACCCGCGCTGTTCCAAAAATGCCAAATTTATCAGTTTGGTGGAGAGCATTGACGACAAGATGATGGAGATGGGAAAAGGCAGCAGCAGCAGTGTGGGAACTGGTGGTATGGCGACGAAGCTCTCAGCGGCAAAGATTGCAACATCAGCCGGTGCGGACATGATCATCGCTAACGGTCAAGATTTTCACATTATTCACAGGCTGATGAACGGTCTGAATTATGGGACACTGTTTTTAGAAAAGAAGGATGAACAATTTCATCTGATTGATTATTTACAGAAAATGTAAAAAGGAGAAGCGGCGCATGGATGACAAAAAGATTGCACGAATCAATGAATTGTATCATAAGTCAAAGGCGGAAGGATTGACTGAGGCAGAAAAAAAAGAGCAGGCAGAGCTGAGAAGAGAATATATCGAGGCATTTCGCAGAAGCTTAAAGGGGAATCTGGATCGGATTGATATTCTGGAGACAGATGGAAGTATTACAAATTTAGGTGAGAAATATGGAAAAAAAGCAAATTAGAAAATATGTTTTGGAGAAACGCAGAGAGATCACCGATGAGGAGTGCGAGGCAAAAAGTCGGGTGATCTGTGAGAAGATCATGGAGATGGAGGCATTTCAGAGAGCATCCTGCATCTACGTATATATGGATTTTAACCATGAAGTCTCCACAAAAATGTTGATTGAAGAAGCATGGAGAACGGGCAAACGTGTGGCAGCGCCGAAGGTTTTTGGGGAGCATATGAGGTATTTCTACATTCATTCCTACGAGGATGTATCAGCAGGATATTTTGGAGTTCCAGAGCCAGTGTGCACGGATGAGGAGGCAGCGTGTGAGGATGCACTGCTGATTGTCCCAGGCGTAGGGTTTGATGCAGAGCGGCATCGCTGTGGCTATGGGAAGGGATTTTATGACAAATATCTGAGTGTACATACAGAGCATCCGACCATAGCAGTAGCGTTTGAGTTTCAGGTGGTGGATGATGTCTCGGCAGACGTGTATGATATTTTGCCGCAGGTTTTAGTGACAGAGGAGAGAGTGATCGGTTAGAAAAGGAGGAAGAGACATGCTGAGTGTAGAGGAAATTGGAAGAAGAGCAAAGGAAGCAGAGCCAAAGCTTAGAAATTTGACAACGGGTGTAAAAAATGAGGCATTGTTGAAGGTTGCGGAGGCACTTGTGTGCGGAAGCGAGACGATCTTGAGTGCAAATGAGAAAGATGTGGCATCTGGAAAAGCACGCGGAATGAACCCGGGGCTTGTGGATCGCTTGATATTGAATGAAAAGCGCATTGAGGCGATGGCAGAAGGACTGCGTCAGATTGCTGCACTTGATGATCCAGTCGGTGAGGTGATCTCGATGAAACCGCGTCCAAATGGACTGCTGATCGGTCAAAAACGTGTGCCGCTCGGTGTAGTCGGGATCATCTATGAGGCACGCCCGAATGTGACAGCAGATGCCTTTGGGTTGTGTTTTAAGACGGGAAATGCTGTAATTTTGAAGGGCGGCAGCGATGCAGCAAACTCAAATGAAGCGATTGTGAAGATTATTCGGGATACATTAAACAATCAGGGGATCACAGAAGACGCGATTCAGCTGATTGAGGATAATCGAAGGGAAGTGGTACAGCAATTTATGAGACTGAACCAGTACGTCGATGTCCTGATCCCTAGAGGTGGCGCAAATCTGATCCGCACGGTGGTGGAGACAAGCACGATTCCTGTGATCGAGACAGGTACAGGGAACTGCCATATCTATGTGGATGAGACCGCAGATCTTGACATGGCCGTCAATATTATTTTCAATGCTAAGACACAGAGAATTGGTGTCTGCAATGCATGCGAGTCTTTGGTTGTCCATGAGAAGGTGAAAGAGGCACTTTTGCCGGTACTGAAAAAGAAGCTGGATGAGAAAAACGTGGAGCTTCGAGGAGATCAGGCGGCAAAGGAAGTCCTTGGCGATATTACCGATGCGACAGAGGAAGACTGGGGAAGAGAGTATCTGGATTATATTTTGTCCATTAAGACAGTTTCATCGATTGATGAGGCGATCGCACATATCAATCGCTACAACACGGGACACTCTGAGGCGATTATCACGAATGACTACAATCATGCACAGAAATTTTTAAATGAGGTGGATGCAGCAGCTGTCTATGTCAATGCCTCCACACGTTTTACGGATGGATTTGAGTTTGGATTTGGCGCTGAGATTGGCATCAGCACACAGAAATTACATGCGAGAGGACCGATGGGGCTTCTGGCACTGACAACGACAAAATATATTATCTATGGAAATGGACAGATTCGCGAATAACAGAATAGTTTCAAAGAGGGATTGGCGGTAAGGATGGGGCTGCTGCAAAGAGAGAGAGGGACAGAAAAAGTTTCAAGTGTCGGATCTTTTTGCGGCAGCTTTTGAGTTCCTTTTCTTGACGCAAATACGGTCTTTTTCGTGATTGAAAAATGGAAAAGTGTGAAGTATAATAAATGGGCATATTTTGAGACGAAAGGAATATTTATAATAATGTATAAAAACAATATAGAAGAAATTTTAGATGAGATCGATCTCGATACAACACCGCCTCTTGAGGAGCCGATGCGGCAGTATTATTTTCTGAAAAAGGCAAGAAAAATGGTGTCAGAGCAAAGCAGAAAGCTGGGACGTCCTCTCTGTGCGAGCGTGCAGACCTTTGGATGCCAGATGAACGCCAGAGATTCTGAAAAGCTGATCGGAATTCTTCATGAGATTGGCTATCAGCAGTCTGAGTCAGAAAATGCAGACTTTGTCATCTATAATACATGTACGGTCAGAGAAAATGCCAATCAGAGAGTGTATGGACGCCTCGGGGTGTTGAACAATTATAAGAAAAAAAATCCGCATATGATGATCGCGCTGTGCGGCTGTATGATGCAGGAGCCGGAGGTTGTGGAGAAGCTAAAAAAAAGTTATCGCTTTGTGGATTTGATTTTTGGAACACATAACATCTATAAGTTTGCAGAGTTGATTGTAAATCGTTTTGAGAGCAACCACCAGATTATTGACATCTGGAAGGACACCAATCAGATCGTGGAGGATCTGCCGAGCGAGAGAAAATATGCCTTCAAATCAGGTGTGAATATTATGTTTGGCTGCAACAATTTCTGCAGTTACTGTATCGTGCCGTATGTCAGAGGACGCGAGCGCAGCAGAAATCCGAAAGACATTATCCGTGAGATCGAAAAACTGGTCGCAGACGGTGTGGTGGAAGTGATGCTGTTGGGACAGAATGTCAATTCTTATGGGAAAAATCTGGATGAGCCAATGACGTTTGCACAGCTTTTGCGCGAGGTGGAAAAGATTGAGGGACTTGAGAGAATCCGCTTTATGACCTCGCACCCGAAGGATCTCTCGGATGAGTTGATCGAGGTGATGCGGGACTCGAAAAAAATCTGCAATCATCTGCACTTGCCTCTTCAGTCGGGAAGTTCCAGGATTCTGAAGATTATGAATCGAAAATATACAAAAGAGCAGTATTTGGAACTGGTGGAAAAGATTCGCGCAGCAGTCCCGGACATCTCGATCACCACGGATATCATCGTCGGATTCCCGGGTGAGACGGAGGAGGACTTCGAGGAGACCCTTGATGTTGTGAGAAAAGTGCGCTATGACAGTGCGTTTACCTTTATCTATTCAAAGAGAACAGGCACACCGGCGGCGAAGATGGACAATCAGGTACCGGAAGAGGTGGTCAAGAAACGCTTTGACCGTCTCCTGGCGGAAGTACAGCAGATTTCCAAGGAGCAGGCAAAGAAAGTGGAAGGACAGGTTCTGCCGGTTCTGGTGGAGGAGATCAATGAACAGGATCCTTCACTCTTGACAGGAAGACTGACCAACAATCTACTCGTCCATTTTAAAGGGGAAAAAGAGCTGATAGGAACGATTGTAGATGTGCATCTGAAAGAATGCAAGGGATTCTACTACATGGGCGAAATATGTGAAAGACAGGAAGGAAAAGAATTGTGGCACAATTAACACCGATGATGCAGCAGTATGTAAAGACGAAAGAAGCATATAAAGATTGTATTTTGTTTTACAGACTTGGCGATTTTTATGAAATGTTTTTTGAAGATGCGCTGATTGCGTCAAAAGAGCTGGAGATTACGCTGACCGGAAAAGACTGTGGACAGGAAGAGCGGGCGCCGATGTGCGGTGTCCCGTATCATGCTGTCGACAATTATCTAAATAAATTGGTCGCAAAGGGATATAAAGTGGCAATCTGTGAACAGATGGAAGATCCAAAGATGGCGAAAGGGCTTGTGAAGCGAGAAGTCGTCCGGATCGTGACGCCGGGAACAAATCTGAACACACAGGCACTCGATGAGACAAAAAATAACTATCTGATGTGCATTGTCTATGTGGCAGATCGCTATGGTGTCTCCATGGCGGATATTACTACGGGTGACTACTTTGTGACTGAGATTGAGACAGGAAAGAAGCTGATCGATGAGATCGCAAAGTTTTCTCCGAAGGAAATCATCTGTAATCAATCTTTCGCGATGAGTGGGATGGATCTGGAGGATTTGAAAGTACGCCTCGGCATCACGGTTTATTCCCTGGAAGACTGGTATTTCGATGACGAATTGTGCAAACGTGCCCTAAAGGAACACTTTAAAGTCAGTACCCTTGAGGGGCTTGGCATTGCTTCGTATGACAGCGGCACGATCGCAGCAGGAGCGCTGCTTCAATATCTGACCCAGACGCAGAAGACGTCTCTTGATAATCTCACAAATTTGAAACCTTACATAACAACGAAATATATGACGCTTGACAGCTCCACGAGAAGGAATCTGGAACTGTGTGAGACACTTCGGGAAAAACAGAAGAAAGGGTCTCTTTTGTGGGTCATTGACAAGACGAAGACAGCGATGGGAGCGAGGACACTGCGAAGTTTTGTCGAACAGCCTCTGATCGACAAAGAGGAGATCAATGAAAGGCTCGACGCCGTGGCAGAATTGAACAAAAATGCGATTTGCAGGGAAGAAATCCGGGAATATTTAAATTCGGTCTATGACATGGAGCGCCTGATCGGAAAAATCAGCTATAAGTCGGCAAATCCAAGAGATCTGCTTGCTTTTAAGAGTTCCCTTTCTATGCTTCCGCACATCAAATATCTGCTGGGCAGTTTTCAGTCCAAGGCACTCAAAGAGATCGAAGAGGGTTTGGATCCGCTGGAAGATTTGTACGATCTGATCGAGAGAAGTATCATCGAGGAACCACCCATTCTTGTCCATGAAGGCGGCATGATCAAAGAAGGATTTCATGAGGAGATTGATAAATTAAAGCATGCAAAGACGGAAGGGAAGACATGGCTTGCACAGGTTGAGACAAAGGAGCGTGACAAGACAGGAATCCGCAATCTGAAAATTAAGTACAATAAGGTGTTTGGATACTATCTGGAAGTGACCAACTCCTATAAAAATATGGTGCCGGATTATTTCACGAGAAAGCAGACGCTTGCCAATGCGGAGCGTTACATTACGCCGGAATTAAAAGAGTTGGAAAATATGATTCTGGGTGCCGAGGAAAAGCTGTGTGCGCTGGAATATGAGGTGTTTTGTCAGGTGCGCGATCAGATCGGCGCTGAAGTTGTGAGAATCCAAAAGACAGCAAAAGAGATCGCAAAGCTGGATGTCTTTGCCTCTTTTTCCCTTGTGGCAGAGAGAAATAATTATGTGCGCCCGAAGATCAATGAAAAAGGTGTCATTGATATCAAAAGCGGACGACATCCCGTTGTAGAGCGAATGATCCAGAATGATATGTTCGTGGCAAACGATACGTATCTTGACAATGGAAACAATCGGATCTCGATTATCACAGGACCGAACATGGCGGGAAAATCGACGTACATGCGTCAGACGGCACTGATTGTCTTGATGGCACAGATCGGATGCTTTGTCCCGGCACAGAGCGCCAAAATCGGGATTGTCGACCGCATCTTTACACGCGTGGGGGCATCGGATGATCTCGCCTCAGGGCAGAGTACCTTCATGGTGGAGATGACAGAAGTCGCAAATATCCTACGCAATGCTACAAGCAACAGTCTTTTGATTCTCGATGAGATCGGACGCGGGACCAGTACCTTTGACGGGTTGAGTATCGCATGGGCGGTCGTTGAGCACATCAGCAATCCAAAACTGTTAGGGGCAAAGACCTTGTTCGCGACACATTACCATGAGCTGACAGAGCTTGAGGGCAAATTGGGCGGAGTCAATAACTACTGTATTGCAGTCAAAGAACAGGGCGATGACATCGTCTTTTTGAGAAAGATCATCAAAGGCGGTGCCGATAAGAGCTATGGAATCCAGGTGGCGAAACTTGCCGGCGTGCCGGACTCTGTGATTCAGAGAGCAAAGGAGCTGGTAGAAGAGCTCAGCGATGCCGATATCACGGAAAAAGTCAAAGAGATGAAAGTCGAAACGACGCCAAAGGCAAAGACGAAGAAAAAGAAATATGATCAGCTTGATATGGATCAAATTTCGCTGTTTGACACGGTGAGTGATGCGGACATTCTGAAAGAACTAAGAGAGATCGATATCGGGACACTGACACCGATTGATGCACTCAATACAATCTACCGGCTTCAGAACAAATTAAAGAATCGGTGGTAGGAGCACAAAGAGCAGGAGATGGGAGGAAAAGGATGAAGATTGAAGTACTAGATCAGAGCACGATTGATAAGATTGCAGCGGGGGAAGTGATTGAGCGCCCTGCCTCGATCGTGAAAGAGCTGGTGGAAAATTCGATTGATGCCGGTGCAAGCTCCGTCACAGTGGAGATCAAGGAAGGCGGAATCTCTTTAATCCGAATCACAGACAATGGATCTGGAATTCCCAAAAAGGAAGTCCCCTTTGCTTTTTTGCGCCATGCGACAAGTAAAATCCGAAAAGTGGAAGATTTGCTGGACATCCATTCCCTGGGCTTTCGAGGTGAGGCACTCTCAAGTATTGCGGCAGTCTGCCAGGTAGAGATGCTGACAAAGACACAGCAAAGTCTCACTGGAATCCGATATCAGATCGAGGGCGGGGAAGAGAAAGGCATGGAGGAAGTCGGTATTCCGGAAGGGACAACCTTTCTTGTCCGCAATATTTTTTATAATACACCGGCAAGAAAAAAGTTTTTAAAAAGTGCGGTGACAGAAGCCGGATATGTCAGTGATCTGATCGAAAAGATGGCACTTTCTCACCCGGAGGTCTCGTTTAAATTTATCAGCAACAATCAGATCAAGCTTCACACATCGGGAAACTCGAATCTAAAAGATATCGTTTATCATCTTTTTGGAAGAGAGATCGCAAATCAGGTACTCCCGATTTTCAGACAGCAAGATGGGATTCAGCTGGAAGGGCTGGTCGGCAAACCAGTGATCTGTCGGGGCAACCGCAATTATGAGAGTTGTTTTATCAACGGGCGCTATATGAAAAGCAAAATTTTGATGAAGGCGATCGAGGATGCGTACAAGCCATTTCTGATGCAGCACAAATATCCATTCGTGGTACTTCATTTAAGACTTGACGGCTCACTGCTTGATATCAATGTCCATCCGGCGAAAATGGAAGTGCGTTTTTGGGACAATGACAAAATCTACCGCATGGTGGAAGGGACGCTGCGCGATGCGCTCGAACAAAAAGAGCTGATCCCGGAGGTGTCTTTGTTTGAGAACAGACAACAAAAACAGGAGAAGAAAATCCAGACAAGAGGAGAGATCCCGGAACCGTTTGAGAAAAAGCGGATAGAACAGATCAGAGAACAGACACCGCCGTATCTTTCAGAGCAGGCACAAAGAAGAAAAGAAGAACCGAGACTGCAAAATACAGAGCAAAATCGAAGCGATGAGGGAGCATTTCTGCGCAGGGAACCATCTTATTTCCAGACAGAAAAACAAAAAGCGACACAGATGACACTGTTTTCGGAAAAACTGCTCGATGAAAAGAGCGTCAGCAGTCATCAGGTGATCGGACAGATTTTTGACACGTATTGGCTGGTGCAGTATCAGGATAAATTGTATATTATTGATCAGCATGCGGCACACGAAAAAGTGTTGTACGAGCGGACGATGAAGGGGTTAAAAGAGCATTCCTTCACCTCTCAGATCATCACGCCGCCGGTGGTAGTCTCGCTGAGCATGCAGGAGGAGGCGCTGTTTTTGCAGTACCGCACTTCGTTTGAGGCGATCGGCTTCGAGATTGAGTCGTTTGGAGGCAGAGAATACTCGATCCGCGCGATCCCGGGCAATCTGTTTGGAATTGAAAAGGATGGGCTTTTTCTGGAACTGCTGGATAGTCTTGGTGAACTGTCTGCACAGGAAAATCCCGATATTCTAAATGAGAAAATTGCCTCAATGTCATGCAAGGCAGCGGTCAAAGGGAACCATCATATGACGAAGCAGGAGGCACAGGCATTGATCGAGGAACTGCTGACCCTGGAAAATCCGTATCACTGTCCGCACGGAAGACCAACGATTATCTCGATGACAAAGTATGAGCTGGAAAAAAAGTTCAAACGAATTTTGTAGAGCCGCAAAAGTGCGGTATGAGAGGAAGACATGAGACAACCATTACTTATTTTAACAGGACCGACCGCGGTGGGGAAGACGGCACTGTCGATCTCGCTGGCGAAGGCGGTGGGCGGGGAGATTATCTCGGCAGACTCGATGCAGGTGTACCGTGGGATGGATATTGGATCCGCGAAGATCAAGAGGGAAGAGATGGATGGTGTGCCGCACTTTTTGATCGACGAGTTTGAGCCCGACGAGGAATTTCACGTCGTAAAATTTCAAAATCTTGCCAAAAAATACATGAGAGAAATCTGGGAGCGAGGTCATATTCCCATCCTGACAGGAGGGACGGGATTTTACATTCAGGCGGTTTTATATGATATTGATTTCACGGAAAATGAGTCGGATCCTGCCTACCGGGAAGAGTTAGAAAAGATTGCGCAGGATCAGGGAGCACATGTGCTGCACGAGCAGCTTCGAATCGTGGATCCGGTCTCGGCAGAAGAGATCCACGAGAATAATATCAAGCGTGTGATCCGTGCTCTGGAATTTTACAGGGAGACAGGAGAGCCGATCTCGAGACATAACGAGCGGGAACGCAAGAAGCAATCCCCGTATCAGTTTGCCTATTTTGTCTTGAATGATGACAGGGCACATTTATATGAGCGGATCAATGAGAGAGTGGATCAGATGATGGAAGAGGGTCTTCTGGAAGAAGTAAGAAGACTAAAAGAGCGCGGATTCACAAGAGAGATGGTTTCCATGCAGGGGCTTGGCTATAAGGAGATGCTGGACTATCTGGATGGAAACTGTTCTCTCGATGAGGCGGTGGAGATTTTAAAGAGGGATACGAGACATTTTGCAAAACGGCAGATTACGTGGTTTAAGAGAGAAAAAGATGTGATCTGGCTGGACAAAAAAGCGTATCAGTACAGAGAAGAGAAGATACTGGAAGCAATCCTTTGCCATTTACAGGAAAAAGGATGGGAGATAGGAGACAATCATGAATACACAGACAGAAGCAATGTATGAGGCACTTGGAATTTCAAAAGAAGTATATCAGTTTGGGCAGGAGACAGAGGAAAAATTAAAAGAACGCTTTGCAAAGATCGACGAGACGGCAGAGTATAACCAGCTCAAGGTGATCCGCGCTATGCAGCAAAACCGCGTGGCGCAGGAGCATTTTAACATGAGCAGCGGATACGGTTATGATGATGCTGGCAGAGATACTTTGGAAGAGGTGTATGCGACCGCCTTCCACACGGAGGCAGCACTTGTGCGTCCGCAGATTACGTGCGGCACACATGCACTTGCTGTCGCGCTGTTTGGAAATCTGCGCCCTGGCGATGAGATGATTTCCATATCTGGGAAACCATATGATACATTGGAGGAAGTCATCGGAATCAGACCGTCGAATGGCTCTCTG
The DNA here is from genome assembly GCA_022788205.1 of Robinsoniella sp. Lineage (GTDB taxonomy): Bacteria > Bacillota > Clostridia > Lachnospirales > Lachnospiraceae > JAGZHZ01. The sequence continues at coordinate 22,189 of JALEVQ010000106.1, read as the reverse complement.
GCAGAGTATGGCGTGACATACCGGCAGGTGGATCTGCTTGCGGATGGAAGCTTTGATTTCGAGAAGATTAAGGAAACCATCAGTGAGAAGACAAAGCTGATCGAGATTCAGCGCTCAAAAGGATATCAGACAAGACCGACACTGTCGGTATCACAGATCGGCGAGGCGATTGCGTTTGTCAAGAGCATCAACCCGGAGATTATCTGCATGGTTGACAACTGTTATGGCGAGTTTGTGGAGCGGATCGAGCCAAGTGATGTGGGGGCAGATATGACGGTCGGATCTTTGATCAAAAATCCAGGCGGCGGTCTCGCACCGATCGGAGGATACATTGTCGGAAAAAAAGCGTGCATTGAAAATGCAGCGCGCCGTCTGACCTGTCCTGGACTTGGTAAGGAAGTCGGCGCCAATCTCGGAGTGATGCGCTCTTTCTACCAGGGATTTTTCCTGGCACCTACCGTGACATCAGGGGCCTTAAAAGGAGCGATCTTTGCGGCAAATATCTATGAAAAGCTTGGATTTGCGGTTGTTCCAAACGGAAGTGAAGAGCGCCATGATATTATTCAGGCGGTGACATTTGGATTCCCGGAGGGTGTGATTGCATTCTGTGAGGGGATTCAGGCAGCAGCGCCGGTGGACAGCTATGTGACGCCAGAACCGTGGGCAATGCCGGGATATGACAGCGATGTGATTATGGCAGCAGGCGCATTTGTGCAGGGATCTTCTATTGAGCTGAGCGCAGACGGACCGATTAAGCCGCCATACGCGGTTTACTTCCAGGGAGGATTGACCTGGAATCACGCGAAGCTTGGAATTTTGATGTCACTTCAAAAGTTGGTGGAGAAGCATCTTGTGACGCTGCCGGAAAGATAAGGCAGCAGATAAGACAGAATAGACAGAGAGAAAACTTTGAAAAATACAGAGAGAAGGAGGGGAGGCTTTGATGAGACAGATCGCAGTGATCGGAGGTGGTCCTTCCGGTATGATGGCTGCAATCGCAGCGGCACGGGAAGGTGCAGCGGTGACGATTTTAGAGCAGAAGGAAAAACCTGGAAAAAAACTGTTGATGACGGGAAACGGGCGTTGTAATCTGACGAACAGAAGCGCGTCTCTGGAAGAGGGATACGGTCAGCAGGCACGCATTTTTGTGCGAGAATGTCTGGAACAGTTTGGAGCGAAAGACACGGTTCATTTTTTTGAATCGCTTGGCATGAAGACAAAAAACAGGGAGGCACTTGTGTATCCCCTCACAGACCAGGCAAGTACGGTGCTGGAAATATTGTTGTTGGAGCTGCGCAGATGGAAGATAAAAATCAAGTGCGGCGAGCGGGTGGTGAAACTGTGCTGCAATTTAGAGGAACAGACCAAAAAGTGTGAGGGAGAAGAAAAGAAAAAACGCTGGACGGTAAAGACGGAAGGCTGGAGCTATCAGGCAGACTGCGTGATCCTGGCAGCGGGATCAAAAGCAGCTCCGGCGACAGGGTCAGATGGAAGTGGATATCAGCTGGCAGAGAACCTGGGTTTAAAGATAAAGAAACCTCTTCCGGCACTGGTACCGCTGAAATGCAGCGGAAAGATGACGGCGATGCTTGCAGGACTTCGAAGCTCCGTGAAGCTGACCCTCTGGGTAAACGGGAAAAAAGTACAGCAGGAGGAAGGAGAACTGCAGTGGACAGAGTATGGAATCTCCGGAATCGTTGTTTTTCAAGTCAGCGCGAAGGCGGTGCGTGCCTTGGAAGAGAAGAAAAAAGTGGAGGTCGAACTGGATCTTTTGCCTTCCATGGAAGCAGGAGAGATCGCACAATTTTTGGAAAAGACAGCAAAGAATGACGAGAAAAAGACCGTTGAGGAATGCCTGATGGGAGTTTTTCCCAAAAAGATGGTTTCCGTTCTGATGGGAGAGATGGGATGGAACAAAGGAGATTCTGCCGGAAAACACCCGCGAGAGGAATGGGACAAACTTTCCAGAAAATGCAAAGGAATGCGTCTTTTCATCACTGGATCGAAATCTTTTGAGCAAGCCCAGGTGTGTTCCGGGGGCGTGGAACTTTCCGAGGTGGATGGGAAAACATTGGAGAGTAAGCGTCATGGGGGACTGTATCTCTCTGGAGAAATTTTAGATATTGATGGAATATGCGGGGGTTACAATCTGCAGTGGGCATGGACAAGTGGTTACATCTGCGGAACCTATGCGGCGAAAGGAAAATAAATGATACGATTACAGCAGGTAAAATTACCGATTACACACACACGACAAGATTTGGAAAAGGCAGTCGAGAAGGCACTTCACATTCAGCCACAGCAGATGCAGTCGTATGAGATTGTGAAGCAGTCGCTGGATGCCAGAAAAAAGAGTGATTTAAGGTACAGCTATGTGGTAGATGTCGAGATTGCCAGAGAAAGACAGATCATCAAGAAATGTAAAAATGCTTCTCTGATCGAGAAGAAGCCATATGTTTTTCCAAAATGTGGGGAAGAGAAATTAAAATACCGCCCTGTGATTGTCGGTGCAGGACCGGCAGGACTTTTCTGTGCCCTGATGCTGGCACGCCATGGGTATCAACCGCTGCTTCTGGAGAGAGGATGTGACGTGGATACGAGAACGCGTGATGTGGAACAGTTTTGGGAGAACGGAATTCTCAATCCACGCTCCAATGTACAGTTTGGAGAAGGCGGAGCAGGCACATTTTCAGACGGAAAGCTGAATACATTGGTAAAAGATGAAAAAGGGCGCAACCGGTTTGTCCTGGAGACCTTCGTGGAGGCAGGTGCACCAAAAGAAATTTTGTATGAGAATAAGCCGCACATCGGGACAGATATTTTAAGGGATGTGGTGCGCCATATCCGAAAGGAGATTCAGTCTCTGGGCGGGGAAGTGATGTTTGAGACGCAGATGACAGATTTTGAAGTGCAAAATGGCAAAATCTCGAAGATCAGATTAAATGGCAGACAATGGATTGAGACGGAGGTGCTTGTGCTCGCTATCGGTCACAGTGCGAGAGATACCTTTGAGATGTTGACCAAAAAGCCGCTTGATCTCCACGCAAAATCGTTTGCTGTCGGTGTGCGCATTGAACATCCACAGAAGATGATTGACCATTCACAGTACGGCGAGGTGCAAGAAGGAGTACTTCCGCCTGCCGCATATAAACTGACAGAGAAGTTGGAGAATGGGCGCGGAGTGTATTCTTTCTGCATGTGCCCGGGAGGCTATGTAGTCAATGCTTCCTCAGAGGAGGGAAGACTTGCTGTCAATGGCATGAGTTATCACAAAAGGGACAGTGAAAATGCGAACAGTGCGATTATTGTGACGGTAACGCCGGAAGATTTCGGGGGAGACGACGCAATGAGCGGTGTGCGTTTCCAGAGAAAGCTTGAAGAGGCAGCATATCGCGCGGGTTCAGGCAGCATTCCGCTACAATGCTTTGAAGATTTCTGTCAGAATAAGATCTCGAATGCTCTGGGTGATGTGAAACCGCAGCTCTGTGGTTCCTGGAAGTTTGCAAACGTGCGGGAGTGCTTTCCAAAAGTGATTGGAGATTCTATCGAGCAAGGAATCAAAGCATTTGGAAAACGGATTGAAGGCTTTGACCGACCGGATGCGTTGATCTTGGGCGTGGAGAGCCGTACATCATCTCCTGTACGGATTGAGAGAAATAAATGGTTTGAGAGTGCGATAAAAGGGCTATATCCGTGCGGAGAAGGAGCCGGATACGCAGGAGGCATTACTTCGGCTGCTATGGATGGCATCAAAGTGGCAGAGGCGATCGCAGAAAAATATGAAGCTGGAAATTTTAAAATAAATTAAGATTCCTGCTGTGTACAATCGATTTATTCTATGATAAGATAAAATGTAAAAAATTAAAATTGCCAAGGAAGATAGGCAGTCAATTTTTCCGGGAGAGGGCCAGGAAAAAGAATGAAATCTATGAAACAGATACGAAAAGAAGAGCGACCTTACGAAAAATGTAGAGCACACGGTACACAGTCGCTGTCGGACGCAGAATTGCTGGCAGTCATTTTAAGGACGGGATCTCCTGCGATGAATGTGGTAGAGATGGCGAGTCATGTGCTGGAGACTTCGAAAGTGGAGGACAGTCTGTTGAGTCTTCATCATCTGTCCCGTGAGGATTTGATGCAGATCAAAGGAATAGGGGAGGTCAAGGCAATGCAGATTCAGTGCATCGCTGAGTTGTCCAGGAGGATGGCAAAAGCAGCCGCAAAGGATCATCTGTCCTTTCAGAATCCGGCCTCGATCGCGCGCTACTGTATGGAGGATTTTCGCCACTGTGAGCAGGAGCAGCTTCTGGTGATGATGCTGAACACGAAAAATCGTCTTCTGGGAGAAGAGATGATATCGAAGGGAACCGTAAATGCTTCCCTGATTTCTCCAAGAGAAATTTTTATCCGTGCACTGCATTATCACGCGGTCTATCTGATTTTGGTACACAATCATCCAAGCGGTGATCCAAAGCCAAGTAAAGAAGATATCGAGATCACTCACAGGATCCAGGAAGCGGGAAATCTGATCGGAATAGAGCTTCTGGATCATCTGGTGATCGGGGATCACCGCTATGTCAGTTTCCGCGAGAGCGGTCTGATGTCTTTTTAGAGACAGAGGAAGGATACGAAGGAGAAGAGCAACTATGTTATTTCACAATACGTATGGTGTGGATATGGGGACTGATACCATTAAAATCAGTGACCAAAAAGAAAGAAAATTTTTGGTAGAGAGAAATATGATTGCCATTCGGGATCAGGTCCATGTGATTGCTGTGGGGGAAAAGGCGTTTGAGATGTATGAGAAGACGCCTGCCAGTGTGGAAGCGACCTGCCCGATGGTGGGAGGTGTCATTGCCAATACACAGAACATGGAACTAGTGCTCTGGAAATTTCTCAAAAAATGCGCTGCTTTTCGTATGCGCCGCCCACAGCTTTACTTTGCAGTTCCCTCAGACATCTCAGAAGTAGAAAAGAGAGCCTATTTTTCAACTTTGAGAGGGAAGATCAAGGCAAAGAAAGTATTTCTGGTCGAGAAAGGGATTGCAGACGCCATAGGAATGGAGATTCCTATTGAGGCGGAGAGAGGAAATATGATCATCAATATCGGTGCACAGACGACGGAGATTTCGGTAATCTGCAGCGGAAAAGTGATCTTGAGCAAAACGCTCAAAGTAGGCGGAAAAAATATGGATGAGGTCATTGCGACGATGGTGCGCAGAAATTTCAACTTAAATATCGGCATGAAGACGGCAGAGCTGCTGAAAAATAATCTGGCATATGTCTTAGAAGGCGAAGAGAGAGAAATGTATGTGTGGGGAGTGAATACCTTGTCAGGGCTTCCTAGACAGGCTGCGATCCCGGCGAGTGCAGTCAGCATGGCGCTGACAGAAATTATGGAGACCATCACCGAGAATGTCAAATCGGTGCTGGAGAGGACTCCGCCTCAGATTTTGCAGGATATCAAGAGAAACGGAATCTATCTGGCCGGAGGTGTAGCGCTGATCCCAAATCTGGCTGATTTTATCCGCCTTGAGGTGGAGACGAGAGTATATCCGGTGCAAAATCCTGTCTTCAGCACAATACGGGGGCTCATAAGAATCATGAATGAGCCGAAAAAGTATAGGAAATATACGTATTCTCTGAGAGATCTGACTGGAAAAATGATGTAAAAAAGAGGAAGTTATATGAAGAAGAAAACAAATGAGTCAATCAAGAGCAAGTATCTCTTAATGTTTGTGATGGCTGTATGCGTTGTCTTGATTTTCTTGACATTCACGACGGATTTGGAATCCGGTCCTTTGAAGCAGGTGGCACAGACTGTGATCACACCGGTACAAAATGGATTTAACCGAGTGGGAAGCTGGATCCTTGACAAGGGGGTTTACTTCCAGGACTCTGCAACGATCTATGAGGAAAATCAGATACTCAAGGAGAAAGTCAGCGAACTGACAGCTGAAAACACACAGCTTTTGCAAAATCAGGATGAGCTGGAGCGTCTGAGAGATCTGTATGACCTGGATCGTCAGTATCAGGATTACCCTAAGATTGGCGCGAGAATCATCGCAAAGGGTTCGGGAAACTGGTTTAATCTGTTTACCATTAACAAAGGAAGTGATGACGGAATTCAGGTGGACAACAATGTGATCGCAGACGGTGGTCTGGTAGGCATTGTGACCGAAGTGGGAAAAAACTGGGCTACGGTGCGCGCAATCTGTGATGACTACAGCAATGTCAGTGCGATGGTCTCGACAACGTCTGATATCTGTATTGTCTCAGGAAACCTGACACTTTTAGATGAAGGGAAGCTTGAGATGAGTAAGCTGATTGATTCTGAGAATAAGGTATCGGTCGGCGCAAAAGTCGTCACTTCGCATGTCAGCGAAAAATATCTGCCAGGGATTTTGATTGGATATATCAGCGATATCTCCAGCGACAGCAACCAGCTGACAAAATCAGGCTATATCACGCCGGTGGTAGATTTTAAACATCTGCAGGAAGTGCTTGTCATCACGAAGTTAAAAGAGACGGGAAACTCTCAGCTGGAAGAGACACAAAATGAGACAGCCACACCGGACGAGACAGCAGGCAGTGAGAGCGAAGGCACAGAGGAGTGAGAATGTATGAAAAGGAAAGTGACTGTGGTCCTGCTGATATTTTTCGGATTTATTCTTCAGACTACCATATTCCGGCAGTTTGCCATTGCATCGATTGCACCAAACCTACTTTTGATTCTGACCGTGTCTTTCGGGTTTATGAGGGGAAAGCGAGAGGGATTATGGATCGGATTTCTGTGCGGACTGTTTATGGACTTATCGATGGGAGAGCTGATGGGTATTAACAGCCTGATCTATGCCTGTATTGGATATGTAAATGGATTTTGCTATCACATTTTTTACGATGAGGACATCCGGATGCCGATTGTATGTGTGGCAGCCAGCGATCTGGCGTATGGGGCTGCCTCCTATGCGTTTTTGTTTTTGCTGCGCGGCAGACTGGATATTCTCTACTATCTCAGACGTATCATAATACCGGAAATGCTTTACACACTGATGATAACTATTTTATTATACCGACTACTTTACAGAGTAAACAAATGGCTGGAAAAGACAGAGTAAAGGGGTGGAGAGAGATTGTTTCAGCACATGAGATCAAAGATGAACAAGGGGCTGCGATCAAGAATTTTTATTTTATCGCTTGTGTTTATCATTTTAGGAGGATTTTTGATCCAGCGTCTCTTTAGTCTGCAGATTATTCACGGGGAAGATTATGAGAATAATTTTACCATGCAGATCAAAAAAGAGAAGACAATCGACGGGACGAGAGGCAACATCTATGATGTCAACGGTTACCCACTGGCATATAATAAGCTTGTCTACTGTGTGACCTTCGAGGATATAGGAAGCTATGAGACAAAAAGAGAAAAGAACTTAAAGCTGAATGGAATTTTTTATCAGCTGATTAAAGTGATTGAGGAACATGGCAGCGAGGTCATAAGTGACTTTGGAATTCGCCAGGACAGTGCTGGAAATTACGAGTTTGCAAAGACCGGATTTAACTTGATGCGATTTAAGGCAGATATCTATGGCAGAATTTACATCGATGATATGACAGATGAGGAGAGAGATATCGATGCAGCCTCGCTGATGGAGGAGCTTTGCAGTGATGATTATTATGGAGTTTTAGGCAAATATACTCCGCAGGAACTTGAGGAAAATGGATTGCCTCAGACGCTGACAGACAAGGAAATTCTTCAGCTGACGACACTGAGAAGTGCGCTTGCGGCAAACAGTTATCAGAGATACCAGGAGATCACGATTGCCGAGGATATCAGCAAGGAAGCAGTAGCGGTCATCATGGAAAATAAGGATAAGTTTATCGGAGTGGATGTCGTGGAGGATACGATCCGTGTCTACAACGATGCAATCTATTTTGCACCGATCATTGGATATACGGGACCGATCTCGGCGGAAGAGCTGGAAGAACTGCAAAAGGACGACCCTTCCTATGATCAGGGAGATATTGTCGGAAAGTCAGGTCTGGAGCAGTATTTTGAGTTAGAGCTGCAGGGAGCTAAGGGAAGCCGTACCTTTTATGTGGATAATATGGGAAAAGTGTTGATGGAAGAAGCTTATGTCAGCCCTTCCAAAGGAAATGACATCTATCTGACAATCGATCATGAAACGCAGGTTGCAGCATGTAAGATTCTGGAGCAGCGCATCGCGGGTATTTTGTACAGTATGATCGAAAATGTAGGATTCTATGAGGACGGCTATTGGGAAGAAATCGCGAATCCTGATGCGATACGTATCTCAATCTATGAAGTCTACTATGCACTGTTTCAAAATAATGTGTTCGACATTGCCCATCTGGGGAGTGACGATGCGACTGCGTTCGAGAAGAGGATCTATGAAAAATTTGTCGCAAGAGAGAATGAGATTTTTGCGACGCTCAAAGAACAGTTGCTGAACGAGAAACCGACAGCCTACAATGATTTGGTGAAAGAGTACCAGGTATACCAGACATATATCGCAGATACCACGCTGATTGAGAGTGGAATTTTGCTGGAGGATGTGATAGATCAGACCGATGAGACGTACAAAGCTTGGGAGGAAGGTACGATCAGTCTGAAAGAATACTTAACTTATGCAATCTCAAAAAACTGGATTGATGTCTCGAAAGTGACACAGGAAAATCAGTATTTTGATTCGAATGAAATCTATTCCGCTTTGGCGGACTCGATCTCGGAGTATCTTGTCGATGATCTGGAGTTTTCTAAAAAAATCTATCGCTATATGATTGCGGATCAGACTTTGACGGGGACGGAGGTATGTCTGCTTTTGTTTGAACAAAATATCATCGAGCAGAACGAGGATGAGTATAATCTTCTTGCAGCAGGTGTGTATATGCCGTACGATTTTATGCGGGACAAGATTTATTCCCTCGAGATCACGCCGGCTCAACTTGCGCTGGCTCCGTGCTCAGGTTCTCTGGTGGTTGTGGACGTCAACAGTGGGAATGTCGTGGCATGTGCGACGTATCCGAGCTATGATAATAACCGTCTTGCCAATGATATGGATTCGGATTATTTTATGGATCTTGCAAGTGATCTGTCCAGCCCGTTTTATAACCGTGCGACACAGGAGGTCACAGCGCCAGGATCTACCTTTAAGATGATCACAGCGGTGGCGGGAATAAAGGAAGGAATCATCTCTGCCGGTGAGACGATCGAATGTAAGGGAACTTTTGACGCAGTCGTTCCAAACATCAATTGCTGGATTTCACCTGGAGACCACGGTCCATTGACGTTGTCTGAGGCAATCACGCAGTCGTGCAACTACTATTTCAATACGGTCGGATATTGGCTGGGATTTAACGGAGGAGCAGAGTCGGAGGATGCGGTGGGTATTGAGCGCTTGATGCGCTATGCAGCACTGTTTGGTCTGGATGATAATTCGGGAATTGAGATGTCAGAGACAGATCCACAGATGGCAGACGTTGCAGTGGCTCCGGCGGCAATGGGTCAAAGTAACAATGCCTACACAACGACGCAGCTTGCCAAGTACGTTGCGACAATCGCGAACAATGGGACATGCTACGATTTGACATTACTTGATAAAATTACGGACGCCGATGGTAATGTGGTCAAGGAGCAGACACCGAGTGTCCATAGTCAGGTAGAGTTAAGCTCTGAGGCGTGGGATAGCATCCATTATGGCATGAATCAAGTGATCCACAATACGGCTTCCATCGAGGGAACAGACGGTATAGAATGGGCAGGAAAGACAGGTACGGCAGAGGAGAGCAAGATTCGTCCGAACCATGCCTTGTTTGTAGGATACGCACCTTACGATCAGCCACAATATGCGATAGGAGTCCGTGTGACAAATGGATACACTTCTGCCAATGCCGCAGCGATTGCTGGAGATATGGTCAGCTATCTGTTCCACCTGCAAAGTGATGAGGAACTGCTCTCAGGTGTTGCAAAAGAAGGAACAACGAATACAGTGCGTACCGACTAAAAAGAGAGAGAGGGAGATGCAGCAGTGAATCATAATACAGTCATGATTAAGAGCAATCGCTATGGGCTGCTGGTGATACTGGATGATAAGATTCCATTTGCAGACTTGCTGCGCGATGTGGCGGACAAGTTTAAAGAAGCTTCCAACTTTTTTAAAAATGCAAAGATGGCGATTTCATTTTCAGGAAGAGAACTCAGCCAGGAGCAGGAAAAGGATTTGGTCTCGACGATTGTGAACAATTCACATATCCACATTTTATGTGTGATTGATGAGCGAAAGGAGTCGGAAGAGTATTATCGCCATGCGGTGGAAGATTCCCTGGAAGAGTTGAAAAAACAGGATGGGCAGTTTTATCGGGGAACATTGCGTGCAGGGCAGGTGTTGGAGACAGAGACGAGCATCGTTATCGTTGGGGATGTTAATCCTGGTGCGAGTGTGGTCTCGAAGGGAAATATTGTGATCCTTGGTTCCTGCAGAGGAAATGCATATGCAGGGGCTTCCGGGAATACAGAATGTTTTATCGCGGCGCTTGTGATGCGCCCGATTCAAATCAGGATCGCAGACAAGGCAGCCAGAAGCGCGATCGTGAAATGGAATGATACGAGCCAATACCGTATGGATCCTAAAATTGCCTACATCAAAGAGGATCACATTTGTGTGAAGCCAATCTCACAGGAGGTTTTATCAGACCTTAGTCAGACAAAAGAAGAATCCTAGAAAAATCTTAGGGTACAAAAGAGGGCAGATAAACAGGAAAGTGAGAGAATCAATATGAGTGAAGTCATTGTAATCACATCGGGAAAAGGCGGAGTTGGAAAGACAACTGCGACAGCAAACTTAGGGACAGGGCTGGCCAGAATGGGCAGGAAAGTAGTGCTGGTAGATACAGATATCGGGCTGCGCAACCTGGACGTGGTGATGGGGTTGGAGAACCGCATTATCTATAATCTGGTTGATGTCGTTGAAGGAAACTGTAGGATGAAACAGGCACTGATCAGAGATAAGAGATATCCTAACTTATATCTTCTTCCATCAGCGCAGACGAGAGATAAATCAGCGGTGACACCGCAGCAGATGGTGAAATTGACAAACTCACTGAGAGAAAGTTTTGAATATGTCCTATTGGATTGCCCCGCAGGGATTGAACAGGGATTTCAGAATGCGGTTGCCGGTGCTGACAGGGCAATTGTGGTGACAACACCAGAAGTATCGGCAATCCGTGATGCGGACCGCATTATTGGTCTTTTGGAAGAGCATGCGATCGGTGACATTCAGCTTCTAGTGAATCGTGTCCGTACCGATATGATACGGAAGGGCAATATGATGTCGATCGAGGATGTCGTCGAAATTTTAGCGATTCCGCTGATCGGAGCTGTGGTCGATGATGAGAATGTAGTGATTTCCACAAATCAGGGAGAACCTCTGGCAGGAAATGATTCGAGGGCGGGACAGGAGTTTTTCCAGATTTGCAGAAGAATCGAAGGGGAAGAAGTACCGATCGGCGATCTCGAAAGAGAAGAACACCTCTTTGCCAGAATTGCCAGTTTTTTCAGGCGAAGTGAAAGGGGTGTGGTATGATGTGGAGAACTCACAGGGAAGAAAAATCAAGAGGTATTGCAAAGGAGCGTATTCAATCGACTTTACTCTCCGATCGCACAGACTGTACACCTGAGATGCTAGAACAGATCGATCGAGAAATCTTTCAGGTGGTGCGCAGGTATTTTGACATCAAGCCGGAGGAACTGCATGTGCGCTTGGAAATCGTAAAAAATCAGAAATAAGGTGTAATTATGTTAAAACAGTACAAGATAAAAGATTACGGATTCCGTCTAGTGTTATGGGTGATAGTTCTGTCCATTCTGGGAATCATGGTAATCGGAAGCGCAGATGAAAGCTATCAGATGAGACAGACCATGGGATTGGTGCTGGGGGCAGTGATGATGATGGTGGTCTCTCTGATCGATTATAAGTGGATTTTAAACTTTATATGGTTGATTTATATAGGAGGAATCGGACTGCTTTTGGCGGTGCAGTTTTTCGGGGAGGAAGTAAAAGGAGCACAGCGATGGATCGAGATCGCAGGGATTCAGTTCCAACCCTCTGACGTGGAAAAAATTATTTTGATTTTGTTTTTTGCCTACTATTTTTCCAAACATGAGGACGATATCAGCAAATTCAAGACAATTTTTCTCTCTCTGATTTTTTTGGGGATTCCATGGATTCTGGTAAAGGAACAGCCTGACTTGTCGACGAGTATTGTGTTGATCTTAGTATTTTGTGCAATGTTTTTTATTGCAGGCTTGAGTTATAAAATAATTGGTGGTATCATAATGGTGTGTATTCCGGCAGCGATTATTTTTTTCAGTATCATTACGCAGCCAGGTCAGACATTGCTGGAGGGATACCAGCTGAGGCGTATTTTAGCGTGGCTGAGACCTACAGAATACGCGGAGGAGGCTTATCAGCAGACAAACTCGATTATTGCGATCGGTTCCGGACAGCTCTATGGAAAGGGTCTTGACAATAATGTGGTATCCTCAGTCAAAAACGGAAATTTCATTGCGGAGCCACAGACAGACTTCATTTTCTCCGTGGCAGGAGAGGAACTGGGATTTATTGGAGGATGTGCAATTATTCTTCTGGAGCTTTTAATTGCCTATGAATGTATCAGAATCGGCAGAAAAGCGCGTGATTTGACAGGTACATTGATATGTTGTGGGGTGGCGGCGTTGATTGTATTCCAGAGTTTTATGAATATCTGTGTGGCGACGGGTCTGATGCCAAATACAGGTATTCCGCTTCCGTTCGTCAGCTATGGCTTGACTTCACTGGTTAGTTTTTTCATAGGAATAGGAATCGTATTAAATGTTGGATTACAAGGTAAAAAATATTAAATATTAGGGGGTGGAAAGGATGAATATTGGGTTGATTGCTCATGATGCCAAAAAGAAACTGATGCAGAATTTTTGTATTGCGTATCGGGGAATTTTGTGTAAAAATGAGTTATATGCAACCGGCACGACAGGACGTCTGGTGGAAGAAGTCACAAACTTAAACATCCATAAATATCTCGCTGGACATCTGGGCGGAGTACAGCAGTTGGGCGCACAGATTGAGCATAATCAGATCGATTTAATGATCTTTTTGCGAGATCCGCTGACCAAGAAAAGTCATGAGCCGGATATCAGCAATATCCTCAGACTGTGTGATACGCATAATATTCCGCTGGCAACGAATCTGGCGACGGCAGAACTTTTGATCAAGTCATTAGACAGAGGCGAGTTGGAATGGCGTGAGATGTATAAATAGCTGAGGCTGCAATACTGCAGCAATAATAGATAAAAAAACGAGGCAGGCTAAGAGATTATGGCGATCATTTCAGAGAGAGAAAAGAGAGAGAGAAGAGATCAGATGCGAAAAAAGCGCAGGAGAAAAGCCACATTGCTTTGCGGAATGCTCTTTCTTCTCTGTCTCGGCGCGGCAGGAAGCTTACTCTACTTTTTTAAATGGAGACAGCCGCAGCCGGAACTACAATATGCGTTTTCTATGTTTGACCCGGTTCTAGGCGTTCGAAAGACAGTTTTCGCGAGTGAAAGGGCAGTATCATTTGCAGATCCTTTGTGTGTGGAAAGTGGGGACTGTAACACGGATAAAGTTTCCATTACCTCTGGAGCAGCGGAGCTGTTTGACCTGGAAAATAAGGAAGTACTTTATGCAAAAAATATTCATAAGCGGATGTATCCAGCCAGTCTGACAAAGTTGATGACGGCGCTTGTGGCGATGGAGTATGGCAACCTGGATGATGAAGTGACAGTTGGATGGGAATGCGAAGAGATTGACCCAGATTCTTCCGTATGTGAGATTGATCCGGGTGAGGTCTATACACTGCGCCAGCTGTTATATGGGATGATCATTGCTTCCGGAAACGATGCTGCGATGACCATCGCAGTCCATGTCGCTGGAAGTGTTGAGAATTTTGTATCTCTGATGAACCAGGAGGCACAGAAAATCGGTGCTACAAACACACATTTTTCGAATGTACACGGTTTACATGAGGACAACCACTATACGACAGCTTATGATCTGTATTTGATTTTTCGGGAGGCTTTGAAATATGACGTGTTTGAAGATATGATCAGCCAGAAGACATACACGGCGACCTACACGACAGCTGAGGGAGAGAAGATGGAGATTACCTGGAATTCGACGAACCAGTATTTTACCGGGGAAGCGGATCAGCCACAGAATATTACCGTGTTTGGGGGAAAGACTGGAACCACGGATGAAGCAGGGGCGTGTCTTTCGCTGATCACAAGAGACGAATACGGCAACTCATATTTTTCGCTGGTTTTAAAGGCCGATTCGAAAATTACTCTTTATTCAGAAATGACAGAATTATTATCACAAATTAAGAAATAATTCTTGTATTTTATTGTCAAATGTTCTATAATCATTGTTATAGAAGTTGTGTTTTTTGACAGAAATACTAAATCACATCAAGAACTTAAGGAGGAGATTATAATGATTCAGATAATCGCAGGCAAAAAGGGAAAAGGAAAAACCAAATATTTACTGGAGAAAGTAAACGCAGAGATCAAGACAGCGCATGGCAGCATCGTATACTTAGATAAGAGCACGAAGCATATGTATGAGTTAAACAACAAGATCCGTTTAATTGACACATCTGCTTATCCGATTACGAACAGCGATGAGTTTATTGGATTTATTTGCGGAATTCTTTCTCAGGATAATGATTTGGAACAGATGTACTTAGACAGCTTCTTAAAAATTGCACAGTTGGAGGGCGAGAATGAAAGCAAGCTGACGAGCACGATGGAGAAGCTGGAGAAGATCGGAGAGAGCTATAAAGTGAACTTTGTGCTGAGCATTTCTCTGGATGAGGTAGATCTGCCAGAGCAGGAAAAGTCAAAGGTTATTGTTTCTTTATAATTGAAAAACATAAGCGCATAAGAGTAGCATAGTATAATGTCGGGACATAGAGAGAAAGTCTATGTCCTGATTTATGCAATAAAAAAGAAAAGGTATGTTCACGGAAAGTGCAGGAGAAAATGGCACTTTTTTATTTTTTATTTAAAATGTTATCGTATGAATCGTACTAATAACAAAAAAACCAATAAACAAAAAAAGGCGTCGAATAATCGGCGCCCAAAAATGAAAAAAGAAAGATATCAGATTTCAGTTCGAACATATATTCGAATAACCGTAAAAGATTAATCTTGATATCCAATTCTCCCGTAAGTGCTGATCATATAAAGCCCTGCAATTCCAACAAGTGCATAGATGACTCTTGAAAGCCACGAAAGACTTCCGAAGAGAAAAGCTATGAGATTAAACTGGAAAAATCCTATCAATCCCCAGTTAATCCCCCCGATAATGACCAGTGTGAGTGCAAAATAATCTAACCATTTCATAATTTTAGATTCCTCCTTTTTTTCTATTTTGTGCGAATCTCAAAATTTTATTCAGAAACGAGGTTGTTCTATTTTTTAGTATGTGGTAAAATACTCGGGAAAGGAGACGAAACATTGGTACGAAATAAAAGCAACAACAAGATTGTGCGGTATAAACGTCGTTTCAGCTTTAATATAGGAACTCTTTTGTTCGGGCTGATTTTTGTCTATATTATAATTAACCTTTTGATTTATGTCACAACACCTCATGTCACAGTCTATGAGGTGACGACAGGATCTCTTTCCGGCAATTATCATTTTACAGCCCTTGCACTGAAACAAGAACAGATTGTTACAGCGGAGGGCAGTGGTGTGATCAACTACTATGTAAAAGAAGGCGGAAAGGTAGGAAAAGGCAACAGCGTTTATGCAATCAATGACAAAACGTCTGCGGCAATGAATTCCTACACAGACGAAGATATGACATTTACGACAAAAGATCTGTCGAGTATTCGAAGCGAGGCTTCCTCCTTTTCCGAAAACTTTAAGACAGTTTCTTTTCAAAATGTCTACAATTTCAAATCCAACATACAGGGCAGCATTCTGGATCTCATCACAGAAAAGGCAATGGACAGAATGAATGAAGACGGGAGTCTCTCTTATCTAAATGCGTACACCGCGCCAGCGGCCGGAATTGTCGTCTATTTGACAGACGGATACGAAAATTTGACAACATCAGAGATTACGATGGAAATGTTTGACCAGAAAAACTATGTGAAAACGAATTTACGATCTGACAGAAACGTTCAGCTGGGAGAACCAGTCTACAAGCTTTTGACCGATGAAAACTGGTCGTTGATCATTCCTTTGACCAGCAAAGATTTGGAGGAACTCAGTGGAAAGATGCAGATACGTTTCCGATTTTTAAAAGATGGAACCAGCCTAAATGCCGATTTTTCTATCTTTCAAAATGGCGATGAATATTTCGGAAAATTGGACATTGGAAATTCTCTCATACGATTCGCATCAGACCGTTTTATCGAGATTGAGCTGCTGATCAGTCGAGAGAGGGGACTAAAGATTCCAAATTCTGCACTTGCTGTCAGAGAGTTCTTCAAAATACCAAAAGAATTTGCGGTGTATGATGCAGAAAATCCGAGTACCATCACTTTGACACGTGAAACTTATGCGAGTGATGGATCTGCAGTCGTAAGTAAGGTAGAAGTTCCGGTCTACCGTGAGGAGGAAGCTGCGTTTTACATTGATGATACAGTCTTCCAGATGGCAGACTATGTGATCAAAGGTGAGGAACGCTTCCATATCGTGGACTCTGAGCAGATGACAGGAGTCTACAATGTCAATATGGGATATGCTATTTTCTGCGAAGTGACGGTGATTGATTCAAATGAAGAATATTGTATTGTAGAGTCAGAGGATGAATACAGTCTTACACAGTATGACCATATCGTTCTGGATGCTTCTGCGGTGACGGAAGATCAGATTATATTTTAGAGGTGAAAATCAGTGGTAAGAGAAAATTTAAGAGAAGTGCAGCATAATGTTCTCCAGGCATGTATGCGTGCCGGGAGAGACCCAAGAGAAGTGACTTTAATTGCAGTCAGCAAGACCAAACCTGTTTCTCTGATTGAGGAGGCTTATGACGAGGGTATCAGAGATTTTGGAGAAAACAAGCCTCAGGAGCTGAAAGAAAAATATGAAGTGATGGCGGATGATATTCATTGGCACATGATTGGTCATCTTCAGAGGAACAAAATTAAATATGTCATAGAGAGAGCATGCCTGATTCATTCCGTTGATTCCGTCCGTCTCGCCGAGGCAATCGAGGAGGAAGCTGCAAAGAGAGAGAGAATGGTTTCGATTCTGCTTGAGGTAAATATTGCCAGGGAAGAGAGTAAATTCGGATTTTTGCAGGAAGAGGTGGAAGAAGCCGTCAAGATTATCGCAAAGATGCCCCATCTGCACATTGAAGGTTTGATGACGATTGCACCGTTTGTAGACAATGCCGAAGAAAATCGCGTACATTTCAAAAATTTGAGAAAATTATCTGTTGACATAGCACAGAAAAACATTGATAATGTTAGTATGCGTAAATTAAGCATGGGTATGACAGGTGATTATGAGGTTGCTATAGAGGAAGGCGCCACATTGGTCCGCGTAGGTACGGGGATCTTTGGGGAGCGAAATTACAACATAAATCTATAATCTGCCGCACCTGCTGCGGCAATCATACAATGGGATAGACATACACATATAGTTTGCAGCACTGCTGCGAAAAGGGCAGGATACTGAAAAAGTACAAAACGAGAAACGATAAAGATTGGAGATTAGAATATGGGTGTTCTTGATAAATTCTTAAACGCAATGAAATTAAACGATGATGAGGATA
This sequence comes from Robinsoniella sp., assembly GCA_022788205.1. GTDB lineage: Bacteria > Bacillota > Clostridia > Lachnospirales > Lachnospiraceae > JAGZHZ01. The sequence continues at coordinate 4,349 of JALEVQ010000106.1, read as the reverse complement.
TGGATGATGATGAGTTCCTGGATGATGAGGTAGATGATTTCGATGAGGAACGTCCGAAGAAGCGTTTGTTTAAAAGCCGTGATGAGGATGAAGATGATGAAGATGACGACGATGAGCCAAAACGCCGTTCAAAGAGCAGCCAGGTAAAAACTTCCTCAACTCAAAAGACATCGCGTCAGACACAGCAAGCCGCTGAGATTATGCCAAACACAACCAGCAGCAAAGTTTCACCGATCCGTCCGCGCAAAAAATCGACCGGTGGTGAGAGCAGCCAGATCATCGTCTTAAAACCTCAGTCTCTGGATGATGCTTATCGAATCACAGAAGCACTCTGGAGCAACTCAACGGTGATCTTAAATCTGGAAGAGGCACTTCCGGAAGAAGCTCAGAGAATTGTAGATTTCTCATCGGGAACATGTTATGCTCTAAACGGAAGAATCGAGCGAATCTCTCCAAACAATGGAAAGATGCTGATTATCACACCGGAGACAGTGAAGTTAAACGGTGATTTCCAGGAGAGAATGGGAGCAGCAATCGATGTGCACAGTCGCTTTTAAATGAAAATATTATGGAAGAACAATTTGAAAAACGTCTTATAGACCTGGCAAACCAGGCTAGAATGAAAAATATCATTATATATAGCAATTTCTTAAACTTAAATGAACTTCATATCTTTCACAGTAACCTCCAAAAATTTTCCTTTGTAAAATGGAAAATTTTTGGAGGCTATGAATTTGCAGAGCGTCAGATAGTAGCTTTTATTCCTGATGCTTTTTGTTTATATAGGGAAGAGGATCAGATCCCTTTTCCGATTGCAACTCTGGAGATCAAGCCATGTAATTTGAAATTTTCAGATCCTCTCACACACCGTGACTATCTCGGAGCCGTGTTAAATCTCGGCATCGATCGCAGCCAGATCGGAGATATTCTTGTGGAAGAAGGACGTGCGCTTTTGTTTTGCAGACAGTCCATCAAAGAACTGATCTGTCAGGAACTGTGCCGTGTACGCCATACTGTTGTCTCAACAAAGGAGGTTATCGAAGAAAAGATCGATATTCCTTTAAAGAAAGAAGAGATACAGGGAAGCGTCTCTTCGGTACGGCTTGATGCAGTGATCGCCCAGGCTTTTCCGGGATCAAGAAGCAGTCTGACTGCAATGATCGAAGCAGGAAAAGTGTTTGTCAATGGAAAAATGATCACCTCAAACGGATATCACCTGAAAGAAAAAGACATTATCTCAGTCCGTGGTATGGGAAGATTTCAGTATATGGGTGAAATATCCAGAACAAAAAAAGGCAGAATTTTGATTTCACTGGAAAAGTATAGCTAAAGGAAAGGATTTTATCTATGAAAAAAAATATCATTTATTCCACCATGGATGTAAAAAAAGATGGTGTGCTGGCATATCATATTTATTTTGAACAATCGTTTGACGCGTTGCCTGAAAAACTCTCTCAGTTAAACACACAGAATCGCAATGTATGCATTGTCACAGACAGCAATGTTGCACCTTTATACGCGCAGAAAGTGGCAGAAACAATCTCCAGTGTCTGCAAGAGAGTGGTCGTATATACTTTCCCAGCAGGAGAACAGCACAAAAATCTGGATACTGTCACAAATCTGTACCGCTTTTTAATTGAAGAAAAATTTGACCGTAAAGATTTATTGATTGCTTTAGGAGGCGGTGTGACCGGTGACTTGACAGGATTTGCAGCTGCTACCTATTTAAGAGGCATTGATTTCGTTCAAGTTCCAACCACACTTCTGGCACAGGTTGACAGTAGTATTGGAGGAAAGACCGGCGTGGATTTTGACTGTTATAAAAATATGGTTGGAGCTTTTCACCAGCCAAAGATGGTCTATATCAATATCGCCACTTTAAACACCCTCTCGGATGAACAATTTTATTGCGGCATGGGAGAAGTTTTGAAGCATGGTCTGATCAAAGATGCATCCTATTATGAGTGGACAATCGAACATATGTCTGAGATCTGCGAACGCGACCAGGCGACACTTCTTGAGATGGTGAGCAAAAGCTGTAATATCAAACGCCTTGTGGTGGAAAAAGATCCACTTGAGAAGGGAGAGCGCGCTCTGCTGAATTTCGGTCATACATTAGGGCACAGCATCGAAAAACTGATGAATTTTCAGTGGCTTCACGGTCAGTGCATTGCTCTTGGATATGTGATGGCTTCCCAGATCTCATGGAAGAGAGGGCTTTTGACAGATGAGGAATTTTTTGAGATACGGGATATGAATGTCGGATTTGAGCTGCCAATCTCATTTTCTGGATTGAATCCGCAGGAGATTCTAGCTGCCACAAAGGTAGATAAGAAGATGGAAAATGGAACTTTGAAATTTATCTTACTTGACGGTATCGGAAATGCTGTGATTGACCGCACCGTAACGGATCAGGAGATTCTAGATGCCATCAATTATTTTAATGCTGATCTGGAAATCGAGGAAAGCAAATGAAGACAACGATAAGACAACACCGTGCAGGGATCGCCTTTCTTTCGTGTTCCCTGCTTATTTTACTTGATCAGCTCACAAAATGGCTTGCTGCCCGTTTTTTAAAAGGCGGATCGGATCTTGTTGTGATCCCAAATGTTTTTGAGCTTCATTATCTTGAAAACGTGGGCGTCGCTTTTGGAATTTTAAAAAATCGTCAGTGGCTTCCGATTACCTTTGCCGCCATCATTGCGGTCGGATTCTTTGTCGCCTACTGCAAGACTTCTTTAAAAAAGCAGTTTTTGCCTCTTCGCATCAGTATGATTGGAATCATATCAGGGGCAATCGGAAACATGATTGACAGAATCTGGCATGGATATGTGATTGATTTTGCATATATCTCGCTGATTGATTTCCCTGTGTTCAATCTCGCTGACTGCTATATTGTCCTGTCGATTATCCTCCTTGCGATTCTAGTTCTTTTTGTATATCATGAGGAAGAATTGCAGGATGCTTTTATTCATAAAAAAACACATACTTCAAAATAAGACAAAGGTGACCCATGGAACAGTATTATTGTGAAATTACACACGAGGAGAGTGGAAAACGCATCGACCGTTTTCTGTCAGAGCAATTTCCTCAGTATTCACGTTCTTTTTGGCAAAAGCTGATCAAAGAGCAGAAAATTTTGGTAAACCAAAAAGAAAGTAAAAATAATTATAAGCTAAACACAGGTGATCAGGTAGAGATTGAGATCCCAGATCCTGAAATCTTGGATGTAGAGCCAGAAAATATCCCGCTGGACATTCTATATGAGGATGAAGATTTAATCATTGTAAATAAACCAAAAGGTATGGTAGTGCATCCAAGTGCCGGTCATTACACGAACACACTCGTCAATGCACTGTTATATCACTGTAAAGATCAATTGTCGGGAATCAACGGCACGATGCGACCAGGCATTGTCCACCGGATCGATCAGGATACCACAGGCTCTCTTGTCGTATGTAAAAATGATTTTGCACACAATGCTTTGGCAGAACAGCTGAAGGTTCACTCAATCACCCGCAAATATCGTGCCATTGTCCACGGTGTGATCAAGGAAGAGGAGGGGACCATCGATCAACCAATCGGTCGCCATCCGATTGATCGAAAGAAGATGGCAGTGAACCATAAGAACGGAAAAGAAGCGGTGACTCACTACCGCGTGCTAGAGCGTTTTCAGAAATATACTTATATTGAATGTCAGCTGGAGACGGGCAGAACCCACCAGATCCGCGTTCATATGAGCAGTATCTCTCATCCGATTTTGGGAGATACCGTGTATGGACCAGCAAAATGTCCCTACCATCTGCAGGGACAGACCCTGCATGCGATGGTTTTAGGATTTGTTCATCCCAGAACAGGAGCCTACTTCGAAGTGACAGCACCTCTCCCTGATTATTTCGAAGAACTACTCAAAAAACTTCCGAAATAAGTGGCAATTATAGAAATCTGTCATATTATTAAAATAGTATAAGTGGTTTGAAAAATTAGAAAATAAAGTAAAAATAGCCGAAAAAAAGTGTACATTCTCTCAAAAATGATTTATAATATATGTCAAGAACACCCGTGACTTTAGTCATGGGATGAATTGACATATATATGTTAATTCAAAATACATCTTAATATGTTGAAAATACTGGATTTTTAAGCATACATATACTATCATAATCTTGAGGTGATAATATATATATGGAAGTAACTCATGGTCGTGGGTATGTATATTCAATACAATATCATATTGTTTGGTGTGTTAAATACAGACACAAAATAATCACAGAACAAATAGAGAATAGATTAATAGAGATACTCAATAAAATAGCTGATGATAATGGATTTCAAATATTAGAATGTAA